>PBJN01000040.1 GCA_002720735.1 Porticoccaceae bacterium
CATTTATTTTACTTAACCCATCACCACTATCATCTTGTTCAGATGATAAAGTCTGTTTTAAATCGTCATCAAGAGAATATGCCTTGACTAAATCTTGCTCAACACTATCAAACTTTGTATTAGCTAATGACAAATCTGTTCCAATAAACCTTTTAACTGGAAAGTCTTCGTTTTGCAATTCACTTTCGGTTACATCGTTGTGATTCAAAGAATTATCGGATCGCATCGTACCTTGATGAACTTTAACGTCTGATCCCTTTGTGCCACTCGGCTTAATTTCTTTTTCTGGTTCTAATTCGGTCACGATATTATCGAGCTCTTTCAAAACCTCTGGATCCTCATCATTACCAATCGGCTCCTTTACATCAAAAATATTAGATAACTTCCAAGGGTCATCTTCGAGTTGTTTCATCCCCACCTCATATTTCTGAGTGTTTGCATCGAATGCCAATACCTTTACGTTTATTTCGTCACCAATATCTAACACCAAAGAGGGATGAGAAACTCGTTTCCAAGCAATATCATTTACGTTAAGCACTCCAATTGACTCTCCTAGATCAAGAAGTGCACCTAAGGGTGACAAACTAGTTACAACACCCGAGCATGAGTCGCCAACATCTAAACCTTTTTGAAAAGTGTCGCTTGTAGAAAAATTTTCAAAATTGTTATCTGAATCTTGCACCTCATCTGCACTCGGATGGTTTTGATTAAGCGAACTTTCGTACATCCCCTGATTCATCGAATCACTAATCTGTCCGGAGGCTTGGGCCAATGAGTGCTCAAGATGAGAAGTTTTTGTCGTTTCTGTATTAAGTATAGCAGCTGTGTTTTTATCGTCTTTACCCCCGCTACGTTTTTGTTTTGTATTTAAATCTGTGTCCCTGTGTGAATCATACCCTAGAGAGTCAAGCTTGGGTCCTCCTTCTCGCATATCTGTGGCGTCCACTGGCCTGGATTCGGACTCGAGAATCAAAGAGTTNTCTGANTTATCTGAAACATCTTTNGGCTTNACTTNAACAGATGCGCTTATTTGGGTTGGTTGCAAGGCATCACTAGCTAAATTAGCCTCCAACGGCTCATCATCAACTTCTGATGTAACAAAATTATCCAGATCATATTCTGAATCATTACTATTCGTTTCGCTTAGGTCGAGATTCGCAAANCGATCATTCTGCTGATCAAAACCCTNGTTATGCCCNGCATCTATAACATTGATTTGTTTATGGTTATCCAATNGGAACGTTTTGGCTCCAAGCTCCTTGGATGGATCTCCGTCAGGAAGAACGATTTCCTCTCGCTGCTGAGCATCAGAAGAGTTTTCGCTTTCATTAATTACAAACACGGATTTACCTTGTCTGGCTCCAAGTTCATTTGAACCTGAGGTCGAGTCAGGCTTTCTCGATTCAAGTTCGTCGAAAAGGCTTTGTTGTACTATTTTGGATGCGGCAGCAACGGAACCTTGNTCACCAGTTTTTTCTATTTCAGAATATATCGTTTCCAGCTCTCTGTATCTAGCCTTCTCGTAAAGTATCTGCATCAATCTTACTCTGCANGCGGCATCTTGCGGTTTAGCAAAACGTTCTTCCTGGAGCACATCAATCGCTTCATCAATTTTTCCGACAGACAANTACATTTCAGCATCAATCATTGGATCAACCATTGANTCAAAAAANCGCGAGGATACTTCATCNGCGGTATNAGGGAAAATCTCCGTATCGCGTTCATNAAAAAGCTTGATTTCTACCCCATCCGCCTCATCAAAGTAGAAATTTAAATTATCAAGATNACCTACCTCGTCGTTACCTAAATTTTTCTTTGGTGGCGCCTTTGAAGCACGCCGGGAATGCATATACAGACCCCCAAGCAAACCTAATCCAAATACTAAAGCTCCCAGAAGAGCATTTAAGCCCGTAAATTTCTGTTTTGTAAGGTCAGACTGCTTAAGCGACGAGTCGTTAAATTCCAGATTGATTGAGGAAGTTGTCTCATTTTTTGGGCGTTCAATCGCATTAAATCCATCATCTTTATCAAAAGCTCCTTTAATCGAAAGATTNGCGGNTCGCTCTTGCTCAAGAGCGCTTCTTCTGATTGAGCTGATTAGGGCTCGTGACTGAATTCTATCCGGCTCTATTCTTTCAATACCTGGGCTTACAAAGGCTCCAAATTCTGATCTAACCTCTTCCTCAGTTGGCAATAAGATGACTGAACCCACTACAATCGCAGTTACGTCACCATCCTCGAACGCTGCAGAGTTGTATCTAAAAATCGCCTCCATAATTTGCACAACNCTTATTCCAGCGAACCTCAGCCTTCTCGCTATTTTCCAAAGAGTATCACCTGGCATAACCTTATATTGGCCGGGAGCTAATTGCTGTTCAGTGAGCATGGTAACCGAATTACCCAACCAATCACGCTCTACTGAACTGATATCCTTGTCCTGGTCATTTAGTTCAGCTAGTNCATTGACTGTATCGCCGGATTGTTTTGCTGCGAATGTCTGCCCAAGACTTTCAGGAGACATACCGATCAATGAGACTAAAATACTACTTACCAAAACTGCANTCACACANCAGCTGTTCATAGATATTTTTTGGATTCGCATCTCACGCCCTCTCGCCGGAGTGATTACTAAACGGTTAGTTTCTAGCTACATACAAAAAGAACCAGCAATTGTTATTGACAAGCATTCTAGCATTGATATGTATACTTATGTATTTGAAGACTTTATGGCCCGCGAGTCAACCCCTTAAGACAAGAAAGGAATCTACTCATTCTGAGTGTTCCTTTTTTGGTGATGAAAAAACACTGCTATTGGTAGCGATGACGAAACGGTAATTCCCGAGTCACCGTANGAGAAAACATTGTTGAGTGTNTGCTTAACTATGACTCAAATTCGATTATTATCTCCAATATACGTCTCAAAGGCTCCGCAGCCCCCCAGAGCAANTGGTCACCTACCGTGAAAGCTGAGAGATATTGTCCTCCCATGTTCATTTTTCGAAGTCGACCAACAGCGACCTGTAAAGTTCCAGAGACGGCAGCAGGTGTAAGCTCAGNGAGTGAGGCATCTTTTTTATTTTGTACGACTCTTGTCCAAACACTCGTATTGGCCAGTATGGCGTGAACATCATCTAAGGGTACATCTTGCCGAAGCTTTAGCGTTACTGCCTGGCTATGGCTCCTCATAGCTCCCACCCTCACACATAGTCCATCCAAAGCTATAGGATTGTTGCAGCGCCCTAAAATCTTATTTGTTTCTATTTGATTTTTAAATTCCTCTCGACTTTGACCATTTCCAACTTCACTGTCAATCCAAGGTAAAAGGTTTCCGGCCAGCGGTTGCTTCCACTCTGTTTTGGGAAACGTATCCGACGCAATACACTCGCGAGTCAACCGATCAATCTCTAAAATAGAAGATTTGGGGTCATTTAGCAAATAACTTACGGANCCTTCCAANCTNCCCATCTGCGTAATAAGCTCCCGCATGTTGTTTGAACCTGCTCCTGATGCCGCCTGATAAGTCATGGATGAAGCCCATTCTACAAGATCTTCTTTGAACAGACCGCCCAATCCCATCAACATCAAACTAACTGTACAGTTACCTCCAATAAAATTTTTTATTCCACTCTCGAGACCTCCGTCAATCACTCTACGGTTAATTGGATCGAGCACAATTATTGCATCATAATTTAATCTAAGCGCAGACGCTGCATCGATCCAATATCCCGCCCAACCCAAGCCCCGCAACTCAGGGTACACTTGTTTCGTATACCCACTGCCCTGACATGAAATGATTACATCCATCCCCCGAAGGCACGAAATATCAAATGCATCCATCAACGGTTGNCTNTCCNATATATCNAAAGGATTAGGAGATCCCGCCTGAGAGGTGCTGAAAAAANAGGGATGTATAGANCGGAAATTGTTCTCAGAGAACATCCTCTCAATCAACACTGAACCGACCATACCTCGCCATCCAATCAGGCCAGTCTTAAGCATCATTCAGCTCCGATACTATTACCGCCATCTCAAATTACTCCTTTATATGCGAACAGTAACGGCGTCGCCGATTTCACTGGTGGTTACCATCCTCATTGAGCCGCTCATAATATCGGGAGTTCGAAGACCCTCATCTAACACCTCATTAACCGCTAATTCTATGGTTTTAGCAATGTCTGGACGGTGAAAAGAATACCTCATCATCATAGCCACAGAAAGTATGGTCGCTAAGGGATTAGCTGTTTGTGTGCCAACAATATCGGGAGCTGATCCGTGACAGGGTTCGTAAAGGCCTCTCCCACTTTTATCTAAGGAAGCTGAGGGGAGCATACCAATTGATCCGGTGAGCATTGCAGCAGCGTCTGATAGAATATCTCCAAACATGTTGCCGGTTACAACAACATCAAACTGCTTTGGTTCCTTTACAAGTTGCATTGCCGCATTGTCAACATACATGTGAGTCAACTCCACAGAAGGATAGTCAGAGGCTAAACCAGATATGATCTCCCGCCACAGGACCGTAGCCTCCAAAACATTTGATTTATCGACAGAACACAATCGCTGACCTCNTAAGAGGGCTGCCTCAAAGGCTACCCTCCCGATGCGACGTATTTCAGANTCTGAATACTTATACGTGTTAAAGCCCTCACGCTCTCCATTCTCAAGTACACGAATACCTCTTGGTTCACCAAAGTAAATACCTCCGACCAGCTCACGTATGATAAGGATGTCCAATCCTGACACAATCTCCGGCTTGAGGGAGGAAGCACTACAAAGCTGCGGATACATAATTGCTGGCCTCAAATTAGCGAAGAGACCAAGTTCAGACCGAAGCTGAAGTAATCCCTGTTCCGGTCTTAAATCTCGATCCAAACCATCCCATTTTGGACCACCAACCGCTCCCAGCAATATAGCACTTGATTGATGCGCGAGTGCTATTGTGTTTGATGGGCATGGACTTCCAGCCTTATCATAGGCTGTTCCCCCCAAATCAGCGAATATTAACTCCACATCTAGATCAAATTTGACAATCACTGCTCTTAACACCTTAACTGCCTCATCAATGATCTCCGGTCCTATGTTATCGCCCGGTAAAACAAGTACAAGAGAAGTCATCCTATCGCACCAAAAATCCAGGGATGTAACTTTCTACGCTCTATCTCATATCTGGTAATAGCTTCTTTGTTACGTAAAGTAACATCTATCTCATCCAAGCCCTCAAGTAGACAGTTTTTGTAGAACTCATCAATCTGAAAAGTGAAATAACAACCATTATCAAGAAACACCTTTTGAAGATACAAATCAATGGAAATCGAAAATCCAACTTCGGAATAAAGTTGCTTAAACAATTGATCAACCACATCCCGATTTAAAATAATCGGCAGTAGCCCATTTTTGAAGCAATTATTGTAAAAGATGTCTGCAAAACTTGACGCAATAATTGCGCGAAAACCATAATCTTTAAGCGCCCAAGGCGCGTGCTCTCTGCTTGATCCACAACCAAAATTCTCTCTCGTTAACAAAATAGTAGACCCGATGTAACGCTCGTTATTTAATGGAAAATCAGGATTTGTCTCGCGTTCCTTTAGATTCAAATCTTGATGTCCTTGCTCAAGGTAACGCAGCTCATCGAAAAGATTCAAACCAAAACCTGTTTTTTTAATGGATTTAAGGAATTGCTTTGGGATGATCATGTCAGTATCAACGTTCGCCCGATCCATGGGTCCTACCAGTCCTCTGTGGCGAGTAAAAGGCTCTATCATCTTGAATTCCCAGAGAAGGTCCTTACGTCAACAATCCTCCCCGTGATCGCCGCTGCTGCTGCCATTGCCGGACTCATTAAGTGGGTTCTCCCTCCGCTCCCCTGTCGACCTTCAAAATTACGATTCGAAGTCGAAGCACAATGTTCTCCAGCGCCTAATTTGTCATCATTCATAGCAAGACACATCGAACATCCAGGTTCCCGCCACTCCATTCCCGCATCAACAAAGACTGAATGTAACCCCTCGGTTTCAGCTTGACTCTTTACAATTTGCGAGCCTGGTACGACTAATACCTGTTTAACAGTTTCAGCCCTCTTGCGCCCTTTTACAACTTCAGCAGCTGCTCGAAGATCCTCAATACGAGAATTTGTACAAGATCCAATAAATACTCTATCGACCATAATTGAGGTTATTTTTTGCCCTTCTTCAAGACCCATGTATTCTAAAGCATGACGTAATCCTTCTCTCTCACTAGGTGTCGTCATACTACTCATTTTTGGGATCCTTCCGGATACCTCCGCCACCATTTCTGGTGATGTACCCCAACTCACCTGGGGAGCGATCTCATTGGCCGACATGAGCACTTCCTTATCGAATTGCGCTCCCTCGTCACTCACAAGTGATCTCCAATAGGACGAGGCGGTGTCAAAAAGTTTACCTTTTGGGACGTACCTTCGACCCTTCACATAATCAATCGTTTTTTCATCGACCGCGACAAGGCCAACACGCGCACCAGCCTCGATCGCCATATTGCATACTGTCATACGACCCTCCACCGACATGTCAGCAAAAACATCGCCAGAAAACTCTATCGCATGTCCAGTCCCACCTGCGGTGCCAATCTTTCCAATTATCGCTAAAATTACATCTTTAGGGGTCACCCCAAACCCTAACTTACCATTTACAGTCACGCGCATATTCTTCATTTTTTTTGTAACCAAGCACTGAGACGCTAGCACGTGTTCCACCTCGGAGGTGCCTATCCCATGTGCAAGACAGCCAAGCGCTCCGTGAGTGGCCGTATGTGAATCCCCGCACACAACCGTCATTCCCGGCATAGTAACTCCAAGTTCTGGACCCATCACATGCACAATACCCTGGCCCATATCGTTCATTTTAAATTCTTTTATTCCAAACTCATTACAATTGTCATCCAAAGCTTTTACCTGAATTCTAGACGTTTCGTCTGGGATTCCCTCTACTCCAGCTTTGCGCTCACCAGGATCTGTAGAAATATTATGATCTGGTGTGGCGATATTGGTGTCTAAGCGCCACGGCCTCCTACCTGCTAGGCGCAAGCCCTCAAATGCCTGGGGCGAGGTGACTTCATGAAGAATGTGACGATCAATATATAACAAAGTTGAGCCGTCGTGGCGATTAAACACAACATGGCTCTCCCATAACTTGTCGTAAAGCGTTTGTCCAGTCACTGCTAATAGCCTCCCCCTTTTTGTCTTAGTGATCTGTGACTAACAACATCACTAACTCTATATGGTATCACTAATATCTTAATTAGCTTAATAACGTCTCTCGCATCCTGTACTTAAATGCCGAAATATTTCATAAGAGAGAGAAGTCACAACCGCATCATCGTACCTTAATCAATTGGATCGAGGTCCCTATTTACTCGGTTATTCTGCGCAATATCTCTCAAGTAATGGTCCATTAGCACCACCGCAATCATAGCCTCAGCGATCGGTACGGAACGAATACCAACGCATGGGTCATGACGGCCCTTCGTTACTACCTCAACCGACTCTCCATGTGTGTTTATTGAGCAGCCGGGGATTCTAATGCTCGAAGTTGGTTTTAATGCCAAACATGAGTGAATGGTCTGTCCCGTTGAAATTCCACCTAAAATCCCACCAGCGTTATTAGATAAAAATCCCTTTGGGGACATCTCATCCCTGTGCTCAGATCCCTTTTGATGTACGGCGGAGAAACCTGCCCCAATTTCCACACCCTTTACGGCATTGATGCTCATCAACGCATGTGCAATGTCAGCATCAAGTCGGTCAAAAACTGGCTCTCCTAAACCTACGGGTACATTCTCCGCCACTACTCTAACTTTAGCGCCCACCGAGTCCCCCGCTTTTAAAAGTGCCTTTATATAGGCTTCAAGAGCAGGAATCTTTTCAGGATCAGGAAAAAAAAAGGCATTTTTCTCGATCTCAGATTGTTGGAAACTCTCTGCTACAATTGGACCAAGTTGCGAAACATAACCATATATGTTGACTCCTAGTTGCTCGTTTAAATATTTTTTTGCTATACCACCGGCGGCGACTCGCATAGCAGTCTCTCTAGCCGAGCTTCTACCACCACCTCGGTAATCTCGGATACCATATTTTTGATGATACGTATAATCTGCATGAGACGGGCGGAATAAATTTTTGATACTACTGTAATCTTTGGTTTTTTGATCAGTATTTTCAATTATCATTCCAATGGGCGATCCGGTTGTTATGCCCTCAAAGACACCAGAAAGGATCCTTATTTCGTCTGCCTCTCGCCTCTGGGTTGTATATCTAGACTGCCCGGGCTTCCGACGATCCAAGTCCATCTGCAGATCTCCCGAACAGAGACTTAGTCCCGGAGGACATCCATCAACTATACACCCCAAAGCATCACCATGACTCTCGCCAAAGCTGGTCACTGAAAACAGTTTTCCTAACGTATTGCCAGACATTGCTGTAAACTCCCGGTGTTAATACTCTCGATTATACGGAAATCAAGAAAAAAAATGGCTGTTTTCATGCAGTAATTCATGACTAAGAATGAAAACACCCGAATCACCTTCACCTACCGAAGGCCAAATAAATGGGACTTCGGTGAATTCCTTTTCCAAGGCTATAGCAGAGTTTCCAACTTCCACGACCAGAATTCCCTGAGGGTTGAGATGATCAATTACTTCCCGAAGTAGTTGACGAGTAAATTCGAGCCCATCCTCACCAGACAACATTGCCCGAGCTGGCTCATGTCGATACTCAGCCGGCATCGTCGCAAATTCTTGCGAATCTACATATGGCGGATTACACACAATTAAATCGAATTTTTTACCATTTAAGCCGCTGAAACAGTCAGACTCTACAATCTCGACACGATCTAAAAGGCTATGAGCCTCAACATTACGTCGGGCAACCTTTAGCGCTTCCCTGCAAATATCAGAAATTGTTACCATAGCCTCATCAAATTCATAGGCACACGCGATGCCAATACAGCCACTCCCAGTGCACAAATCGAGCAGGGAGTCAGGTTGACGAAGCAACCAAGGGGAAAACTGATAAAAGACTAGTTCTGAAATAGGAGAACGTGGAATTATCACTCTAGGATCTACAAAAAACTCAAGACCACAAAACCAAGCCTTCGAGGTTAGATAAGGGGCGGGAATACGCTCCTTGACGCGACGATTACACAGCCCGCGAAAAAATTTTGCGTGATCTTCTGTAACCTCTTTGTCTAAGACATCGCTTTGCGGATCTGGCCCAAGATGAAAAGCGTGACTCACCAAAACCACAGACTCATCCCATGCGCTGGTCGTTCCGTGCCCGAAGTAAAGACCATGTGACAAAAAAAGCTGCTCGGCTTCAACCAAAAGGTCCCCGAGCGTGGTAACTGATTCCACTAACCTGCTCCTTCCTAGGAATAATTACTCGGGGTCTAATGTTAGTCCAAACGCACATCATTAGTAAACGCGATACTGGCAATTTGAAGAACTTTGGTACAGAATGCGGTCGCTCTTAAAATTACTCTCTGAACTATTGCAAAAGGGATTACCATGGAAAAAGCGTTCGAAAAAATTATAAGCCTTACCGGAGAAGATTTGTCTCGTCCTGGGTTGATTAAAACACCGGCCCGAGCCGCAAAAGCATTCGAGTATCTAACCAGCGGGTACAACGTAGATCTTAATCAGCTCATAAATGATGCTTTATTCCCCTCAGAGTCCGAGGAAATGGTAATGGTGAAAGATATAGAGCTTTTCTCTCTGTGTGAACATCACTTACTTCCATTCATTGGGAAGTGCCACGTAGCGTACATACCCAATGGAAAAGTTCTTGGGTTGTCAAAAATAGCTCGGGTCGTAGATATGTTTTCAAGGCGTCTACAGATTCAGGAAACGTTGGCGCAACAGATAGCCTCGACGATTCATCAAGTTACCAGTGCCCAAGGTGTAGGTGTTATAATTGAGGCGAAGCACATGTGTATGATGATGCGCGGTGTCGAAAAGCAGAATTCTTCCATGAAAACTTCAGCCATGTTGGGCCTGTTTCGCAGTAACCAAGCAACCAGAAATGAATTCCTTGCTCTTCTTTAGGGGCACTAAACATACGTTAAAAAGCCGATCGTAAACTCAATGTCAAAATGCTTCAGCAACATGCTAAATGAAAAAGTCTGGAAAAAGTTCTTCCTCAGTGATCGCAGGATCCACGCGATACTTGCTGAAGTCGTGACACCCCTCTTCCCGCAATACGTCCTCGTCAATACAAAAATTCCCGCTAAAACTCGCGCTCTCTCGAATCAAGATTGCATGTGCAGCGTCTCCCATTATCTTTGCTGAGCGAGAACGACGCAAAACTGGCTCACCACCCACGATATTAGCAACTGCGGCGGTGGCGATAGTAGTTTTTGGCCAAAGAGCATTAAAAGCAATGCCTAANTTCGCAAACTCTTCACTCATGCCCAGGACGCACATACTCATCCCGAATTTTGCCATGGTGTAAGCGACATGGTTCTGGAACCAACGCGCTTCTATATTTAGGGGAGGTGAAAGGTTTAGGACGTGGGGGTTCTTAGCCCGCTTAAGGTGTGGAATTGCTAACTTTGAGCATANAAATGTACCGCGAGTGTTAATGGTGTGCATCAAATCATAATTTTTCATTGTTAACATTTCAGTGCTCATCAAATTTATAGCGCTCGCATTGTTTACAACAATATCAATACCTCCAAAATGTGCTACGGTCTTTTGAATAGCCATCTCCAATTGATCCTCGAAACGTATGTCGACTGGCAACGGTAGCGCCCTGCCGCCACNTGNATTAATTTCCTCCGCGGCTGAGTAAATTGTCCCAGGAAGCTTTGGATGAGGCACAANGGTCTTCGCNACNACAGCTACATTAGCTCCGTCAAGAGCTGCTCGCTTTGCAATCGCCAGTCCAATTCCTCGACTTGCCCCAGTGATAAATAAGGTTTTTCCATTTAAATTAGCCATATAAACTCCACAACCTGTGTCACCGCTTATCCATGATCATCTCCCACTGTTTACTCAGATCTAAGTATTTTTTTAATCCAAAATAACAACTTAGGTGTTCCCTAGGCCGCCCCGAGTTAAAGACATCGGATCGAGCAGAGTCTCTAGAACCTCTCGATTCATCTCAGTTTCCTCAATAGCAACCTCAATNATCGGACGGCTCTGTGCATACGCTTTTTTGGCAATTTCAGCGGCTTTNGCATAGCCTATAACNGGATTCAGTGCGGTAACAAGTATAGGATTTCGGGACAAAGATGCATTCAACTGTTCTTCATTTACCTTAAAGGTGCTTATAGCCTTGTCCGCTAAAAGTCGAGACACATTTGTCAGCATTTCGATACTTCTGAGCAAATTATCCGCAATCATCGGCAACATCACATTCAACTCAAAGCTACCTGACTGCCCGCCAATTGAAATCGCCATGTCATTGCCCATCACCTGAGCGGACACCATAGCTGCAGACTCTGGGATAACNGGATTTACCTTACCTGGCATTATTGAGGAACCCGGTTGCAGAGGCTCCAAAACGATCTCTCCCAGGCCAGCTAAAGGTCCAGAATTCATCCACCTGAGGTCATTCGAAATCTTCATCACAGAGACAGCTACCGTCTTAAGATTTCCTGACAGGGCGACGGCAATATCTTGTGTCCCAATATGGGAGAAAAAATTTTCGGCTACAGTGAAACAAATACCTGTCGTTTGCGACAGCTTCTCACAAAATAATTTTGGAAAATCAGAATGTGCATTTATTCCGGTGCCAACAGCAGTGCCACCTTGAGCGAGACTCCTCACGGAGGGAAGNATATCCTGCAAAAAGTCAATATTTTGTCGGATTTGAGTTGCCCAACCCATTAAACTCTGACTCATTCGCACCGGCATGGCATCCATCAAGTGTGTTCGGCCTGTTTTAACGTGTCGATGAACTTCTTCTGCTTTTCGCTCAATTGCAATCGCAAGATAATTTAAAGCCGGCAAGAGGCCCGATTGCAATTGTATCGATGCACTTACATGGATTGCGGTTGGTATAATGTCATTACTACTTTGTCCAAAATTAACGTGGTCATTTGCACTCACTTCCCGACCCAATCGACGAGAGGCCAGCGTAGCCAGCACCTCATTAGCATTCATATTTGAACTCGTGCCAGACCCAGTTTGATAAATATCAACAGGAAAATTTATCATCAATCGATCATCCAACAGCAAATCGTCAACGGAAGCAACAATTGCCTCGCACATATCTTTGGGCATTAGCTCCAAAAGATAATTCGCCTCAGCAGCTGATCTTTTTGCCAACAAAAGCGCTCTTATGAATGCCGCAGGCATTGTCCTTCCACTGACGGGAAAATTATTGATGGCTCGTTGAGTTTGAGGCCCATACAACGCATCTTTCGGCACATCCAAGCTGCCCATGCTATCTTTTTCAATCCTATTACTCATGACACATCCTTCTAAAATCTTTATCCTACGATAGTAAAATTGACTCTATCATTTTACCCCAGACTACACACAGAAATATTCCAGGAAATAACTCCACGATAGCCTTACTTTGATGAGTTTTAAGTGAACAATTCGCTTGTGCTGGGCCCAGTCACGACAAATCGAGATGTTTGAATAATGAATGGGCAATAATTTGTCACTAGAACAATAAGTTACTTTAGAACTACCTTAAGTATTTTTAAATGATCTTGCCGAGGTGCTGCGAGATCGCAGACGCGACATTCTTTGCCCCAGACTCTAAATGTAAGTGATGCCCCCCATGAATCTTTTCCTCAACAAAATTTTTAATGTACTTTCCTGGATTGATATACTTTTTCGTCTGCTGATCGTTGTTCTTCGTGTCTGCAAAAACACCTTTGCTTGCTGCAATCATCTTTGTTGGTGCTGCAATAGATTCAAAAAAGTCCTTTATCTGCTTACCTGTCAACCTCAATGCGGAGGAACACTTTAGGCGTTGATCGTTATTCCAGTAATATCCCCTATCACATTTGCGAACACCTCTCTTGGCAAGAACTTCAGCCGCACCCATTTCAAGAGGCAAAAAACCATTAGCCCTTGCGGTCACAGCATCTTCAAAAGTTGTGAAAAAAGTCGGATTTGAAGAAGTAAACAACTTTTCATCTCGAACTGATTTGACAAAATGTCTAGAGGCATTATGCTTCTTACCGGCAATTGATATGTGTCCGTCAATCATGAGCAGGCGCCTAATAAGACGAGGAAAAGCTCCGGCGACAAGCGCTGCTATAAGGGCTCCTCTTGAGTGGCCAATTAAAGAAAAATGATCCCAGTGCATTTGCTTTGCAATAGAAATGACATCATGGATCTCTTGAAAGAGGTCATAGTTCGCGTCTGGGGAGCGAAAGTCACTTAAACCGTGTCCAGCACTGTCTACCGCCAGAATATGCATATCTTTTATATGAGGCATGATTCGATCGAATGTAGCAGCATTATCGAGCCATCCATGGAGAGCAATTACCGGCATGGATCCGTCAATACCCCACTCTTTTGCCGATAGTGACAAACCTCGACAATAAAATTTTTTTTCACCAACATAATTAAGCGACAAGCTCTCTCATTCCTGCAAAAATCGTCCCATGAGCACTTAGATATAGAACTTCTGACTTTAGCTTTCACCTTTCAAAGTATCGCCTCGACCCAAAAACTGTTTAGTTTTAGCTACCCTTATCCTCATCATGATCCCTTATACCACCAGAGGATCCCTCGTCAGACGTAAAAGACGGCACATAATCGGTTGCTCCATCAGGTCCCGCGGGTTCAAACTCGGGGTCATCAGTTGGATCTGGCTGTTCTCTACCAGATCTATCTGCGCTGCCCTCGGAACTTCTTGACCATTCGCTGAAGGGAAATGCTTTATGCTCACTATTAAATGTAACAAATCGCAATGTATCAAAAACCCAGANGCTTAAATCACCTGAAAAATCTACAATCTTTTTATTCGTGCTTCCAGTCGCCAGNACCATACCGGACTGTACCAGAATTATTATAAATAATAGCCCACGCGCGACTGCCAAAAAAACTAAGAACAGCAACACATACCCCAACCTAATCCAAGAATCAATGTTCATTAACGACGTTTTTAGATCAGTCATTTAAGCTCTCCATAAAATCAACATCATAATTCTGTTCAGCCCTCATCATGTTTTGTAATGACACCTCTACCGATTGACCTTCGAATAACGTTGCGTGCAATGCAGAGGCCAAGGGCATGTATATCCCCATTTGATCCGCTTTATTTTTAACAAGTTTGGTAGTGTTTATGCCCTCCACAACTTGTCCCACCTCACGGAGCGNCGTGGCAAGCGACTTTCCCATCCCAATTCCAAACCCGACTTGAAAGTTTCGGCTCAGGGGTGAGGTACATGTCACAAAGAGATCACCCACCCCGCTTAAACCGAGAAAAGTCGAAGCTTTGGCACCCAAACGTGTCCCAAAACGGCACATTTCAGCAAGACTTCGAGTCAGAAAAACCCCTTTTGTATTGTGCCCTGCTTTCATTGCTGAAGCAATNCCAGCAATTATTGCNTATATNTTTTTGAGGGCTCCTGCCAATTCAACTCCGCGCTGATCATGATTNGCATAGACNCGAAACTGCTTTGAGGCGAGCATATTTTGCACCAANTTACACANTTCGGGATNCCCACTTGCGACNACAGTCCCGGTTATCTGTTGANTNGCNATTTCTNNNGCNAGATTTGGGCCGCTAATTACAGCAACTCTAGCATTAGGTATCTGCCGCCTAAGGAGCTCGCTTGGGGTATCAAAATCTTCACCGCAGATCCCCTTGGCTGTGCTCACGATCGCCGTTCCAGGAATAACTTGGTCAGCAATGGAATTGGCCAAAGCGCCAATTGCTGAACTTGGAACCGCAAAAAAAACAGTAGTAGCCGCCTCTAAGGCCTGCTCAAGATCCGCCGTTATACCTAGATGTGGAGACAATTCGTAGTTGGGAAGGTAATCCGAATTAACCCTNCAATAATCCGTCTGCTCGGCTCGGTCAGCATTCCTCATCCACAAGCAGACACTATGGCGATTCACCGCCATCATGTTAGCGAGGGCAGTACCGAAGCTACCACCTCCAAGAACGACTACTTTACCTTCCTTAAGCATTGCTAGATCCAAATTCTACACTCGCTTCCAGTATAGAGTTAGCAAATGGTTATGTCAGGCATATAATTTAAAAAATCGGCACTAACTAAGTCTCCAACTAAATATATTAGGAGAACATCATCTTATTCAACTGCTGGACGAATTGGGCAGGATTATCAAGTGGCCGTCCCGCTGACAATGCTGCTTGATCAAACAGCAAACCAGCTAGTATCGCAGAATCCTCAGTTCCATCCTCAGCTTTTAATTTAATTACGAGAGGATGCTCTATGTTTATCTCAAGAACAGGCTTGGTGTCAGGCACACTTTGTCCCGCAGCCTGCATTATCTTTCGCATTTGCTCCCCCATATCATGCTCTCCCACTACGAGGCATGCCGGCGAGTCTGTNAGTCGCTGGGTAGTCCTGACGTCATCGACCTTGCCNTCAAGAAGTTCCTTCACGCGATCGCATAGGGCTTTTTCAGTTTTATTTTCATTCTCCTGATTACTCTTATCTTTGTCAGACTTTTCTGCCTTTGAGTCAGAAAGTTCCTCNAGATCCAACTCGCCTCGCGAAATATCCTGAAAATTAAGGCCATCAAACTCGGTGAGGTACCCCATCATCCATTCATCTATGCGATCAGTCATTAATAAAACTTCTATGTCATGTTTTCGGAACGCTTCTAAGTAGGGGCTATTCGCTATAACCGAGTAACTTTCGCCGGTAAGGTAATAAATTTTGTCTTGATGAGCCTTTTTTCTGCCGACGTAGTCCATCAAACTTACAGAACAAGAATCTGTATCGCTCTTAGAGCTAGTAAACCTTAATAGTTTCGCAATTTTTTCGCGATTAGCATGGTCTTCACTTGGACCTTCCTTGAGAACGCTACCGAATTGACTCCAAAAAGTCCCATATTTTTCGGTGTCATTTGACGCAAGTTTTCCCAGCATATCAAGAACTCGCTTGGTAATCGCAGAGCGAATGTTATCAACCACCGGCGTCTTTTGAAGTAGCTCTCGTGACACGTTTAAAGGAAGGTCTGCACTGTCAATAACGCCTTTAACAAATCGCAAATACATCGGCATGAATTGCTCAGCATCGTCCATAATAAAAGTGCGCTTAATGTACAACTTAACGCCTCTTGCTGCATCTCTTTGATANAGGTCCATCGGGGCCATNCTNGGNATGTACAACAANCTCGTGTATTCATGCTTTCCTTCTACGCGATTGTGACTCCAATTAAGAGGAGGAGAGAAATCATGAGAGATGTGGCGGTAAAAATCTTTGTATTCATCATCGGTTATCTCGCTTCGCGACCGAGTCCATAGAGCTTTTGCATCATTGATTGAGTCCCATTCAGGAGTTTTATCCGGATCTTCAACAACGATTTCATCTTCATCAGTTGCCGGTGCAGGAGGATCTTTTTTAATCATTTGCACCGGGATGGCTATATGATCGGAGTACTTTTTAACGATACTTCGCAAACGCCAATCGCTTGCAAACTCGTGCTCGTCATCCTTAAGGTGCAACGTGACTCTGGTCCCACGCTCTGCCATATTAATTGGCTCAATCTGATAATCTGCTTCTGCTTTACATGTCCATCGAACCGCGTCACTGTCAACACCGCCCGCTCGCCTTGTCTCAACCACGACTCTCTTTGCGACTATAAAAGAAGAGTAGAACCCAACTCCGAACTGACCAATAAGCTGAGCATCTTGCTGTTGATCACCAGTCAAGGATTGAAGAAATTCGCTGGTACCAGATTTAGCAATGGTCCCGAGGTTCTCTATTACCTCTTCTTTTGACATTCCAATACCATTGTCAGAAATTGTTAGAGACTTATTTTCCTCATCTACCTCAATCCTGATTCTCAAATCACCGTCGTTGCCATACAGGCTGGGATCTTCCAGCGCCTCGAAACGTAACTTATCGGCGGCATCGGAAGCATTTGAGATTAACTCCCTCAAGAATATTTCCTTGTTCGAATAGAGCGAGTGGATCATAAGATGCAAAAGCTGTTTTGCTTCAGTTTGGAAAGCCCTGGTTTCTGCGTTATTCGAGGCTGACATTGTTTTGGAATCTCCTTCTTAATTTATTATGTGAGTAACATGGGGACTTCGATAAAAATTTCAACCTCAATGACTGCTTTATTGCTATCGCCCCAGCGTAACTTTTCCTGCAAAATCGAAACTAATATTATCCTGTGCATGAGAATTACCGAGGCCGCTGCCTAAATACAAGTAGTATCATACCTGGAGCTTACACGGACCCGAGCATGATACTTTCAACACAGCGTAGGGTATCTAAATCACCAATGAACTCAACAACAGTGAAATGGCCTGACGTACCCTCACAGTGCCACTTGGGACAAAACGGACACCGGCAATGTGTAGCCAAAAATAAATCTCTTACAAACAATCAACCTAAAGCCCGCTAAGTTTTAAGGCCGATCAATAAGCTGACAGATTTTGGTTGGATCGAGCGGCTCTATTAGATGAGTCTCGACGACAACATATTCTTACCTAAGTCGACAGTTTCTCTCGCTTTTATTCTATATGTTACGAACAAAGTTTTTGACTTTAGCAATACCCAATAGGTCCACCCAGAGGTCTCGCAGGGCATGCCTTGAGCGATGTCGATTGCCACTTGCATTAATCTTAGAAACCTAGATAGCCGTTAATATATCAGCAATTCATTCAATGTTTTTTTACAGACACAAAGCATTTCTGCCCCGCCCGAATTTGTATGGCCACCCACCTTACTTTACGATACCTAAAATTCATAGAAAAATAGACAAAAGTGCGCTTTTGTTTCTGCTATCGATCTTGCAATCAAGCCAAAAGTAGTGCAAAAATAAAAATATATTAAAAAATATAAAAACATTTCCTCAGAACTCATCATAATTTCTCCGAAATGCACGACGGTATTGTGTTTCTGTGATACAGAAGATCACATTGTGATACAAAAGGACCTATGTCAGACTTATCTGAGAAAAACATGTGCAAAAATTTTTTATAAAATCTTTGCTTAATTACCTGAAACAATAATATAAGTGTGAATGCACAAGGAATCTTTCATGGTTAAAAAATTAGATTTTTATTTTGATGTGGGAAGCCCNACATCCTACCTCGCCTATCGAAAACTACTTCAGATGAAGTCTAAATATGATTTTAATCTAATTTACATTCCAGTGCTTCTCGGCGGCATCTTTAAATTAACGGGTAATCAGTCGCCTGCCGTCATCGCAGCAAAAGGAAGATATATGGAACTNTTCGATCTGCCGAGGTTTGCANAGCTATACAACGTATCTTTTAAATCNAATCCTCACTTTCCAATAAACACACTNACCCTGATGCGCGGGGCTATCGCTGCTCAAGAAATGACTTTTTTAAATGAATACCTTGATTGTATTTTCAGAGCTCTTTGGGTAAAACAACTTAACTTGGGTGACCCAGAGATCTTAGCTGATGAATTAAAAAGAAGTGGAATAGATCATGGCACGATAATTCAGTTAGCTCAGAGCATACATATCAAGACGAAACTTATTGAAAACACTGAACAAGCTGTTGACAAAGGCATATTCGGCGCACCAACTTTCTTTTTTGGAGANGAAATGTATTTTGGGCAAGATCGTTTACATATGATCGAAGCTCTTTTGACAAGAGATAAAGAGTAAACAAAATATCCCCGCAGATGATAAATCTGGCCAGGTGAAAAACTCAACCATAACTATAAACGAGCAAGAAACAACAAAAAAATAAAATCCAAGGTTAACTCACAAAGGTATTGAGCGCAAAGTGACAAGTGTGAAAAGAAAATATTTGTTAGTAACGATTATTACCCTTTTGGGATTAGAAACAAATACGGCGAAAACCATATCTCTTAATGGAGATGAAATAGCNAATCCCGGAAAAGAATGGTTGAGTTATGGTCGTGATTATACTGAGCAGCGTTTCAGCCCGCTCCACAAGATCAATCGTGATAATGTAAAAACCCTCACTTTAGAATGGAGTTTTGCTTTTGAAACAGCTCGGGGTATGGAGTCTACACCCTTATTACATGATGGTGTTATATACGTCAGTACCGGTTGGAGCCATGTCTATGCACTAAATGCAATAACGGGAGAACAGATTTGGCACTACGATGCAAAAGTTTCTAAGACCATTCTTGCAAAGACCTGTTGTGGACCTGTTAATCGTGGCGTGGGGCTGTGGCAGGGNAGTNTCACTGAGCCTCTGCAAGTTTTTCTAGCCGCCCTGGATGGGCGGTTAATCGCGTTAGACGCAAAGACAGGTTCAGAAAATTGGTCAACGCAAACTACNCCAGNTGATGGAAACTATAGCATTACTGGAGCCCCCCGGATAGCAAAAGGCTTAGTATTTATCGGTAATAGCGGCGGGGAATTGGGCGTTCGAGGCTTCATCTCTGCATATGACGTGTTAACGGGAGAAAAACGATGGCGGGTGTACACTGTTCCACGCGACCCTGAAAAGCCCCAAGAGAGCCCTGCACTCTCCANAGCCCTTGAAACCTGGAATGGCGATTACTGGCATACCCAGGGTGGCGGCGGCGGAACTGTNTGGGATTCCATCGTGTATGATCCAAAGTTTGATCTACTTTTCGTTGGCACTGGAAATGGTTCTCCATGGAATCGTAAAATTCGCAGCCCGGGTGGAGGCGATAATCTTTACCTCAGCTCTATACTNGCGCTNAATCCNGANAATGGTGANTATGTATGGCACTACCAAGTTACNCCAAAAGACAATTGGGATTATACAGCTACNCAACAATTAGTTCTTGCACGACTCGAAATTGATGGATCTACTCGAGATGTGATTATGCAGGCACCAAAAAACGGTTTTTTTTACATACTCGATCGCTCGTCAGGCGAGCTTCTGTCAGCAAGTCCATATACGCATATAACTTGGGCAAGCCATGTTGACATGGATACAGGAAGACCAGTTGAGACGGAGTATGCGAATTATCAGAAAAATGGTGGAAGTTANATATGGCCTTCACCCTTCGGAGCACATAACTGGCAGCCNATGTCCTTCAACCCAAATANGGGCCTNGTTTACATACCGGTGCAAAATATTCNTGGATATTTCTCCGGGACAGATGAAGTGCAATACAAAATTAATCGCTGGAATACAGGTGTTGATCTGAATGAGGCACGAGATGCAAAAAGTTGGGTCACAGCAAAAGCGTCAAGGGATGCTCTAATTTATGGAGAACTTATTGCCTGGGATCCAGTCAAGGCCAAAAGTAGATGGCGAGTCAGACTCCCAAAACCATCAAATGGGGGAGTCCTCAGNACGGCAGGCGGTATNGTGTTTCAAGGCACGCAGGAGGGAAAATTTGCGGCCTATGATGCGGACGACGGCAGGCGTCTTTGGGAATACAAATCTGATAGTGCTATTTTGGCTGGGCCAATAAGCTATGCAATTAATGGAAATCAATATATCGCGGTTACCCAAGGAGGTGGTGGGGCGGTAATGCTGACTGTAGGAAACGACCTAAAATATGAGCGNGTAAATNATAATAAACTTTTAGTGTTTANACTGNGTGAATCTCAACAAAGCCCANAGCCATCTGCCANAGGCCTNGCAGCAATTNTACCGCTTAAGNNTGAATTAAGCATCGATGAGANAATCATTAGACAAGGTGAAATGCTATACGGTCGAAATTGTGCTANTTGCCATGGAATCAGTGCAAAAGGTAACGGTGTATTACCAGACCTACGCTATATGGACGAAGAAACACACAGCGGCTTCATGGCTATTGTTCTTGGAGGCTCCAAATCAGAGCATGGAATGTTGGGATATCATGACACGTTAACCTCTCTCGATGTAGAAAATATTCATCATTTTCTGAGTAAAAAACAGCAGGAACTGCCGGACAAATTGGAGATGTCNAATATACAAAAACTTNAGTATTGGGGAATNTTCTGGATATCTAAGCTAGGAGAAAAGTTCCCCTTTATCCTTAACTGGACTCGTNATCTNATCATGTANTNTTAAGCAGAATACGGCATGCACTTGCAATGACAAAGACTACTATGTGCCTGTGTATTTTGCGGGCCGCTTTGACATAAATGCGGCCATAGACTCTTTCAAATCGTTCGATTTCATACTTGTCATTAACGTGTACATCCCATTTAGTAACAGGCTTTGCTCTGTAGTCAGATTTTCACTTTGCTGAAGAATGAATTTAGTCCCCCTCACCGCCAGCGTAGAGTTTGATGCAATGTCAGATGCAATCTCCACAGCACCCTCGTATGCATCTTCAAAAGAGACATAGACGTCATTCACAAGTCCAATCTTTTCCGCTCGTTTAGAGCCAATATCCTTTCCTGTGTATACAAGCTCTGCGACATGGCCCGCATTTAAAATGTCGGGAAGACGTTGAAGAGTTCCTACATCGGCCACTAGTCCGATTTTTGTCTCTCGCACACTGAAATTTGCATCTGAGCTACAAAGTCTGATGTCACACGCGCTGATTAAATCGATACCTGCTCCCAAACAGTGCCCATGCACAACAGCAATCACAGGTAACGGGCACTCGGCTATTGATGAAATCGCTCGCTGAAAACGACGGGCACCCTCTAGCTGATCCAGGTTTGAAATTGCCTCAGACGGTGCCTTACTTGAATTCTTGGCCGCCATCAGTCCATCGAAAAGATCGATGCCGACACAAAAATGTTCACCCCTCCCCGCGATTATGATTGCCTTTGTGTTACCATCTTCAGAGAGTGTATTTAGGGCGCCAGGTATCGTGCTCCAAAGGTCAAAAGACAAAGCATTATACTTTTCTGGGCGATTGAGCCATATTGTACTCACATCATCCGATTTTTCAATCGACAGCAGTTCAGAAGGGGGCATTGGCTTCTCCTTTTGATAAGCGATGAGTGGTATTACTAATATTACTCAAATAAACAAACTGGGCTCCTGAGGTTTCCACCGCACTGCTCACTTCATGTGAGCAACCACACTTTTAGGGCTTGAAAGCAAATTACGCTCGCAGGTACTACATTATGTATTTGAGCACCAGCACCCATAAAAAATTTTTTTCTTTCTAGAGCTGTGGTTCCGATATCAAAATATCTATCACGCGTCCTCTCAAAGCCCTTTTTTGACGGGCTAGATTTTCATGCATATTTTTTTCATGACCCTCGAAATACAAAAGGTTTTGCAACGCCTCATCCAAATCGCTGTCATCTAACCAGTCTTGAATTTCTAGGATTTCTTCATCTGTAATGTCCAAATAATTCTGATCTTCACCCGTAAACAACGACTTCCAATGCACGCAAGGATCCATGTATGCACCCGCTGGGCAATCACATTTGATCCTCAAAGCTTTACCGATTCGTGAAATCTTCACAGTCACCGGCGTGGGGCCGGCACCTTGGACTCGAAAAACTTTAACCTTATTAATTTCGGACATTGAGCTTTCCCTTCTGTGTGTTCACCCTACTTTTATTTAGAGCTAAACCGAAAACATGCCTACTCTTAGAACTTCCGAGAGCCTCTAGTTTAACACCTTTGCACCCAATGAAAAGGAGCCTCTCAGAGGGCGGAGCTCGCTTAACTATAGAACAGGATCAGTCACTCTTTAATAATTGGCAATCTCCCTCCCATTTTTTATGAGGTCTATTATCAACAAATAGCTCGGTTTCTACTGCTAGCGTGTCCCTCTGCACCTTGGTGGTGTTCTTGTATATCTTCCCATCACTCGCTGGGCCTTCAATATGCTCCATCATGACAACTGTCGGGGAGAGAACAATATCGCGATAATCTCGCTCTTGCATGGCGGCCTTTGCAAACTCCATATCAATACTAAGTTTAAACGACTGTTTTTCGTCGATAGTGGAATCACCTGTGACACCATAGTCCTCAGCATCGAATGATCTTTCTGTGATACACTTGAGCTCAACAGCATTTAAATAACCAGAGCACCAGACTAAAGTCAGTGGTACCAGCCAAAAACGAAACATGACACTCTCTCCTCACTAACGTCGGTTTAAACACACAAGTAAATAAGACCGAAGTTCCGAGTTTACGATGTTTCTCTTGAATATTCCATGGTACTCATGTGAGATAATTGCTTTTTTGTTCCGCAATTATATAAAACGTGCTCTGAACATAATACCTTGACACTATGTTTGATAGATTCATGTTAAAGGCACGAGATTAAGGCTTGCTCGTTGGTAGAGAGGATGAATGGGATTGCCTCGCAAAGTTTTGCCAATGCAATACAGCGGCCTGGTAAATCGCAATACCTCTGAAGATCTATCAAGGTACTCTCCACCGTTACCCCATGCGGCTAACGTCACTTTATGTTTTCGGCAAGCAAGTTGCAGCCATACATCATTTTGAGGGCCGATAGGATCATCCATTTCTCTTAGTGTCCGCGGATCCCTCGCCACAGCTGCGAATAAATTAACAATACAGAGTTGCCCAAAACCCCACCTCCCCGCATAGCCGATGCATTTTCTAGTGGTTGCATCATCCACTTGCTCATCAGCGGTGGAAGGATTCAGCCCAAAAAACAAAATCGATGGTAATCCCATATCCCAAACACGCCACAAGCAATATCTGTAGCGTCTACAACAAGAAAAACTGGCAGTCCTCTCCATTTGTATCAAGTAGTCGATGAATGGATCATTTTTAGACAAGCCTGAGTTTTGCGGACTTATACTCACTCTCTAATCTGTCCACCAAGTTTTGAGTGGTGAGAATAGATTTCACTACCCCAATCCCCTGCCCACAACCCCAGATATCTTTCCATGCCTTGGGAATGGAATCCCCGCCGGAACCGAAACTCATTTTGGATGGGTCACTCTCTGGCAGGTTTTCGGGATCCAATCCCGCGGCTTCAATAGAAGGTCTTAGGTAATTTCCATGAATTCCGGTGAATAGATTACTTAAAATAATATCGTCTGCATTGTAATCGACAATCGCCTGTTTATATGCATGGGCAGCATTAGCCTCGTCTGTCGCTATAAAAGCGGAGCCAATGTAGGATAGATCTGCCCCCATGGCCTCCGTCGCTAAAACTGCGTCGCCACTGGCGATCGAGCCCGACAGTAGCAATGGACCGTCAAACCATTCCCTTATCTCTTGAACCAGCGCAAAAGGCGATAACGCGCCAGCATGTCCACCAGCCCCTGCTGCCACAGCAATTAGTCCATCAGCCCCCTTCGAAATCGCTTTTTTTGCAAAGCGGTTATTAATAACGTCATGAAGTACGATACCGCCATAGGAGTGAACCGCTTCATTTACATACTCCTTTGCACCCAGCGAAGTAATTACAATTGGTACACGCCACTTAACACACATCTCGACATCATGCTGAAGCCTATCGTTGGAAGAGTGAACGATCTGATTTACGGCAAATGGAGCAGAAGGGAATTCAGGATTCTGCTTATCATACTCCGCTAGCTCTATGGTAATTTTTTTAAGCCATCGGTCCAATTCTTCGGCAGGTCGAGCATTGAGTGCAGGGAAAGAGCCTACCACCCCAGCTTTACACTGAGCAATTACTAGATCTGGGTTCGAAATAATAAATAACGGCGCTGCCACGACTGGCAGCTTAAGATGTTCATTCAAAATTGTGGGTAGTGTCATTTTGTTAGTCCTTTGTCTACGCTTGTTACTTTAGTCTATGAACTGAAGCGGGATATTAACGGGCAAGCTTCTTTATTAAACACGAATTTACCAACTATCTACTAAAATTTACTTTCCATTATGCTACTCTATTTATTGAATTAGAAATTAATTTAATA
>PBJN01000041.1 GCA_002720735.1 Porticoccaceae bacterium
TACATATTTGTATTTTGAACTATCACCCACAGGTATTGCATTTTAGTTTAACTGGATAAAACAAGAAAAAGTTTTTAATAGCGACCTAATTGGCGAAATCGAGACAGTTAACTCCCTCATTTAAAAGGCTAAGGTTCAGCATCATATCAGCGGTGTCGTAATCAAGATTCCGTTCTCGGCGAGTACCAACTGAATATACCTACATAGTATAAAAACTAAAGACCTTTTTGAGTATAATAGGCGACAGACATGCGTGTTTTCTAATTCTCCTCTGTTGTCGTGATTATGAAACAATTACAAAAATGACATAAGCCCCCCAGACCCCAAAAATGAGGCGGGGTTGTAACTTAATCAAAGATTATTTTTGAATGAATTAGCTTTTTTTAAGCTAAAAAGTCCCTGTCTTCCAATGATTACAGGGGTTTACTAGCATGATTGGTACCAGAGGCCGGATTCGAACCGGCACGCTTTTAAGGGCGGGGGATTTTGAGTCCCCTGTGTCTACCAATTTCACCACTCTGGCACATATGACTTCACTTTTCTGAGTTTAGCAAAGTTTTTGGGGTCCTCAACTTAATGCTATACCGGTGTTTTAAATATTTATTAAAAATTAAGATCATTGATTAAGACTCAGGCTTTACTTTTTGCAGATCAAATACTGACGGCCTGATTTTTACTGAGGCTTTAAACTTCTCAGCCAGCTGGAGAACATTGGCCAGCTCTTGATCTCTCGTGTCAGCTAAATTTCTGTTTTCTCCAACGTCTGTGTCAAGGTCGAACAGGTAAGCAGGTGAATCTGATTTTCCTGATGTTCCCTTTCTTGCAAAATGTAATTTAAAATTTTTGAATCGGAAAGCTGCGAGCTTCGAATTATTGTAATATGGTATAAAATCTCGTGGTCCTCGTTTGTCGAATTTGAGTGTTCCCGATAAATCCATGCTATCTTGTGCGTCTGTGTTTGGCTCAATACCAGCCAGAGACAAAAAGGTGTTATATATATCTGTGTCCATTGCAAGGTCAGAGATTATTCCGGGTTTTATTTCAGGGCCCTTAAATATGGTCATGACCCTCATCCCACCCTCATATACCTGCCCTTTGCCACCTCTCAAGGGGCCTGCGGATCCAGCTTGCTCTGGAGCGTATCCAAGCCAAGGTCCATTGTCACTCGTAAAAACAACATATGTATCGTCGCCAATATCAAGATGCTCTAACTCGGCTAGAATCACTCCTACGCTCCAGTCCAACTCGAGCAGTACGTCACCGAATAGACCATACGAACTTTTACCTTCGAACTCGGAAGACCTAAATAACGGCACATGTATCAGACTATGGGAGATGAAGAGGAAAAACGACTTGTTATTTCCAACTGTTCTGCGCATAAATGAAACGGATTCTTCTGTAAGTTTTTTTGTCAGGAGAGACTGATTTACGGGACGTTCAATGATCTTATCTTGGGGAGGATTATAGGCCGCTTTGACACTCCTGATTAGAGGCACGTTCCAGTCACTGTTTTTTGGGTTCCGCATCTGCAATTGATAGATATCGCCAACCTCCTTCCATTTGACTGCAGATGTTGACAAATCACTAAAGACATTGGTGCTGTTGATGTCACCGATCGACCAGTCCATGTCATTCGAGTAAGGTATTCCGATCCACTCATCAAATCCATGACGTGTTGGCAGCGACTCGGGTGCGTCGCCCAGGTGCCATTTACCAAAGATACCTGTCTTGTAGTTATTTTTTTTAAATGTTTCTGCGATCGTCTCAAGAGAATCAGGTATTCCCCTTAAAGCCCCTGGCCACATCACATTTAGCCTACTGCCATAAAGACCCGACCTCACCGGAAGATTTCCTGTTAAAAGAGCCCCCCGGCTTGGACTGCAAACGGCTGCGGAGGAATAAAAATTTGTCCAGCTTTGCCCCGACTTGACGAGTTTATCGATTGCGGGCGTCGTCAATTTCTTCGTTGCATAGATTCCTAGGTCTCCATATCCAAGGTCGTCAACATAAATGATAATAAAATTTGGCATTTCCCTTTTATTCGAAAGCATTAAAGTATCGGGCATGGAGCATGCCGTGAGCGATGAAAAGACCAAAACAAGGGCCACAGCTTCGGACTTTTTTGTGAGAGTTTTGAATAATTTTTTTAGGCTCACCAGATTTGATCGCATTTCGAAATATTACCGCAGTTGATTAGTCCGAGTATTAGGTCTCGACTTTAGAGCACATTGACCTGAGTAGTGGGCTTTGATTTACCATGTAAGTGGAGCTCGGTGTCTTTTAAACTGATCAATAATGAAACTTGGGAAATATAAGCTATCATTTATAAAAATTATCCCTTTATATAGTATATCCTTTTTATCAATTCTCAAGGCGAAGCGTCGCGGCGGGTTCTAATTCAATGGTGTAGCTTGCTTTTTCTGAGGTCAGCCTGCCATCATAAACACGCAGAAATAATTTGGTTGCCGATGGGTTATGGATGATTGTTTTGTCCGCAGATATTCGTAACTGCCGAAAAGCCTTAAGATATGCAACAAGGTCTATGTGCGTCAAAGAAACCACATCGGGTTGCCCTGAGAGCAAAGAAAAAAGTTCCTCAACCATATCCCACTTTTTTTGATATTCCCAGCTATGTCCCCAAAGGTAGAGTAAGGCTTGATGTTTTCTAGTAAGGAAATCTTCTACCAACTGAAAAGTTGCTCCGTCACGCGCAGGGTCATCTTCGACTCCGAATTTGTGGGCTGAGGGATGCCACAGGAGGAAGTTGGCAGGAATTCTAAAATCATGTGTGGCTTCGACGGTTCTAGCGTACTCAAAGCCCATAGACTCAAGTAACTCTAACCCATCGGGATCATAGCTTCCAAAAGGATATGCCATACCGCGAACCAACTTACCTGATAGAGCCTCTAATGCTCTTCGATCCTCAATAAACTCATAGATACGATCTGCGGGTGTGAGACCTAATAGACCCTGATGATTAGCTCCATGAGCAGAAATTTCATGCTTGCCAAAGTGCTCTTTTATGTCTTTTTTCTTCATATAGTTTGGGGTCGAAAGTCGCGCGGAATTTATATGGAAGGTCCCCCTTAGCCCGTATTTGTTTAGTAGTTGTACAAGTCGTAAATCCTCAGAAAATCCGTCATCATAGCTTAAAACAATTGCTTTCAACTTATTGTTTGGGTAACGCATTTCTATACGGATGTCACGTTCTCTGATGTCCCATGTATAAGGATCTTTAGCTTCGTTTGCTCCCAGAATTTGGTTCCAGAGTATCGCTAAACAAAATACATAATATTTTTTCATTATTTTCTCTGTAAGGTCTACTGGACTCAGTTCAGTGCTTTGACAAAGGGGGATAACTGTTTTGTCCATAGTTGGTATCCCTTTTCATTAAGATGCACTCCATCATCAGTGAGACTTTCCCTCATTTTACCGAAGTCGTCCGTGAAGTAAGAGTGAAGGTCGATAAAAACAATTGAACTACCTCGGAATTCAAGCGCAATAGCGGCATTAATCTCATCGATCATGTCGTTTATGTAATCTCTTCTGCAGGGAAGTATACTTTGCACAAAAACTCTTGTATTTGGGGCTCCCTGAGTAAGTTTGGTTGCAACATCAATGATAACATCTGCAACGTATTCAGTAGAGGATATTTGTTTTTTATAATGTATATTGTTGACATCGTTAAAGCCAATCATCAAGAAAATTGCTTTTGGCTGAAAATAAAGTATCTCACCAATCCTTAACAAAACGCCATCACTTACATCTCCGCTAATACCACGGTTTTTGATATTGTTCATATTGAATCTCTTGCCCCAATGCCCTCCACCCTCTGTAATACTGTCGCCGATAAAAACAATATCATCCCCAGACAAAGGGTTTCTTTCAAAGTTTTTCACCCGTTCTTTATAGTGCTGCTTTGTCCATTCCCCATGGAAATCAAGGTCAATTTCGGGAGATGGATAAATTTCAATGGATGGTGTTTCCGAGATTGCTGGCATCATCAACAGTTGTGTTCGATTACACCCCATTATTGCTGAACAGATAGTTAATAGGTAACAAAAGGTACGACCATAGCTGGCGAAAATCATGAGTCAATAGTTTGAGAGTACGCGAAACCGTTTGATTCAAGGCATAGCGTATTTTCANTANGCATNAAATTGCCAAGTTGTTNGGGTGCNTCNTNTATCCAAAGCTCTCCAGCGAGAACATCAAATGTCTCTGGGTGACTTCCAAGGTTGAAGTAACCAGATATTGACTTAGAGTCGACGGTTCGTCGTATTATTAAGACACAGTCCGAACCGTTTGAAGCGGGGAAAGAGATGCTGCCTGACTTTATCTGCGGTTGGTTGGTGCGCCAGCGATGAAATGTTTTGAAAAAACATAAAACTGAATTCGGGTCATTTTGTTGTAACTCTACGCTGTTCAATAGATGTTCCGCAGGAATNGGCAACCAAGGCTCAACTTTACTAAAACCGGCTCCACTGGCCTTGTCACACCATGGCATTGGAGTGCGGCAACCGTCACGTCCCTTGAACTCAGGCCAGAATTCGATCCCGAATGGGTCATGCAACTGATGTTTCTCTATTACTGCCTCACAGAGACCTAACTCCTCTCCTTGGTATGTGCATATTGTCCCTCTGAGAGTGCCCAACAATGCAATTAGTAACTTTGCAAAAGCTACTCGAGCTTCACGACTGGTGAGTCTTGTCCCCCATCTGCTGACGGCTCGAACCACGTCATGATTACTAAACGCCCAGCAGGGCCATCCATCCGATTTTTTAGCCTCGAATTTTTCAACGGTATTTTTTATATGTTTAGCTGAAAATTCATGGGAGAGGAGCTCAAAGCTGTAACCCATGTGTAATCTTGTTCCTGCTGTCGTATATTCTGCCAAGGTGGACATCGAATCTTCTGAGTTGATCTCGCCAAGGGCGACTGTGCCGGGGTATCGATTGAATAACGCTCTGACTTCTTCTAAAAAATTTAAATTTTCAGGTTGGGTGTTATCGTGATAATGATATTGCGCTGCATAAGGGTTGTTTGACGAGAACCCGCGTCCTATCCTCTCATCCAATGGTTTTTCTGGATTGTTCCGCAAGGAAGCATCGTGGTAGCAATAGTTAATGGCGTCGAGGCGCACACCGTCAACGCCCAGTTTTAGCCAAAACTCTATTTCGTCAAGTATCTGTGCTCTNACGGAGTCACAATGATAATTTAGATCAGGTTGGCTGGTTAAGAAATTATGAAAATAATATTGGCATCTTTTTTGACTCCACTGCCATGCTGAACCACCGAATATGGATAACCAGTTGTTTGGTGGTTGTCCATCGGGGCCCGCGTCAGCCCATACATACCAGTTTGATTTTGGATTTTGTCTACTTTTTTTACTTTCTTGGAACCATGGATGCTGGTCTGAGGTATGACTCGGAACTTGATCAATTATTACTTTTAAGTTTAGTTTGTGTGCGCTTGAGATGAGTGTTTTAAAATCATTGTTGGAACCGAACATTGGATCGACCTGCCGATAGTCACTGATGTCATAGCCAAAATCTTTCATAGGTGATTTAAAAAATGGTGACACCCAAATGGCGTCCACGCCGAGACTGGAGATGTAATTTAGTTGGTTAATTATGCCTTTTAGATCGCCAATTCCATTACTATCGCTATCCATGAAACTTCGAGGATATATTTGGTAAATTACTCCTCCACGCCACCACGGCTCGCTTGAATGCTCATTCGACGTGTCAGTCATTGTGTACGAAGCTAGACATTTATGCAAAGACTCCCTTTAATCCTTATCTGTAGGACGTTCGAGCGATTATCGGAGTTAAATTTTGAATGGATATTAACTTTAAGAAAGTCTCAAAGTGAACCACTCCCAAGGTCAAGTGATTAATATTCTTTTAATTTTAAAGTGCATCTATCCTCTGCACTTTATTATTTGAAATTCAAAGTAGCGATATTTTCGCAATAATTTCTTCGTCTAAACAAATGAATACGTATGTCACAGCCTCCTTTTAACAGTCTGAGCAACAAAACAGAGTACTCTGCATACGATTGATTTGCGCGATGGCACCCTCCGCTGCTAGCGGTGATAAAAACAATATATTGGAATATGACAGCTATAACAAATATCATTAAGACAAGATCGATGGTAATGACTTCGGTAACTTCCAACGCTTCCGAACTAGTAATCACACAAATTGCGTGTATTTCGAAACACAGACAAGAGACAGGAAGTAATCAAAATAGGTATTAACACATTGATTTTTCGCAACCTAACTCGCTATACTTGATTGCTGTATTCACTCTTGAGCTACCCCATCAAAATATAATCGTGCCTCTGTATAAGCGTTTATTCCAACTTGTTCTCCGATAAGTCGACCAGGCACATCGTCGATTGGAGGGTGAATTCCTCCCCAAATTCTGGATAATCCACATTGATCTGCAGCGTCCTTAAAAGTTGCCCATTGTAAAGTCATATCTACGGATGGCCCTTTTTCGAATACTAAGAAATTATTTTGCTCAATGGCGAACTGACTCATTCCTCCCGGAAAAAAAGGACTCCCGGTGATTAGCCTCAGAACTTCTGCAGCGGCACGAGAATAAGTAGAGTGACCAGAGATATATCCTGCAAATGGTGGTGTTACAAAGCTAGCTCTCTGATACGACCACCAATTATCTGCAAGGATCCAACCCACGCCGGCATACTCTTTCGTTGGATTAGAGACAAAAGATGGACCTTTCCATGCCCTAAATTTTATTTTTCCTACATTTTCGTTGTTAGCACCCGCAAGTTCATCGCCTATCTCTACGCTCTCAATATAATTTGGATACAAAGGAAGTCCATCCTGATGATAATTGGATAAACTAGGATCAGTACTCTGGCCTCGTTGGGCCAAAGCACGAAGAGCTGAAATTGGCCTTATTGAATCGTACCAACCCTTCGACCCCCATGCGGCGATCGCGGAGTCATGCATCGCACCACCAAGAGTAAAATAGCTTTTGATATCCCACTCGAGCGGATCTAATACCTCACCTGAGCCTCCAAGTCTTTTTTCCAGCAGCGGATGATCATTTATGGTGTTTAAAATAACAAACCAATGCCCAGGAGGTGTCTCAGAGTCGGGGCCATCAGCCCAAAATTCTGCTAAAACCCTTGCATAATCGCCTCTTCGCACAAATTGTGGCTGGTACGCTTCTCCAGTGTGAGGATTAACTGAGTATCCGATACCCCAATCTCCTCCCGAAAAAGTCTTATAAAACTGATCATAGTCTTGAAATCCAGTGGGATATTGGGTGATGTTTCCGATGCTAGCTGGGGAAATGTCGAGGACAGTATCGTCATTAGGGTCTAGATGGGAAGACCATATTGCAACGAGGCTCATAGACCATTTGAAAATTTCACTGAGATATCCATCTGCATCTGGTGGAGACCCCGGATCAAAATACACATTAAAACGGTTTCCATCCCGCTCGAAGGTGCTCAAATCTATTTCTTTCAAAGCAAAAGGAGACACATTACCCCACTCTGGGCCGAAGAATTCGGGCTCACTTTCAATTGTATTTCCCGATTGATCAATGAAAGTGCTGAGGCTTAAGGGTTGCCAGCGACTAAGGTTAAGAATATTTGGGTTTCCGGGAAATTCCGGGTTTAAGGGAGGATTAACTGGCTCGTAGAATCGATTAGAATAATCATCCGCCTCGTTAGCCCCATCAGCCATACCGTAATTAATATAACAATCTGCAATGGTTATAGCCAACTGTGATGCATTGCTGAGGGTGACACTCGAAGTCTCTGTCGGGGCATATCCAAGAAAGTTCAGCAATGTGTCGGTATCTCGATAGGTTTGTTCTTTTCCTGGTGAGTTTTTAAAGCGATGACGGAGCATCCGATATGCTGTATGACTGATCACCTCTTCGATAAACTTCTGATCTGCTTCTTCCTCTAAATTCGAAAAAGCACAATCAGTATCATCGAGCTCCTTATTTAACAGCCATGGTATCGAAGTGTCATCAGAAAAACTCCACGCGTCATACATTGCTGCTGATATGTGAAAAAGATTTCTGGCATGCACAGTGGGACGGGCAAAGTCATTTCTTATCGCTTGAAGGGTTAATTCGTTCCAACGTCTTGCTACTGATATTTCATTTGAGACACTTGGACCTGGCAAATAGTTAGCTACCACCATTAAATCAAGCGCAGAATTTGGTATAGAAAAAGACGTATCATAGGAATATTTATTCTCAATCAGTTCCTCATTACTTGAGCTCCAATGAGAAAAATTATAGTGGTCATCTAACGACGGAACAGCCGAAATAGACACTGTCTCACCTTGCTCATAAAAGCCGCTTCCTGATCCATTATTTACTGATAGTCGCGTATTGGTATCTTCATCTTGGGAAATAATTAGATGCTGGTTAGCATCGATATCAGTTAATTCCGTTTGGCTACCGTCCGGCCATCTTATCCTCAGAATATCTATTTTAGTGGATTCACCTACACCAAAATGCTGCTCTGCTGGATTATGCGATACAAAATTATTGCCAAGCATCATTTCCCTTAGTTGCCATTTTCCGCCAGATTCAAGGGTAATTCTTGCACCAATAGCCTGTGTATTAGGCGATTTGCCTTTTAGACGCACGGATAAAAAGTTTCCCTCGTTTGTGTTTTCCCAGAGAGTTGCCGCATTTTCGGTATTTCCATGTAGTAGCAGAATATCAAGATCTCCATCGCGATCAAAGTCTGCACAGACGACTCCTCTACCTTGCTCTTCGTCACTCAAACCCAGCTCACTAGCGGTTTCATGGAAAATACCGTTTCCCTGATTTACAAATACTCTTGTCGTATCTGACGAAAAAGGTCCAAGCTCATCCCATTCCGGCCACCCATTTGTCTGGTAAATATCAAGATCACCATCATTTTCAATATCTAGAAAGCAGGAACCCCAACCCCAGCCACCAGCGGTTATCCCGCTATCATAAGAAACATCTTCAAAAACACCATTATTGTTTCTGTAAAGGCGATTACCTAGCGTTGAAAGATGTTGCGGGACGTCACCAGTTGCTCGAATGGATGATACAAACCAATCAAGACGACCATCATTATCATAGTCGCCAACAGCTGACCCCATACCATTTCCATCTACAATTACATCTGTATCTGTTGTATTTGAAAAAGTTCCATTACCGTTATTGATAAACACTTGAGAAAAATTGAAATCTGCCGCCATTACTAAATCGGGATAACCATCATCATTTAAATCTGCAAAAGTTGGGGTGAATGTATTATCGAATACTCTTTGCGTGATCTTAGAATCACTAAGAGTCAGGATCCCTGGCGATATGCCGGCCGAAGCAGTGACAGGAGTAAATTTAATGTTATTGCCCTCCGTATCATTACGCCAGAGATGTTCAGTTTCCGATGGGGGGCTACCATAGTTTATCGGACTCCCCCAGTGGCCTACTACCAGATCGATATCTCCATCTAAATCATAGTCCCCAAAAGCGGGAGAAAACGTGTATGCTGATTTCATTTGATCAAAACCCGATCCCGCGGTTACGTCAGTGAAGGTGCCATCTCCATCATTCTTGTATAGTTTATTTGGATCGCCCCCAAGACCACTCAGAAAGAGGTCCAGCAAACCGTCTCCATCAACATCCGCGAAAGCGGGTGATCCGTGGCGCCAATTTGAAGTTAGTGTTTTTGTATTACTTACCCCCGCTGATTCCGCAACCTCTGCGAAAACAAGGTTTCCGTCATTCCTGTATAGTAGGTTCGGGCCAAGGTCACCCCTCACAATGAAAAGATCAACATCTCCATCCGCGTCATAGTCTCCAGCGGCGACTCCGTGAGCCGCAATCCATTGGACCTCATCATTTTCAAATGCTGTTGAAAAACCAAATCCAAATTCTATTTTTGATTGTTCGGTGTTATCCACAAAATTAAATGCACCTTGGTCACTGACCGCAGTTTGATCTGTGGGGGAGGGCGAAGAGGGAGTTGTCGCTGGAGGGTCCTCAGGCACCTGTTCTAAAATTGTATTATTTGTGACAGGGACACTGGTGTTTGGTGTTGAGTCTCCCCCGCAACCTGATATTAGGGCACAAATGAAGGTGCCGGAAGTTATTAAACCTCCGGCACCTAATTGACTGAAGCGGCTCCTCAAAGAATTAGTCGAGATCGTATTTTAGTCTCACACCGAACGTCGACCCATAGTGCTGCATCTGTATGGTCAGAGCGGGAATACCATCATCGTATATACGTTGTGGCTCGTCCGTTAAATTTGCTCCAAAGACTGAGACTTTTAGGTTGTCCAAAATATCATATGACGCTTCAGCATCCACAATAGTTGCTTCATCATAATCTTGGAAGCCTCCTAGGCCAGCCGCGAAAACAAACGAGGACCTATAATTCACATTGATCCTAGCTTCAAACTTGTCTTGCGCGTAAAAGGCAGTGAGATTATAGATTGTATCTGACAGCCCACTCATTCCAGAGGCAAGCCCGGATGAGCCAAAACCACCCAACACCATTGGACGAACATTCGAGTCAAGACTAGAAATCGTGAAATCTATTCCTGCATTCTCCAAAGCCGGATTTACAAACCCAAATGTTGAGAATGCTCTAAGCTCGATACCGGAGAGGTATCCACCATCCATGTTATTTTGAGTGGTGCGGGCGTACGGTACCGTTTGTGCTGGGACGGCATCCTGAGCAGGCGTTACGTTACCGAAACCATCTACAGACTCAGGCACCGCATCTACTCCTGCCAGCGTTATCTCTCCGGTTAGTATTTCATCACCAATAAAAGTTTCAAAATCATTGTAGAACGCTGCAATCGAGAATGTCTGAGAATCAGATGCATACCACTCTAGTGAGATAGAGCTTTGAAGAGCAGAGGTCGGGTTGAGCCTCGGGTTCCCACCGGAAGCTTCAACTGTATTACCACCAAATCCACCAACACTCACTCTCTCCGTTGATTTTAAATAATCCAAAGGAGCTCTTGCAATAACCTCTGCGACCCCAACCCGCACCACATGGTCTTCGGTAAGACCAAAGTTTAGGTTTAGACTCGGTAAGACGTCATTGTAGCTGTGGGTGACTAAAGTACGCTCAACAAGGGTTGAATTTCGGTCTCCGGGAGCTTGCCACCCTGGAGCCTCTANATCAGTCTCAAAGTAACGTANGCCAAAGTTTCCACTAACCGGAGTGGCTCCAAACTCTGTGTCAAAGTCTACTTGTATGAAAGCCGAGGTAGTCTCTTCCATTACTGATCCAGAATTTTCTCTTGGACTGTTATAACGAATTACCTCATTTCCGCTACAGCAATCTCCGGGGGTCCATTTTTCCCTGTCGGTGTATAGCGACAAAACGGACTGATTAAAAGGGTCAATCGTCAAATATGCTGGACCACCATTGCCAGAAATTACGTCGTCCACTTGCGCTGATGTCACCATTTCGTTGTTAGTTACTGGGATAACTCCGGTACTATTAAGATCGTAGGGCACCTCAAAAACTTTCTCTCTGTCAGCGTACCTTATACCGAATTTGACTAAATTAATTGTGCCTGAATCAACCTCGAGTGCGGCACTTAATGATCCACCATTGAGTTCGTCTGTGGAGAAAAAATACTGCTCAGAAAACTGCCTGTGAGCAAAAGTNGCCGGATCAGTTAAGTCCGCGTCAGCACCCCAACTTACAGTATCATTAACCATGTTATAAGTTACCGAAAAATCTGGGGCACTCTCTGGGCAGGGGCACCCAAAGCCCTCTGTCTGTGCTGGGTTACTTGCATAACGCCACAATGTTGTGTTGGTGACGTAATAGTCATCGCTGGCTTCTGATCGGAAAATATCCCCGTTGACTGTAAGGGTGTCGTTTGACCAGCTTACATTAAGACCGGTAGTGGCTGTTTCTGCTTCCTTGTCATCTGCCTGATTGTAACTATAAAAACCATTTCCGCCAAAACCTTGCTGCGTCCGCGCTCCAACCCGCTGAACTGTGGCACCTGTCAGGTAATCGACGCCGTCTATTGAAGTGATACTGATGTTAGAAACTCTCCCATTATCGATGTCTTCCTGACTGGCTTGATTCATCCCTTGAAAAAATAAGCCGGAATTGAAATGATCTCTCGACCTTTTTGATTGTAGATGATCGAAATTAATGTCAAAGTCTCCTACCTTGTATTGTAGTGCCACGAACACACTCTGACGGTCTTCTGTACCAGCTCTCGATGCATGTCCCAGTTGATTGATTATTCGTTCCTCACCGGCTTCCCCATCACCATCTACGTCTGGCAGGGGGTTGCTGCCAAAACCGCCCGCGTCAAAAGTTCCGTATCCACCATTGGAGGTCCTCAAATGCCCACTAGCTCCGTCAACCGCGGTAAAACCCAAGGCATACCCAAGGTTTTCATTCACCTGATCTATAAAGGAAACGCTTATGTCTCCTCCAAAATCGTCTGATTTTGATCCTGTGTCACCTGCGATCTCAAAATTTGATAAACTTCCTTTGAGGATAAATCGGCGCTCATCAAGATCAAGTGGCTTGACAGTATCCATATTGATGGTCCCCATGAGACCCCCTTCCGTCATTTCTGCTGATTGGGTCTTGTAGACTTGCACGGCTGACATAACCTCGGACGGGTAGAGGTTGTATTCTACATTTCGGGTTCCATCTCTGTCAGAAGTAACCTGCTCTCGCCCGTTCAGTGTGCCCATGGTTAGGTTGTCACTTCCTCGAACGGTCAAAAAAGATGGACGGCCTACGTTGTCTCGCACGGCGGATAAGCCGGGAAGCCTCGCTATGGACTCAGCTATCGATGCCCCAGGTAGAACGCCGATATCTTCAAAGCCTAGTGCATCGATTTGACGATCAGACGCGCGCTTTTGCTGCATTGCAGACATAATGCCCTTTTTAAAATCGGACGATACGATAATTTCTGTAATGTCCTCTTCAGCTAGTGAAAGTTGCGCAAGAGTCAAAAGAAAAAAAGCAACAACCGACGAACTAAGCCGTCCTTCAATTTTAGTAAGCATGTTTCCCCCTTCGGATATTAAATTGTGCAAAACAAAGATTAATTCGGATCTTTTATTTGTCCGATTTAATCTAGTCTAATGTTACACCAACCTCGAACTATGTCACTATCATATCTCGACAGGGTGTTAAGTGAACATGTCCTACATACGTATTCATTTGTTAACCCTAAGAAATTATTGCAAAAATATTGTATTAAAATTTCTCGACAAGACTTGGGGTCATTGTTTGAAGCTACATGAAGGCGCCCTTCGGTACTTAGGTTTTTTGGAGTCGATCAGATCGAATCGATGGGCAGAACTATTTCAGATGTCAACCAGAGTGTTGATCCTGCTGGCTCTTGCTCTGATCCAAGAGGCCACTCTGGTGAAGGATACTCAAGGGAGAGACCTGATATACTTTACGATTGAAAAGATGTGGGGAGGGTAGTTTGGATTCCGGCAAGACACTGATAGTCATATGTGCGATCAGAGTTTTAACCACTCCGGCGGTGAAACGTGTCTTGGGACTTTGACGTGCTTCCGCTCTCTGGGAAGTGCCAGCAAAGATAAATTCATGATAGTTTTTTCCACAAAATGAGCGAGCCTCTGGTTCGACAAGGCAGGACGATTTTTGGTAGTTGAGGTCCAGCGCTCACTAGATTTGATCTTCCGAGGGGCATGTTGTCCAGATGCGGCTCATCAGCTAGGGTTATTTTGGATTCGGGGCGTACTTATCCTTAAGTACATACTACACTCAAAAAAAGGCATTACTCAGGGAGTGGTAAATTTTAAGGAATCCTTAAAATAGTTGAAGTGACTTAAAGTCGACTCAACGCCATTATTATATTTTTTAAATTTACGTGGAGATACTTGTGCTGCAAATTTCAATTCTATCCATTTTATTCTGTTTTGTCGTTATCGGTTGCACAAAGACTCAGGAAGTTGGACTGTCTGTAAGCTCACCGAATGGCAAAATTGTCTTCGACTTATCTACAGATAATCTGGGTCGCTTGAATTACAGCTTGACTAAGAGCGGCTCTACTATTTTGGACAAATCACGGTTGGGTTTTATTTTTGGTAACGCGGAACCTTTCGATGTGGGACTATCTGTTCGCAAGATGAGGGTAGGCAGTGTGGACCAGATCTGGGAGCAACCTTGGGGGGAGCGTCGTTTCATAAGGGACCATAATAATGAAATGTTGGTTCAGGTGACAGATGGGTCTCGCCAGATGAATCTACGAATAAAGGTTTTTGATGACGGCGTCGGTTTTCGATATGAGTTTCCGGAAAATTTTCATAATGGCAATTTACTCGTTACAGACGAACTGACGCAATTTAATCTCGCTGATACTGAAAGCCGCCTCTACTGGACTGAGGCGTATAATGAAGAAAGATATGAGTATACTCATTCGGTAGGGAGCATAGCAGACATCAATGTTGCTCATACTCCCTTGACAGCAAAAATCTCTGATGGGCGCTACATAACAGTTCATGAAGCCGCCCTTGTTGCCTACTCCAGCTTTGTGTTGAGACGAAGTGAAAAAGATCGTTTGAATGTGGAGTTAGTGCCTGCGTATGATGGTATTAAAGTCCGGAANAATGGGGCATTTGAGACGCCTTGGAGGACCATTCAAGTTGGTGATTCGGCTACGGANCTTCTGGCCTCTAACCTCATTTTGAATCTTAATGAGCCCAATAGGCTTGATGATGTTTCATGGATAAAGCCGGGTATATACATGGGAATCTGGTGGAGTCTGCATACCGGAGAGCAAACTTGGAGTGAGGGGCCTAAACTTGGAGCCACTACAAAAGAGGCAAAGCGATATATCGATTTTATTTCAGAGCATGGGCTGGATGGGTTCCTTGTTGAGGGATGGAATACCGGATGGGTTAAGGGTTGGTGGAAGAACAAAGAGAATGACTTTAATTTCACTGAGGCTAATCCTCGCTTTGATTTGGANGAGATCGCCCGATTTGCGCAACAAAAAAACGTCAGTCTGATACTTCATAACGAAACTGCTGGTGACATGGAGCACTACGAGGAGCAAATGTCTTCTGCCTATGAATTATATGAACGTTTGGGCGTGCGCTATCTGAAGACAGGCTATGTTGACTTTGCAAATGGGTANACAAGACCCCTGTCGAAGAAAGGAGGCGAAGAGCTTAAGTTCGCATACGAATGGAATCACGGTCAGTACGCAGTGGANCACATGCAACGTTCTGTTGAGAAAGCCGCAGAGCATCGCATATCGCTAAATATGCATGAGGCCATAAAAGATACCGGTTTAAGNAGAACTTTTCCTAATTTTCTGACGAGAGAGTCAGCGATGGGGCAGGAATACAAAGGATTCCCTCCATCACACACGACTATACTTCCCTTCACGCGAATGATGGCAGGACCATTTGATTACACTCCTGGTATCTTTAATCTTTGGTACAAGGGAAATGATAATCCCGAAAGAATTAAGTCGACGATCACTAAGCAGCTTGGTTTGATGGTAGTTTTATACAGTCCGCTTCAAATGGCAGCGGATCTACCTCGTTTTTATGAGGAAAAGCCGAAACTTTTTCAGTTTATAAAAGATGTGCCCGCTGATTGGGAGGAAAGTCTTCCCTTGAGCGCTGAGATTGGCGAATTTTCTGTGTATGCGCGTCAAGAGAGGGGAACAGATAATTGGTTCGTTGGAGGCATAACTAATGAGGATGCGAGGATGGTTGATCTTGATTTTNGTTTTCTCTCTGATGGCAATTACANAGCAATAATATACCGTGATGGTGATGATGCGGACTGGGANANCAACCCGTACAGCACANAGATTGANTCTTTACAACTTACTCCCGAGTCTAAAATATCCATAAAAATGGCATCGGGTGGTGGTTTTGCAATAAGCCTTTTNAAAGACGATCAGTAAGAGGCTAATNTTTTTAAGGACTTTACATGTATNACTTTCAGCGGTTACAAGCAATTTTCCTGTTATTNATCACTAATTCAGTTTTTGCNGAAATAGATCGTGTGGATCCTCCCAACTGGTGGGCAGGTATGCATAGTCAAGATCTCCAATTAATGTTCTACGGGGCGGGAATCGGAGATCTCANTGTGAAGAGTGAGAGTGTCTCGGTAACAGTGAGTAAATTTTTTGCTGGAGACAGTGAGAATTACTTATTTGTAGATCTCATCCTCGAGAAAGGTCTCTCAGCTGGAAAAGTTNCACTTTCGTTTTCAAAGAAGGGAGAAAAGATATTTACCTATGACTATCCTGTNTTTAAACGACGAGCTGGGTCCTCAGCACGACAAGGATTTTCTTCAAAAGATGTAATTTATTTAGTTGTGCCGGATCGATTTGCAAATGGCGATTACAGCAATGATCAGGTTAAAAGTATGTCTGAAGGAGTTGATCGTTCGGATGATTGGGCAAGGCATGGTGGTGACCTNCAAGGTCTGATAGACAATTTGGATTATTTAGAGTCTCTTGGAATTACCCAACTNTGGATGACGCCTATCCTTGAGAACAATCTTGATAAAGCTACCTATCATGGATATGCAATATCCGATCTCTATAAGGTTGACCCAAGACTTGGATCTANTCAGCTTTACCAAAAATTGTCGTCTGAGGCGCAAANACGAGGNATCGGAATAATTCATGATCTCGTTTTAAATCATATTGGAGGCGGTCATCCATGGATGAAAGACATTCCTCAAAATGATTGGGTCCATAATGCTGGAACATATATTCGAACGAATGATCGTCACGAGGCCATTATTGACCCTTANGCTAGTGTATACGATAAACAGAGGATGGTTACTGGTTGGTTTGATTCAATAATGCCCGATTTGGATCAACGAAATCGTCAGCTTGCCAGATACCTGACGCAAAACGCAATTTGGTGGATTGAAACTGCCGATCTGTCAGGCATTAGGATCGACACATGGGCTTACCTACATACCTCGTTTATGCCTCGGTTTATTAATGATATTTTCTCTGAATATCCAGACTTTAANATTGTTGGTGAAGAAAGTGATTGGAATCCAAGGATTGTCGCTTACTGGCAAAAGGGAAAAATAAATGACGATGGTTCTAATGCAGGTGTTCCCTCGATGATGGACTTTCCTNTAGCACATGCGATGGTGGATGCATTTTCAGAGGATGAATCTTGGAACACTGGTCTCTCTAATATTTATCGAACTATTGCAAATGATTCAGTCTATCCTAATCCAAAAAACCTTGTGATATTTGCAGATAATCATGATAGAACTCGTTTTCTTCAATCTATCAATGATGATGTTAGTCGCTTTAAGATGGCGATGATTTTCCTTCTCACAACGCGGGGTATTCCTCAAATCTTTTACGGTACCGAGATTGGAATGTCATTTACTGGNCGGGATAATGATGGTATCCGAAGGACTGATTTTCCGGGGGGGTGGAAGGGAGACATGATCAACGCTTTCACCGGGGTCGGACTTGGTGATTCACAAACCGAAATTTATGATTTCATGAAGGCGCTTCTGACCTGGAGAAAAGAGGCATCTGCGATTCATGATGGCGACCTAATTCATTTTGGACCACTTGCGGGTCTTTATGCATACTTTCGAAGGTCTGAGGAAGAAACGATAATGGTCCTCATCTGTAATGCAGATAAAGATATATCGGTAGACTTTAGCCGATTTAAAGAGGTTTTGGCAAATGCAGAATCTGCGACAAATGTTTTTACGGGAGAAAAAATTAGATTATTGCAGCCTNTCATCATCTCATCGAAGTCGGCTTACATCTTTGAGGTTGATTCGTACTATGGAGAAGAAAAATGATTTTTAAAATACTACTGCCACTTAAGTTATCTATTGCTATATCAATATTTCTGTCAGCGTGTGGAGTAGTATCATCACAGAAGAACGTCGCGAAACTTTCTGTACCACAAAATGANGCCTCTGCTTCGGTTGCCGCATTNGCAGCGAACTCATCATCTTCGGAATCACTAGTNGGAACTTTTNCAAATCCGATTCTGAACGGTGGATATCCCGATCCCAGTATNTGTAGAAATGGGGACGACTTTTACCTTGTAAACTCTTCTTTCGAATATTTTCCGGGACTGCCAATCCACCACAGCAAAGATCTGGTAAATTGGACATTAGTTGGTTANGGACTTCANCGTAAAGAGCAGGCAANTGGCTCAGTGAATCTCGTCGATGTCCAGTCACGAGGAGGTATTCACGCTCCATCAATACGCCACCACAACGGAAAATACTTCATTATTACCACTAATGTCTACTCACCAATAGATGAGAACAAGCCAACCCAAATGATAAACTTTCTAATCACAGCAGATGACCCCAAAGGTCCTTGGTCAATGCCTTATGTAATAGATGGTGCNCCCGGTATCGACCCAGATATTTTTTTCGATGATGATGGTAGAGTCTGGTACTTGGGAACCCATTCGCCAGAGGATAAAACCTATGCCGGTGAGGGAGAAATCTACTTACACGAACTTGACCCTGCAACCTGGCAACTCAAAGGTGACAGGCATTTTCTTTGGAGAGGCGCATTGAAAAAAAATGTTTGGGCGGAGGGACCTCACATTTATAAAGTCAATGGGAAATACTACCTTCTCGTCGCTGAGGGCGGAACTAGCTACAATCATGCAGTTACAGTTGCCGTCTCTAATAAATTAACAGGCCCTTACACGGGTAACCCAAGAAATCCTATTCTCACATCCAGACATTTATCGTATGACAATTGGGTTACAGCAACAGGGCACNCAGATTTAGTGCAACTGGAAGACGGCCGTTGGTATATGGTAGCGCTCGGAATTCGAAGAGATCTTGAGGGATTCATGCCGGGTATCGCCCATAATATGGGATCTAACATGGGAAGAGAGACTCATCTGATGCCGGTGATTTGGGAGCAAGANGTCATGCCCTGGAAGAAAAAAGATGAACGAAACGTCTGGCCNGTAGTNGCGCCGGAGTCAGGCCAAGTGATGCGAGAGTTTCCTCTACCATTTAATCAGCGGCAACGAAGAAATTTAAGTTGGAGCGACAACTTTGATACTGCCCGACTAAAGTTAGATTGGAACTTTAGGAGAGTGCCCAAAGATAATGTTTACTCACTAAATGAAAGACCCGGATACCTGCGATTGATGATTGGACCAGATCAACCTTTGAATAGAGATCGCGCTCACTTGATGGGTGTAAGACAGCCGGAATCAGATTTTGAGCTAANTACGAGCATGGAGTTCTCTCCGCTGCGACAGAAGTCCGGAGGATCTACTGAGGCAGGTATAAACATCTTCCAACAAGACGACAATTACATTAGTTACACAGTGTTAAGGGTCGAAGATGGATATCACCTCAATTTGGCATATGCTGAGNCGAGAAGATGGAACGAGGAGGGGTCAAATCAAATTCCTGCAAGAGAACTGCGAGTTCTCGACAGGCAACCTCTTAANGATTATCAGGGTCAAATTCAGCTAAGAATTGAATCGTCCGAGGATANATACCATTACGAGTATTCACTCGATGATGGTCTCACTTGGAACTATTTCACACAAAGTCCTGCAAATTTGATTTTGAGTAGGGGCTACACGGGCGCATACTTTGGAGTTTATGCAACCAGTAAAGTTGGANATCCAGGAGGATTCGCAGAATTTGATTGGATTGAATACAAAGCTTTTGAAAGATGACGTGATTATAAAATTTGTAATTTTNATTCTGAGCACCCTTTTTTATATTTTCCTTGATCTANGGCACGTCATAGCAGCCNNNNAATCNCCGAAGGTAGCGCTCGGCTCTTTACATTTCTATCCAGACTTTCAGTCTCAATTTGTTCCAAGTAGAACTATTTATGTCTGGCTCCCTGAAGGCCTCGATTTGCACGAACAGCATCCAGTAATATATTTCCAGGATGGACAAAACCTTTTTGATTCAACGATTACTTGGAATCAAAAAGAATGGGGGCTAGATGAGGTGGCAACTCGTCTAATAAATGAAAAAATAATACCTCCATTTCTTGCAGTAGGAATCTCTAGCCAGCATTTGGGATATCGCCACAGTGAGTTCTTTCCAGNAAAAGTTTGGGAAAAGATGACCTCGGAGGCGCAAGAATTAATCTTGGACGAGATGAGAAGTAATGGAGGAANAGTCTTCAATTCTTCACCGACGTCCGACCAATATCTAAACTTTATGATAAAGGAACTTAANCCATTCATAGAGGGAAACTACCCTGCGAGTGATGAGCCGAAAATGAACTTTTTATTAGGTTCTAGTATGGGTGCGTTAATTTCACTTTATGCGCTGGTNGAAAAACCAGATTTATTCGGGGGTGCTGCTTGTATGTCAACCCATTGGCCTGGGTTATATTCGATCAAAGGAAACCCGATTCCTGCCGCGATTTTTACGTACTTGAGAGAAAACTTCCCNCAAGCCGGTCATCGAAAAATTTACTTTGATCATGGCACTGAGTCCCTNGATGCCNTATATGCCCNATTTCAGAGGCAAGTAGATAAAATAATCCATTTCAAGGGCTATGATGCAAAGTCTTGGATAACATATATTGATGAGGGAGGAGATCATGAGGAGAATTCGTGGCGTTTGCGGTTACATCGTCCACTACAATTTCTGTTGGGCAAATGAGAATGGTTGATAAAGCAAAGCGTCTGCTTAGTTTTATCTTANCTCAGGNACTCACCTTATCCTTTTCTCTGGTTGTCTCAGATGTTTTNAGTCAANACCTTCAACATCCAACAGCACTGAATGGAAAACTGCATATAAAAAAGAGCTTTCCTTCTAAATTTGTAAAGAAACGGGATATTTTCATCTGGGTTCCGGAAAATTATNCAGAGCACAGAAAATATCCCGTGATCTACNTCCAAGATGGTGCAAACTTGTTCTCTTTAGGTAATAAAAAAAATGATCAAAATTTTAATAACTGGAAACTTGATGAAATCGCATCAAATTTGATAAGAAGAGGGGAGATACGTCCTTTTATCGCCATTGGAATTCAAAATTCGGTTGAACGCCATGCGGAATATTTCCCTCAAAAACCTTGGATTGCCCTCACGCCCGAGCAGCAAGAAGACATGACTAGTAGAAGAATAAATCCAAGCTACTCGGGTAAAGTATTTCCCGATCCCATTAAATCTGACGATTATCTCAAGTTTATTGTACGGGAACTTAAACCTTTCATAGATTCCTCTTTCTCTGTCTCTCAAGAGTTGCAAGACACTTTCGTAATGGGAGCAAGCTTTGGTGGTTTAATATCGATTTACGCCCTTGCAGAGTACCCACAGATATTCGGTGGCGCTGCCTGTCTTTCAACGCATTGGTCGGGCCTATTCGATATGAAGAATAACCCGATTCCAGAAAAAATTGTTCAATATTTAAATGAGAATTTGCCAACGTCTGGCTCTCATCGTATTTATTTTGACCATGGTACCGAAACACTCGATGCTCTTTATCCTCCTCTACAAGATCGCATTGATGGAATCATGTTAGAAAAAGGGTATGGCAAAAATAACTGGCTAACATACGTAGATCATGGTGCTCCTCACACAGGAAGAGCATGGAGTATGAGGCTTGATATTCCTCTGAAATTTCTGTTTAAAATCGGCTCCAAAATAATTTACTTGGATTAAAAATATATGTCACGGATCCGAGAACCAAATACTATGGGAGTGCAGCCTAAACTCCAATTTTGGCAAATTTGGAACATGTGTTTTGGATTCATGGGTATCCAATTTGGTTTTGCATTGCAGAATGCCAACGTAAGCAGAATCTTTCAGACCCTCGGTGCAGATTACAGCAATATGACGGTTTTGTGGTTGGCTGCACCAATCACCGGCCTTTTAGTGCAACCAATAGTAGGATACTTTAGTGACCGCACTTGGGGGCTTCTAGGCAGAAGAAGGCCCTACTTTCTGTATGGTGCAATTGCTGCAAGTCTGGCATTGGTTGCAATGCCAAATTCTGCTGAGCTTTGGATTGCAGCAGGCTTACTTTGGATTCTTGACGCCTCAATTAACATTTCTATGGAACCGTTCAGGGCATTTGTAGGGGATATGTTACCCCCCTCACAACGAGGATTAGGCTTTGCTATGCAGAGTTTTTTTATTGGGGTTGGGTCAGTGGTGGCGTCCGCATTACCTTGGATTATGGCTAACTGGCTTAGTATTGAAAGCACTGCGCCGAATGGGACTATCCCTGACTCGGTGCGTTATGCATTTTATGTCGGCGCTTTTTGTTTTTTAATGGCAGTTATGTGGACAGTTGTGACCACACGAGAATACTCTCCCGATCAACTTGATGCATTTGAGAGGCACGCTGTAACGCAGGAAAGTACATTAACCACTCGCTCTGTGGAGGCACCCTCTACAGAAACATATATTTATAGAGGCGGCATATGTTTAGCTGTTGGACTGATCTTGACGCTAATTGTGTGGTTTTTTTTGTCGCTCCTCGATCGTAATCTTCTGATTTTAACAGTGGGAATTGGACTTTTTGGTTTGTTACAGATTTTGGTTGGTTTTCTTAAAGACAGAAATCGAGGAGACTATGCCGTTGCTATGATTATTGATGATTTATTTTGTATGCCACGGGCCATGAAGCAACTCGCGGTCGTCCAATTTTTTAGCTGGTTCCCTTTTTTCGCAATGTGGAGCTCTACTACATCAGCGGTAACGTCTCATCATTACAAAACTTACGATACGACCAGTACTGTTTTTGCAGAGGGTGCCGACTGGGTAGGGGTACTCTTTGCAACTTATAATTCGGCGGCGATTTTAGCGGCAATATGTATTCCTCTGATGGCTCGCAATTTATCGCTCCGCAGTGTTCACATGATTAATTTATGCTTGGGTGGGGTCGGATTAATTAGTTTTGTACTTATCAATGACCCACATTTTTTATTGATATCGATGTTAGGTATCGGCTTTGCATGGGCATCAATACTCTCCGTACCGTACGCTTTGCTATCCAATGTATTACCCCTGAAGAAAATGGGACTCTACATGGGTATTTTCAATTTTTTTATCGTTTTACCCCAGATTTTGGCTGCGAGCATCCTTGGCGTTTTGGTAGAAAAATTATTTCATGGTGAAACGATATATGCGCTTGTTATTGGAGGATTCAGTATGGTTCTGGCTGGTTTTTTTACGACCTTCATTGATCAGCCTTCCCCCAAAAAGGAAGACATCATCAACCACACCTAACATTTTCAAAAATTTTTTTTGGTTCCGCACGACTTGCGTATTACTAAAGATGGTTTTATTAAACTCGATTGGGTTGACCTGCCATTAATCAGTTGAACTAAATGTTCTACCAGCAACTCTCCCGATAATCTTGTATTTTGGTGGATCGTTGTCAATGGAGGATCTATTTGCGAGGCTGCGAGTATGTCGTCAAATCCAACAACCGCCACGTCGTCGGGCACCAACTTACCGCTTCTTTTGAGTGCATCAATTGCACCAATCGCCATTAGATCACTGCCAGCGCAAAGTGCTGTAAAAGTACAACCTGCTGCGAGCAGCTTTTTGCATGCAAAAAAGCCTGATGTCTCGAGGTTATCAGCGAATTGTAAAAGTTGGCTGTTAGGGGTTAAACCATATTCCTCGTGCGCCTGACAATATCCTCTGTAGCGGAGGAGAAACTCTGGGCAGTGTTCGGAGGCCTCGCCAATGAAGCCTATTGAACGATGCCCCAATTCCAGAAGATGCCTGCAGGCTAGATAGCCGCCAAGTTGATTATCACAGCTCAGATAGTGGTTTGGGTGATCTTTGTCTGTTGGCCCCCAAATCACAAAGGGAGCATGTGCTTTACTTAGATTATTTAATTTTTCTCTGTAACTTATATAATCTCCATACCCCAAGAGAATTAGGCCATCGGCTCGATGAGATAGTATATATTCACTATACCAGTCATCTGAAAGTTGTTGAAAAGATACTAATAAATCGAAGTTTTTTCTTGAGGCCGCGCGCGTTATGTTGCCGAGCATACTTAAAAAAAATGGGTTGATTTGCGAATCATCTAGTGTGGGGTCTTCAAAAATCAAAAGAGCGATGGTTTTTGTGTTTTGCGAGCGCAAATTCGCTGCATTTTTGTCGACTCGGTAATTCAGTTGTTTCGCAATATCATGAATTTTACGACGGGTTTTTTCGCTGACCCTTGGACTGTTGCGTAGAGCTCTCGACACGGTGGGCTGTGAGACGCCCGCTACATGGGCAATGTCAAAGGAATTGAGCGGCCCTGATTTCCTTATCATTTTAACTCCCATTAAGAGCTTTTTATTCTATTCTTGGTACACTGAAGGCGTGTCGGTGTGTGAAAGAACCTTGGCCAGCAAGTTATCCCCATGGTTACAATAATAGCATAATTCGGTGAAATTGTGTGGTACAAGCTGGATAACAAGTAAAATAGAATTGAAAACACTAACAGGGTCCCATATTCAGTTTTTTATATTTGACATAATTTTTGGACAAAAATGCATCGCAAAGACTTCCAGTATGATTTGCCGGATAAATTGATCGCAAAGCAGCCAACAAAGAGGCGCTCAGACAGTCGGTTATTGGTATTAAATGGTGACGGCTCGATTGAGCATTGTCAGTTTCCGGATTTGCTTGAGCACGTGCGCCCAGGTGATCTGATGGTGTTTAACAATACACAGGTCATTCGCGCTCGTCTTTTTGGGATAAAAGAGACCGGTGGAAGGCTTGAAGTGTTGATTGAACGGATTTTAGATTCTAACACAGCCCTGGCTCACATCCGTATGAGCAAAACTCCGAAGCAGGAATTTAAAATATATTTTGAGGATAGATATACCGCGATTGTTTCTGANAAACGCAATGGCCTGTTTTTATTGAATTTCGACACATTAATATCACAAATCTTGGATTCTATTGGGCATATTCCGCTCCCACCTTACCTTGATCGAGTGGATAACGAAATTGATAAATTACGCTATCAGACGGTATATGCTAGTAGACCGGGGGCGGTTGCAGCCCCCACGGCTGGATTACATTTCGATCAACAGCTTATGAATTCAATTAAATCGATGGACGTTGATATTGGTTTTGTGACTCTTCACGTTGGTTCTGGCACGTTTCAGCCGGTTCGTGTTGATAGAATCAAAGATCACAAGATGCATAGTGAGTGGCTTGAGGTGGGTAAGAAGCTTGGTTGTCAGATTCGAGAAACACGTTTGCNNGGCGGTCGAGTTATTGCTGTTGGAACAACTAGTGCTCGATGCCTTGAAACCGCTGCAAAGGACGGAGAGACTAAAGAATTCAGAGGTCATACTNATCTATTTATTTATCCAGGATACAAGTTCCAAGTTGTAGATGCTTTGATCACTAATTTCCATCTCCCAGAGTCTACTTTATTAATGCTTGTAAGTGCTTTTGCGGGGTGCAAGACTATTAAGCAGGTTTACAGGGAGGCAATTTCAAAGGGTTATAGATTTTACAGTTATGGTGATGCCACGTTCTTAGCACATCGCCCAAATGCTGACTAGTAGAATATTTTTTGACTGAGATCCAGACGCAAGAAAATTGATAAATACATTTTTTGNNACNANTTTTTTATTTCTNACCAAAGAAAAGGTTGTTAGATGCATTTTAACATTTCGGCAATCGATGGAGAGGCGCGCAGAGGTGAGCTTATTTTCCCCCGTGGTCGGGTGCANACTCCAACTTTTATGCCTGTGGGGACNTACGGAACGGTNAAAGGTATGCTTCCGCGCGATGTTNNAGACCTGGGCGCGGAAGTAATATTAGGTAACACNTTCCATCTNATGTTGCGGCCCGGTAGTGAGGTNATCAAGAGACATGGCGGGTTGCATGATTTTATGCATTGGAAGCGGCCTATCTTAACTGACTCTGGGGGTTTTCAGGTCTTCAGTCTCGGTAAAATGCGAAAAGTGAGTGAATCTGGCGTGCATTTTCGGTCTCCCGTCGACGGGAGACAGATCTACATCGATCCTGAAATTTCAATGAAGGTCCAACGTGATTTAGGTAGTGATATTGTTATGATCTTCGATGAATGCACACCACATCCAGCCTCTCATTCGGAGGCCGAAAAGTCGATGGAGTTATCACTGAGGTGGGCTCAGCGGTGTAAAACTGCCCACGGCTCCCATCAAGCGGCGCTTTTTGGAATTGTGCAAGGCGGCATGTATGAAGATTTGAGAGCGCGATCTCTGTCAGGGCTTACGGATATCGGATTTGATGGTTATGCCATTGGGGGTCTATCAGTGGGTGAGCCCAAATCAGATATGTTGAGGATACTTGACTACGTGGGCCCGAGGATGCCAAAGGATAGTCCGCGATATTTAATGGGGGTTGGTGCGCCAGAAGACTTAATAGAATCAGTACAACGGGGAGTGGATATGTTCGACTGCGTGATGCCGACGAGAAATGCAAGGAATGGACATCTTTTCACAGGCAACGGTGTAATTAAAATCAGAAATGCAAAATATAGATCTGATTTGAATCCGTTAGACCCAGAATGTAAATGTTATACATGCGCACGATTTAGCAGGGCATACCTACACCATCTTGACAAGTGTGGCGAGATTTTGGGAGCGCAATTAAATACCATACATAACTTGAGCTATTACCAAGATTTAATGACGAAAATTCGAAAATCGATTGTTGAGGGACGCCTAAAATCGTTTACTGCCTCTTTTTACTGCAAGCAGAGGAAAGGAGCCGAATGAAATTTACACCACTTAATAAGACCGCCAGGATCCTATTGAGTGCTTAATGCAGTTATAATAACTAACGTTTATTGTTTCTGGTTGATGTGGGGCTATGCCGAATAAATATCCTTTGTGGAAAAATTTAACAGTTATTTTGGTTGTTTGTTTTGGCCTTGTTTATGCAATGCCAAATATCTATCCACCTGATCCGGCAATCCAACTGTCAGGACAAAGTGGTGGCATGTTGATAGATAATGCTGTCCTGAAAAAGGCTAAGGATTCCCTAAATGAAGTGGGAATAAATCATTTTGGTGGTTATTCTGATGGTAGAAGTGCTCTTTTAAGAGTGACTGATAGCTCGGATCAACTTCGGGCCAAGGACATTATTCAGGCAACCATGGGAGACGATTTTATTGTAGCGCTGAACCTTGCCCCGACGACTCCCAAATGGCTTGCCGGTCTCGGTGGAAAACCAATGAAATTGGGACTTGATTTGAGTGGAGGCGTCCATTTTTTGCTGGAGGTTGATTTAAATGCTGCGCTCGAGACTCGATTAGAGAGTGATCTTGAGGACTTGAAAGGAGCATTGAGAGAGGCGCGAATCCGCTATGGGAGTCTTGTACTTGAAAAGACCCAGATCATAGGTCAGTTTAGACGCGATAGTCAAGTTGAGGAGGCCACTAGGATTGTCAGGACAAAGTTTAACAAATTACAGCCTCAGAACATACCGGGTCAAAACCAACTTACGCTGATTTTAAAACTGAGCGAATCTGAAAAAAATGCGATTGAAGATAATGCGATTAAGCAAAATCTAACTTCTTTACGGAATCGCGTAAATGAGCTCGGTGTTTCAGAACCGATAGTTTCTCGGCAGGGTAGGAACCGCATCGTCGTCGAGTTGCCGGGCATCCAAGACACAGCTGAGGCAAAACGCATTATCGGTAAAACAGCTAATCTAGAATTTCGAATGGAGTCTTTGTCGCGCGGGGGAGAGCTATTCAAATTCCGCAAACCGGGTTCTCAAGGAGTGGATGCTCGTTTAGAAAAACGACCGATTATAACGGGTGAAAATGTAACTGATGCTCGAGCGAGTTTTGACGAAAATGGTAGGCCACAGGTAAATATTACTCTTGACGGCAGTGGTGGTTGGGCCATGGGTCATGCTACCCGGGATAATATTGGTAATCGGTTGGGAGTTCTTTTTATCGAGTTTAAAACTCGTCTGAAAAAAGTCATCGACGAAGAGGGTGTCCTTGAGTTAGTTCCCGAGCCGTATGTGGAAAAAAACATTATCAGTCTCGCCACTGTGCAGGCACAATTGGGTAAGCAATTCAGGATCACTGGCTTGGATAGTCAGAACGAATCATCAGAATTGGCGTTGCTATTGCGGGCTGGTGCGCTTGCAGCGCCTATGTATATTGTGGAGGAACGTACTATCGGTCCCTCTCTTGGAGCGGAAAATATAGCGTTAGGCATCAAATCAGTGATTGTCGGGCTGTTAGCCGTTTTGATTTTTATGTTACTAATTTATCGAGTATTTGGAATTTTTGCTAATTTTGCCTTGGCTTCGAATCTACTCCTTTTAATGGGCATAATGTCATTGTTGGGTGCAACATTGACCCTTCCGGGTATTGCGGGAATTGTGCTCACAGTAGGGATGGCGGTTGATGCAAATGTTCTAATATTCTCCAGAATACGAGAAGAATTAGCTGGTGGTTTATCACCTCAAGGAGCAATTATTGCAGGTTATGATCGGGCTTTTGTGTCAATTCTAGATGCTAACATCACCACCCTAATTGTCGCTTTAATTCTTTATGCTATTGGATCTGGGCCCGTTCAAGGATTTGCCGTAACACTGTCTATCGGGATTATAACGTCCATGTTCACCTCTATAGTCCTCACGCGTGGTATGGTTAATCTAGTTTATGGAAATCGTAAAGTAGAACGTTTATGGATTTAGCAGACAAACATAAGAGAAAGCAAATTAAAGTCTATAACTTTATGGGCATCCGCAGGCATGCGGTAGTTTTATCCTTCTTATTATTAATTGCGTCGTTGGGTTCACTCATGACGCAAGGGCTGCGCCTGGGGCTTGATTTTACTGGCGGCACACAAGTAGAAGTGGGATATCAGCAGCCTGCTGATGTTGAGTTGTTGCGTCAACAACTAGAAATAGCGGGATTTGAAAGTCCGATTGTTGTTCACTTCGGTTCGGACAGTGATGTGTTAATTCGGTTACAGGGGATGCCTGATCAAGGACTAGCAGATAGGGTATATGAAGCGCTGATGGATCATGACGAAGTTGTCGAGCTACGTCGAGTAGATTTTGTGGGGCCACAAATAGGCGAAGAGCTACGTGAGGATGGGGGACTCGGGATGCTTGCAGCTCTTGTTGTAGTAATGATATACGTTGCCATTAGGTTTCAGCTTAAATTTGCAATTGGCGCCGTGCTGGCATTGGGACATGATGTATTGATTGTATTGGGATTTTTCTCTCTAGCAAGACTAGAATTTGATTTAACAGTATTGGCGGCAGTTCTGGCGGTGGTTGGCTATTCTTTGAACGACACCATCGTAGTTTCTGATCGTATCCGGGAAAATTTTCGGAAAATACGAAATGTGTCCTCCGCAGATATAATCAATGAGTCACTCTCCCAGACTCTTTGGAGAACAATTAACACCTCTATGACTACCCTTTTGGTTTTATTATCCTTATTTTTCTTGGGCGGAGAGCTTATCCATAACTTTGCCATCGCGCTTATGGCCGGAGTCGTTATTGGAACCTACTCTTCGATATATGTGGCTGCTACTGTTATGCTGGCTATGAATATTGACCGAGAGGATCTATTAGTTCCCGAGAAGGGCGAATTAATCGATGACCTTCCATAATGGCTAGTTTTCTTGATTTTGAATTGGCAACTTAGTACCTATGTTTGAATCTATTTCCACCATGGATAGAAATCAGGCATGTCCCTCGAGGCTTTGTCGGTAAATATTGCCTCTCTTTTTTCCAAAAACGAACTAACTCCTTCTTTTCCACTTCCCATGCTTGAGTAAAATATTGCCAGTGAGTCGATTTCATGGGCTCTCATCGGGTCGTTCTCCGCAGAATTTCTATACATCATCTGTCGTGTCATTGCGATAGCAACTGGGCTGAAGTTGATGATTTTTTTAGCTATCAGGTTAGCTTTGCTCAATAAATTTTTTGGCTCGCAAATTTCTTTTATAAATCGAGCATCTTTCAAGGTGTCTGAGTCTAGGATTTCGGCTGTGTAGCACCACTCAAGTGCGGTGGAAAGACCCACTAGCCTCGGTAAGAACCAGCTTGAGCAAGCCTCTGGTGTTATCCCAATTTTATTAAAAACAAAGCCGACTTTAGCTTTCTGTGAAGCTAATCTTATATCCATTGCACATGTCATAGTTGCTCCAATTCCCACGGCAGCTCCATTTATTGCGCCGATAATTGGTTTTTTGCATTCGTACATTGCCAAGACTACACGGCCTCCGGCATCCCTTACTCCTCGAATTATTTCCTCGTCCTCAGAGCGCTCTCGCATATCCTCAATGGTTGGCTTGAGTTCTTCGTTAAGTCCAAAAACATTTCCGTCAATATTGAGATCCATACCTGCGCAAAACGCGCGGCCAGCCCCCGTTACTATGATTACGCTAACTAAGTCATCCTCACTTGCGCGTTGGTAGGCATGGATTAATTCATGTGACATCTCTATGGTGAAAGAATTGAGCTTGTCGGGTCGGTTGAGCGTGAGCGTGAGTATCCGATCTTTAACGTGGTAGAGGATGGTTCGGTAATCCATGTTGTTTTCCTTTTGCTAAGAAAGTTTTGTTTTAATTAGTGAGATCGTTCGAGAGACTATCGGGTGAATATAATATTAAACACTATCACTCAGATCTTTAGGACGATGTCTTTGATCAGTTTTGGACCTTTGTACACAAACCCCGTGTAAATCTGAACTAAATCAGCACCAATCGCTATTTTTTTTTGCGCATCTTTGGCGCTCATTATTCCACCGACAGCAATTATTGGAATTGATGGATCAAGGCATTGACGCAGGCAATCTAATGCCTGGTTTGCTCTTTTAAAGAGAGGCTCTCCACTGAGTCCTCCCGCTTCATCGGAATGGTGAAGCCCCTCCACATCATTCCTTGTGAGTGTTGTGTTGGTTGCTATAACACCATCGAAATCGTTTCGTGTAATTGCTTTCGCTATAAAAGTGATCTCGTTTTTATCAAGGTCAGGTGCAATCTTAAGCGCTAATGGAACATATTTATTTGTTTGATTGGTTAATTCATTTTGCACTTGCTTTAAGTTTTCCAATAGTTCGTCCAGCATGGTGCCGTATTGGAGTAAACGCAGTCCTGGAGTATTTGGCGATGAGACGTTTACCGCGATGTAGTTGGCGTACTCATAAACTTTTTTCATGCAGTGAATGTAGTCTAACAATCCATGCTCCAAGGTTGTATCTCGATTTTTACCTATATTTACACCCACAATTGCAGGCGATTCTTTTGCCTGTAAATTGGTAATTAGATTGTTTATGCCGAGGTTATTAAACCCCATGCGATTAATGATTGCATTTTTCTTTCTAATTCGAAACAGGCGAGGTTTTTGGTTTCCTAGCTGAGGCCTTGGTGTGACAGTGCCCACCTCTATGTGACCAAAGCCCATAGAGTGAAATGCATCGATTGCCTCACCGTTTTTATCTAATCCGGCTGCGAGACCCACAGAATTTGGGAATTCGATTCCCATGACTGACACCGGCTTATTCGGTAAAGATTGGCGGTAGAACCGCTCTAGGGGCGTATTCGCGGTAATTTTGAGGCCACTGAGCGTAAAGTCGTGAGCCTTTTCTGGTCCAATTAGTTGCAAGCACTTTTGTGCGATATCAAGCAGCACGCGATTTCCTTATTGTTGCCTTTCTGGTACACTTAAATTTTAGCTGTTATTCTACTTATAACAACATTTTGTTATATCTAATTGCCTTTTAAACTGTACTTGCGACGTCTTTGATTTGGGAATACAGTTGAGCGAAAGAGTCGAGATTTGTTCTAATGTTAATGTCTTTGTCAAAGCTTCAGAAATATTTCGTTGTTGATAAGTTAATATATCACTCTCTTGAGCAAAGTCTTTACCAGATTTCAGCGATAATCGATGGGCAAGAATACTTTATAACAAGCGAGAACGGAACATTGATGCGCTCATTTAAACTTCATGAACTCCAAAAAAAAATGGCAAAAGTCCAGGTTAAGGCGTCTGTGTTGCGGCATGTCAGTGCCTACGATGAAATGATTGGAGGACCGGCAAAACTTGCCTGTAATGCGCTCGAGGTTCCATTATTGTATGACGACCCACTCAAAACGACTCTCTAAAACCGGTAGCTTAATTTAATGCAATATATAGACTTCTGCGAGAGCGGTGAGGCAGATCAGCTATACCTCGCTTCGGGTAATGTGCCGAATATTGCAAAGAATCAGATTCTCATAAAAGTCCACGCGGCGGGAGTAAATCGGCCCGATGTCCTTCAGCGAATGGGTCTTTATGCTCCGCCGGCTGAAGCGTCAAAGATCCTAGGATTAGAGGCATCGGGCGAGGTCGCTGCAATGGGAGAGGGGGTAAAAGGATGGAGTATTGGTGATAGAGTCTGCGCACTTTGTAATGGTGGCGCATATGCGGAGTACGTGTCGGTCCCGACAGGACAGTGCCTTCCAATACCCGATAATTTAAGTTTTATTGAGGCTGCAGGGTTGCCTGAAACTTTTTTTACGGTTTGGTCAAATTTGTTTCAGTGTGCTGGTCTAAAGGCGGGAGAATCTCTCCTTGTTCATGGTGGTAGCAGTGGTATTGGTGTTACCGCAATTCAGTTTGGCAAAGCTTTTGGAGCAGATGTTTATGCAACTACTCGGACAGAAGAAAAATGTTTGGCATGTAAGGACCTAGGTGCAGACGTGACGATCAACGTTTGTGAGAAAGATTTCGTTGATGAGGTCATGATCGCTACGGGTAAGAAAGGTGTTGATGTCATTCTTGATATGGTCGGCGGCGAGTATATTCAGAAAAATATTGATTGTGCTGCGTTAGATGCACGTATTATTAGCATAGCTTTTCTAAAGGGACCAAAAACCGAAGTGAATTTCATGCAGATGATGTTGAAACGGTTAACACTGACTGGTTCAACTCTGCGACCAAAAAGTACGGAAATCAAAGCGTTAATAGCCGCTGAACTGCGTCAATTTATTTGGCCGCTACTGATTAGTGGCCAAATAAGACCATACATCGATCGTGTTTATAACTTGAGTGATGCTGCAGATGCCCATCGGCACATGGAGAGTAATCAGCACTTTGGCAAGATTATATTAGCTGTGCGTAAATAGAAGTTTTTAGCTTAAGGGTAAAAAGCTTTGGACTAAGATAATGACTATCAAAAGGGGACAGAAGATTTTTACGTAGGTGGGCCATATGAGCCAAAATAGGCTACTCTCCAAATCAGGTACACCTTGTTTTAGTTCCTGTAAAAGGCGATTCCGATGCATCAACCAACCGCAAAACAGGCATAGCATCAAGCTCAGAATTGGCTGAGCCCACTCGGTAGTTACTTCGACTATAATTTCGAAGATCGAGGTGAATTTGTAAGAGATTACCCCACTGACTAGAACTGTGAAAACTCCAACGGTGATGCTGGCCTTTAGGCGCGTTACGTTTTGAGTTTCTATTGCCCAAGAGACAGGGACCTCAAGCATAGAAATAGAAGAGGTGAGAGCTGCAATCGACATGAGGGTAAAAAATGCTATCGCTACCAGTTTTCCTCCCTCGCCCATTTCTTCGAACAGTGCTGGTAGGGCTTGGAAAATCAGGCTAGGACCTGAAATCAATCTGCCAGTTTCGGCATATATATCCACTCCTAGTTGTTGTGCGGCAAAAAGAGCAGGAATAATCAACATTCCAGCAAGCACGGCCACCCCTGTATCGCTGAAAGTAACTAATGCGCCAGCAACAGGTAAATCTTCGTCAGATCGGATGTAGGAGCCATAGATTAGCATTGTGCCAACCCCCAATGATAACGAAAAAAAGGCTTGTCCGAGGGCGCTTACTATAAGCTGCGGGTCTGCCAACTGTCTGAAATCAGGCACTATAAACATCTTCAAACCTCTTTCAGCTCCGGGTTGCAACAGCACATAGACGATTAGACCTAGCATTAAAAGTATCAGGCAAGGCATTAAGCGTTTAGACCATGTTTCTATGCCTCTCTCGACGCCAGCGCTTATCACCAAGAGGGTTAGACCAATGAATGCTGTAGAAAAGGAGATATTCCGAAAAAGACTAAAAGTAACCAGCCATTCGGCAATTTTGAACAACTGTAGTGTTTGCGCGATGGAGGCAAGAGTGTGGGCTATCATCCAGCCTGCGATAATACTGTAAAAACACAGAATCATGGTCGCGGTTAGTACTCCTATAAAGCCTGTGAGTTGGCCAAGACGCTTCTGCAACCATCCAGATGCAATTGAATCTAGGGTGCTGACCATGTTGGATCTGCTGTATCTGCCAAGGGTTAATTCGGCCATTAGTGCGGGGTACGCCAAGAGAAAGGCTAAGAAAAGATACATCAGTAGGAATGCCCCGCCACCATTTTCAGCGGCCTTTGTAGGGAAGCCCCAGATATTGCCAAGGCCAACAGCCGATCCCGAAGCTGCCAGAACAAACGTTAAACGGGACGAAAATTGGCCACGTTGCATAAAAGCTACCTAGGTAATGAGTTTTGTTTTTTTAAAAACTTAACTGCCAGATCAGGGAAGTCAGTAAATATACCGTCAATGTCTAGCTGATTAAATAAAATATTTAAAAAGTGATTGAAGTCGTCAGCGTAAGCGGGTAATTCATCCCCTCGAACCGTGTGTGAATGAATTTTAAAATTCGTATCTTTAAAAAGCTTCAACAATGATTTGGGCAACTCGTCGTCATTGATTATTTGTACCAGCTACGGTTTAACTCCGTCAGCGTACTGGAAAATAATTGAGACTACTTTCTAAGTATGCACGAAATCACAGTCTGTCCTCAATTCATTCCAAGAGTTGTTACCCAATAATTGTATCAGTGGCAAGGTAATGCTTCCTCGAACTCGACCTATCGTAATATGCCCTGATCAAAACACTACAAGTAAATTAGCTTCGTTTTGTTACGGTAGCCGAATCCGTCAGCAGGAAGGTGGTTTGATCGACCACATATAATTAATGTTTCTTTTGATAAGACGGGGCCTTAAGCTTTGGGTAAATTTCAATTTTTGTTCCTGTTGATTTTTCGATGGCGGAATGCACATTAGATACTTTTGAAAAGTTGGGCTTCAGAAGCCTAACTTTTATAATGGAAATCTCCTTGGATAGAGGGGTCAAGGTAATTTGCCAATAGTGCTCTAAAAAACATGTAAGCTCTGAGCTTCTGCAGGGTGAAGTCACTGGCAAAAAAATTATCGCTTGTGTGTTGACGGCCCGGATAAATACCAGAAACGTTAGTTGTGGTTTGAAGGTTAATGCCGTAGAGGAAAATGATGGCTCCATGAGTGCTCATCACTTAATTAGGCCCTTTAGAGCGGGCACCAACTGCAGCAGCACAGATATAATTCGCCAGTTTATGCTCGACTATGCAAACAGATGCACCGAAATGTACGATTATTATTTTGCCTAGTCTTGAGTTGGAACTATCTGGAGACCTCGGTAAAACTTTCGACAGTGGTATTATTAATGCTATGATGAAAACTAGTACCTTGAAGGGCTTCTCGTTAAACAATCTGCTTTTTGCATACTTCCTAATTAAGCGAATTCATCGCTTCGCAATTAGTAAATTATAAATATTCGATATGGGATGATTACTATTTTCTCTACGAATAACTAGATTTTAGTTCATAATAGTCAGGATACAGATAAGCAAGAGCCGCTTGACAAAAGCAATGCATATTTGCTCAATGTCAGCAGTGAGCAAATATGCTAGAATAACTAGCTTGGGGGCGTTCTGGATTCGACGCCGGTTACGAAACCTGTGGTGCATGCCGAGATGGTGACCAATCTCGTAAATCCAAAGTCACAAACTTATAGTTGCCAACGACGACAACTACGCGCTAGCTGCTTAAAAACCAGTTTAGTGCCATCTGACTGGAGCCGTGCCTGTGCGTCCAGAGTCTTTAGTTCCTCGGGATTAAAGACGATCGGGTGTCATATTTCATAGGATCGTAACGAAACTTGTTCGGGGTAGACTTACTAAAAATTTACCGAAATCGCCAGATGTACTCCCTGACAGTCGGGTCGCAAATGGTTAAATTCAGTAGACTGCTCTAAGCAT
>PBJN01000042.1 GCA_002720735.1 Porticoccaceae bacterium
TGATCCCTGTAATTATTACCCGATTATTATTCAAATCATTAAAGGCTCCAGCGTATCGAATCCGACTGCGCGAGAGGTGGGGTTTTGTCCCTCGAAGATCTGATGAAAACATCGTGTTTTGGGTGCATGCGGTGTCTGTGGGAGAGAGTGTTGCCGCAACTCCAATGATTAAGGCGCTTTGTGCAAATAACCGTGAATTGATTGTACACGTAACTTGTATGACTCCAACGGGGTCTCAACGTATACAGAGTACATTTGCAGATCAACTTGGAAAAACAATAACTCACTCCTACGCGCCTTATGATCTTCCTGATTCGGTGAGACGATTTTTAGGGCGAATTAGACCTGATATGTTGATTGTTATGGAGACAGAGCTCTGGCCAAATATAATTTCGTTATGCCGTAAAAAAAATATACCTGTCGTTTTAGCAAATGGACGAATGTCTGAAAAGTCAGCAAATGGTTATGAGCGATATGCGTTTTTCACAAGACGCATATTTCAGCAGTTATCAAGCGTGGCGGCTCAAACTGATGTTGACGCTGCTCGCTTTATACGGCTCGGAGCACCAGAATCCCACACCACAGTGACGGGTAACATAAAGTTTGACATGGTGATCGAGAATAGTCTCCGGCAGACTGCAAGACACCTTCGATATCGACTCTGTGCCAGAGGGGAGCGTCCAATTTGGGTTGCAGCAAGCACCCACCCTGGGGAGGAAAAGATTGTGCTTGACGCCTTTTTTTCTGCACGAAAAAAAATCTTTAATCTTCTTCTGGTAATTACTCCGCGTCATCCAGAGCGCTTTAAGGGTGTGCTCAGAATGTGTACTTCNNGAGGGTTTCGNGTTGCTTTAAGCAGNANTATGCCAACTGATGNAGAGTTNGATATTCTNGTAGGAGACNNAATGGGGGAANTAATGGCGTACTATGGGGCTTGTGATNTCGCATTTGTTGGCGGTAGTCTTGTGCCAGTCGGCGGACANANTCTTATTGAGCCGGCCATGTGGGGACGACCTATTTTGAGTGGACCCTATCTCTATAATTTCTCGCAGACCGCTGAGGCTTTGGGTTTCTCTCGAGGACTCAAAATATGTAATGTCGCCGCTGAAATTTCGACAGCAGTTGTTGAGCTATTAACCGACCCGGAAAGTTGTCGAGAAATGGGAGCTTCGACTCTGCGGGTGGCAGAAGAAAATATGGGAGTGCTCCCAAAATTACTTTGCGTAATCGAAGATGCCAAAATTAGTTAGCGCTTGTATCGTCTCAACGACTTATGAGTTGCTCAGGTCGTAACCAGCCGTTGAGCATGTATATGTCTTCAGGTGAGAGTTGCCCAGATACTTGCTTCAAGCGCATCATAGAGATTATGAAATCGAATCTCGAATTGGCGTAATTGCGGCGGGCTCGAAAAAGGTTCTGCTGTGCGTTTAAGACATCAACAATATTACGTGTGCCCACTTCGTATCCAGCCTGCGTAGCCTTTAAAGCGCTATCAGCGGAGATTATGGATTGCTTTCGAGCACCCACTCGCGCTGCGTCAGTAATAACGTTTTGATATGAAGAGCGAGCTGATTGAACAATACTACGGCGAGTTGCGATAAAATTCTCTTTGGCTGAGGTCGCGAGGTGTATTGCTGCTCTCCGTTGAGCATGTAACATGCCGCCGGAAAATAGAGGTACACTGAGACTTAATCTGATTGATGAGCCATCGCCCTTACTGCCGAAGGCATTAGTTGATCCAAGATCATTTCCGATGAATTTCTGAGAGCCTGTCTCAGTGCCATCTCTTTCTGATTTATCATAACCGGCTATTAATGTGACCTCAGGAAGGTGCTCTGATCTAGCTGCTTTGGCGCTGTTTTGAGCAGCAAGTTCCGATAACTTAGCAGCTTTNAGATTAAAATTGTTTTCAAGTGCAAAATTTACCCAGGAATCACTATCGACTGGTTTTGGTGCCGATGCAATAAATTCATCTCCGAGCCCAAAAAGAGCCTCATGGCGGCGACCTGTTAAGATTTGTAATTCATCAAANGCAATTCGCTGCGCACCTCTGCTCTCTAAACTGTTGACAGCTGCCTCATCGAATGCCGCTTGNGCTTCATGTACTTCTGTTATNGGAACAAGTCCGACTTGGTATCGTTCACGAGTTTGTTCTAACTGCCTCTTGATCGCTTTTTCTTCAGCTTTTCGTGTTTCATTGTTGTCAAAAGCTCTGAGAACATCAAAGTATGATTGGGTGACTCGAAGAATGAATTCCTGTTGTTCGTATGCAAACTGAGCCTTGGCACTCTCGCTAAGATTACTTCCGCGCTGAAAGTTGTACCATGCGGGTAGGTTAAAAATGGGTTGAGTTAGGTTGATTTCATATCTGTGCGATATAGTATCTGCTTTGGTATCTACAATTGAATATGCATTAAAACTTGATTGATTATAGCTACTATCGGTGTAAGATCCCGACGCAGAAATCTGTGGGAGTATCCCCGCTCTAGCAATTGCCCTGGCTTCGAAATCAGCCCTNTAGCTTGCACTTGCCGACGCAAGTGTTGCATCCTCAGTTANTGCAATTTCATATATTGCCTTCAGACTTTCTGCTGCTACCGCGTTACCTAACAAACCAAAAAAGATACAAACTAGATTTCGAGCGAGTTTCAAAGTCATTCGAATTTTTNCCATCGGTTATTTTGCCTTGGGGTCTACTTNAANCTCTTGCNATTCTAACAGAACGTTGACACGTTTTCTTAATAGATTTTGCTCGAAGACTCAATTGAAAGTATAAATATCGTATAATCTTTGNNGACTAGAATANTATTTTAAATGGAGGTGTTTTTGCAGAAGCATAGGTTTTCTAGTAAAGATTTTAAGATCGAAAAGACCGAAGCACTTTATGATGGTTTTTTTAGAATGGTTCGTTACACGATTCGACACCGTNTATTCAATGGTGGGTGGAGTAAAAGTATACAAAGAGAGCTCTTCCACCGCGGGAATGCCGTCGGGGTTTTGGTGTTCGATCCTATCAACGACACCATTGGACTTGTAGAGCAGTTTCGCATCGGAGCATTAGAGGATGAAAATAGTCCTTGGCAATATGAATTGGTGGCGGGTATGGTTGAGACTGGTGAGTGCCCGCGTACGGCGGCTTTACGTGAACTTGAGGAAGAGGCAGGACTTTTTGTTGATGAATTGGTACCAATTTGCGATTATTTCGTAAGCAGTGGAGGGACAGACGAAAGGATGCATCTCTTCTGTGCGATGACGGACTTGTCGGCGAGCGGGGGTATTTACGGTTTGTCAANAGAANGTGAGGATATNCTCTTCCAGGTATGGAGTTGTGAAGAAGCATTGGCAGCTTTTGGGCATGGTTTTTTAAATAGTGCTGCGATGTCGATTAGTATGTTGTGGTTACAAAACCAAAGATCCTAGATTATTAATCTTGGCTAACAAGACAGTGAAGTAGTGGGTGAAAAAGGTGCATCAACTAAGNAAGAAAAAACATGATTTAGCTTTGCTACACGAGGAGTGCGAGCTAAATTTCAGGAGGTTGCACAGACTTTTACCCAACATTAAAAAAATTGGAGAGGAAATTCGTTTTTCTCCATGTGATGGTTATCCGGGTAGTTTTGAGCTNAAAGTGACTGAAGTGACCCGATACACGAGCCTGGTGCAAGCACTGTCATTGCAAAGAACGCCGCATTGGATAGCCGATATTGATATTCAAATACGTGTGTATAGAGATGCGCAGATGGCAGAAGTGGTCGAATGGTGCCGAGATCGCAGTATTCCGTGGGCTTTAAGCGAACCAACGGGGTTGCAGTCGCCCGATGAAAAATGGCAGTGGAATATGTTCCTGAGTGAATTATTAGCACAGGGTATACGCAGCGCAACTAAATCTATCAAGGCCCCCATTTAAACTGAAGTGANCATTNNATTTTCAGTGAACTTTCCATGTTTAGTGNGTGAATAAGACCGAAGGCTGTCCACAATGTAAAACCTGAGGAGTGCACGAAAAGAAGTANAGAGTTTTTTTCACTGTCTCAAAACTGCCAGACGTGGGTAACTGAAGGTGTGTAGTCTAAATGGTACCTTGCCATTGTTTTTGCGGAATTAGGAGTGGGTAGATCAGGTGCTAATGTGTAACCACTTTATTAGTTNTTTCAGCACCTTTGCTGTTGGTNTCTGCGAAGGTGGTCTATCATGANGATTATTTCGTGCTCTTGTTTGTTCTCAAAAAAGATTNTGTACAAATTTCACTTGATTGTCGGTGCAGGATTTTTATTTTAGGGGCAACTCGATTAAGCTAGGTCAGTGAACATTATGAGCACTTATAATTCAAAGGACATTGAGGTATTAACGGGATTAGATCCGGTCCGTAAACGTCCTGGGATGTACACCGACACGAGTAGGCCCAATCACCTCGCTCAGGAAGTTATCGATAACAGTGTGGATGAGGCANTGGCCGGTCATGCCCGCCAGATTGATGTAATTCTTTATGAGGATGGATCATTATCAATTACCGATGATGGTCGTGGAATGCCCGTAGATATCCATCCTGAACAGGGACGTCCTGGTGTCGAAGTAATTATGACCACTTTGCATGCCGGTGGAAAGTTTTCCAATAGAACCTACCAGTTTTCTGGAGGTCTCCACGGAGTCGGTGTGTCGGTCGTTAATGCTCTTTCTGAACGACTTCAACTAACAATTAGGCGGGAGGGTAACGTTTATCAAATTGATTATTCTCACGGAGATAAATTGGGAGACTTAAAGATTGTTGGCAGTTGTGGTAGGCGCAATACAGGGACCTCTTTGCGGTTTTGGCCTAATTCTGAATTTTTTGATTCTATTCGATTCTCGACTAATAAACTTCGCCATGTTTTGCGAGCAAAGGCGGTACTGTGTGATGGTTTAACTGTCTCTTTTGATGATCAAGTAAGCAAGGAATCGGTGCTTTGGTACTATGAAAATGGGCTTCAGGATTATTTGGCAACAGCACTTCGCGAATTTGAAACATTGCCAATGACCCCCTTCGTGGGGGCATTTGGGGAACCTAGTGGGGCAGTTGATTGGGCAGTGCAGTGGGTCCCTGATGGTGGCGAATTGGTGCAAGAGAGCTATGTTAATCTNATACCAACGTCACATGGAGGAACGCATGTTAATGGATTGCGTTTAGGCCTTTTGGAGGCGCTACGAGATTTTTGTGAAATCAGGAATTTAATTACACGAGGTATTAAATTAGCTCCGGAGGATGTATGGGAGAATTGTAGTTATGTGTTGTCAACAAAGCTACAAGATCCCCAGTTTTCTGGGCAGACGAAAGAACGTTTGTCGTCGAGAGAGGTGTCTGGCTTTGTATCTGGAGTGGNTAAAGATAACTTTAGTTTGTGGCTCAATCAGCACACTGAGGAAGCGAAAAAGATAGCNGATTTGTGTATTTTAAGCGCACAGAGGCGAATCCGTGCTAGTAAAAAGGTTGTGCGGAAAAAGATAACTCAGGGTCCATCACTGCCGGGTAAACTGGCAGATTGCGCGAGTGCTGATGCTAGGCGCTGCGAAATTTTTCTTGTTGAGGGCGACTCGGCCGGTGGCTCGGCAAAACAAGCTCGCAATAGAGATAACCAAGCAATCATGCCCCTTAGGGGTAAAATCCTCAATACTTGGGAGGTGGATTCACAGCAGATTCTGTCCTCTCAAGAGGTGCATGACATATCCATTGCTCTCGGCGTGGATCCTGCAAGCGAGTGCACTAATTCATTGCGTTATCATAAAATTTGTATTTTAGCCGATGCGGACTCTGACGGTCTTCATATTTCCACGTTACTTTGCGCATTATTTGTGAGGCACTTTACCCCCTTGGTAAGGGCAGGGCACGTGTATGTTGCTATGCCACCTCTTTTTCGTATTGATCACGGCAAAGAAGTCCTTTATGCCTTAGATGAGGNAGAGAAAAGATTAATAATCGATCGAATTCGGTCTGAAAATAATAGAGTTAAAATCAACGTACAAAGGTTCAAAGGTTTNGGTGAAATGAATCCGTTGCAATTACGAGAAACGACCATGGATCCAAACACCCGCCGTTTGGTTCAACTCACCCTGAAAGATGACGATGACACAAATTCAATACTAGATCTGTTGTTAGCAAAAAAAAGGACTGCAGATCGTAGGTCTTGGTTGGAAACAAAAGGGAAATTAGCGGGCGCTAACAGCTTTTAATTAATTTGGCTNANAGTAAGATGATAAGAGACACCGTTACATTTAATGATCAAGGGGATGAAACACGTTCTCTTGCCGCCTACGCGGAACAAGCATACCTTGATTACTCAATGTATGTAATTTTAGACCGAGCCCTGCCTCATATCGGAGATGGATTAAAACCTGTTCAACGGCGAATAATTTACGCAATGAGTCAACTCGGTCTCAAGGCCACAGCGAAGTATAAAAAATCTGCGCGAACCGTTGGTGATGTGATTGGTAAATTTCACCCACATGGTGATACTGCGGCGTATGAGGCGATGGTGTTAATGGCTCAACCATTTTCTTATCGTTATCCTTTAGTTGATGGTCAGGGTAATTGGGGGTCAACAGATGACCCAAAGTCATTCGCAGCTATGCGATACACTGAATCAAAGTTATCCAGCTATTCCGAACTTTTGCTGTCGGAGGTAACGCAGGGCACCGTAAGTTGGAAACCTAATTTTGATGCTACCTTAGAGGAACCTGAGCTACTGCCTGCACGCGTTCCGAACGTTCTCCTAAATGGTACGACGGGTATTGCTGTTGGTATGGCTACGGATGTACCTCCGCATAATTTACGTGAAGTCGTGGCGGCAAGTATCCATATAATTGATAATCCTCATTCAACTACTGATGATCTGATGACTTTTGTTAAAGGCCCTGATTTTCCTACTGAGGCGGAGATCATAACTTCCTCATCTGACCTAAAAGCAGTTTATGAAAACGGTAGGGGGTCCTTGAAAACGCGAGCTAAATGGCACCAAGAGGACGGAGATATTATTATCAGTGCACTTCCTTTTCAGACATCTGGTGCTAAAATTTTAGAGCAAATTGCCAGCCAAATGCGGGCTAAAAAGTTACCTATGATCCACGATTTGAGGGATGAGTCGGATCATGAGAATCCTATCCGTCTTGTCATCTCACCGCGCTCAAATCGAGTAGATGTTAAGGCGGCGATGGATCACCTTTTTGCCACCACAGACTTAGAAAAAACGCACAGGGTAAATTTTAATATTATTGGCATTGATGGAAACCCTCGGGTTATGAGTCTGCCTCGGGTGCTTGGAGAGTGGACAGACTTTCGAATAGGCGTAACACGTCGCCGCATCCGTCATAGGTTGGACGGTGTTCAAAGTCGTCTTCATCTGTTGGGGGGGCTCCTAATAGCTTTTCTTAATCTTGATGAGGTCATTACCGTAATCCGAAACAGTGAAAAGCCCAAATCAGACCTGATTTCTATATTTTCATTGACAGAGATTCAAGCGGACTACATTTTGGAGACAAAACTACGTCAGTTAGCCAGATTGGAGGAATTAAAAATTCGGGCAGAGCAAGAGACCTTGGGTGGTGAAAGACACCATTTGATGAAATTGTTGGATTCGGATCGTCTTCTAACTGATTTAGTAAAAGCGGAATTAGAATCCTCGGCTCAAGAGTTTGGTGATCCGCGTCGTTCCCCTATAGTAGCGCGAGGCGAGGCAAAGGCCTTTAGTGAGCGGGATATTCTTAGCATAGATCCGATTACAGTTATCTTATCAAAACATGGCTGGATTCGTTCCGCAAAAGGACATGATTTGGATCCCAAAACTTTGTCATATAAGGCTGGAGACACCTTTCTCGCGAGCGCTACGGGGCGAAGCAATCAAAGTGCCCTCTTTTTGGATAGCACTGGACGTTGCTACGCTGTGGCTAGTCACACTCTGCCCTCAGCTAGGGGGCAAGGGGAACCATTAACAGGTCGATTAAATCCGCCCAGCGGCGTGCACTTCTGTGACGTTATCATGGGAGCAGATTCTCAACATATCCTTTTAGGTAATGATGCTGGATATGGTTTTGTTACATCGCTAGACATGCTGAATACAAAAAATCGCTCCGGTAAGGCGGTTATTTCAATACCTGCCGGTGGGAAACTTTTAAGTGTGAAATTCATCTCAGACAAAACTGCGCTTATCGCTGCGGTGAGCAGTACGGGCAGACTTCTTCTTTTTCCTGTAACAGAGCTCCCATACCTCTCAAAAGGAAAAGGAAACAAGATTATTAACATTCCGGCATCGCGAGTTGTTAATCGAGAGGAATATGTTGTTGACTATGCGATTGTCCGCCCAGGCTCATCTCTTTTTGTGCATTCGGGAAAGCGTTACCTTCATATGAAGAATAAAGACTTGGATAATTACATCGGCGCACGCGGGCGGCGTGGACATAAGTTGCCCAGAGGATTTCAAAAAGTTGATCGACTTGGGACAGATGATTCTTAAGATTCATGTCTCTGTCCCAGAGGTGAGAAAGAGACGAGAGCCTCTGAGTATGTTCAGAGCTTCTTTAAGTTGATTATCGTTATTTAAATCCTCAATTTCGATTTCTGATTTTTCACCGAATTTTTGGTGCATTTCCAGATGACCCTCTAAATCGCTTTCCCGCAAACGTTTCTGTTGAAGAGGGATTTGAAGATCAACTCTCGGAATAATCACATCTGGCTTTATCCCTTGCGCTTGAATTGATCGGCCTTTCGGCGTGAAGTACCTAGCCGTGGTAAGTTTAACTGCTCTGCCGTCGCCAAGCGGTAGCAAAGTTTGTACAGANCCTTTGCCAAAGCTTTGGGTACCTACTATCACTGCGCGCCGATGGTCTTGGAGAGCCCCTGCGACAATTTCAGATGCCGATGCACTGCCTCCATTTATGAGCACCACGATAGGAATATGCTGGATAAGATCTCCCGGAGTAGAATTGAATGTAACATTGGCACTTGCCAACCTGCCCTCTGTGTAAACGATTATTCCGTCGTCTAGAAGTGCATCTACGACGTCTACGGCCGCAGGAACAAGACCGCCGGGATTATTTCTGAGATCCAATATGAGACCAAGTAGTTGACCGATGTTGGAATTGTCGCTTCTCAAATTTTTTAAAGCCTCAACGAAATCCTCGCCAGAGTCTTTTTGAAATTGTGAGATTCTTATGTAGGCAAAACCAGGCCGCAAAATTCGACTTTTTACCGAACTTGTATAGATTTCGTCTCTTGTGATGGTGAATGAAAGAAGTTCGTCTACATCATCTCGAATAACACTAATGTCAATAGTGCTTCCCTTTTTCCCGCGTAATTTGGCGATTGCTCGAGGAAGCGCTAAGCCCCTCACTGAAGATCCGTCTATTTCAACAATTAAATCCCCTGCACGNATACCTATTCTCTCCGCAGGGCTATTATCGATGGGTGAGATTACTTTTATAAGCCCATCTTCAGCACTTATCTCAATTCCCAGGCCACCGTAATAACCTGACGTATTTTCTTGTAGGTTCTGGTAGTCTTGCTTTGATAGGTAGGCGGAGTGAGGATCTAGTTCTAATAACATTCCAGAGATGGCATTTTCCAAAAGTTGCCGATCCTCAACTTTTTCAATGTATCCTTGACGAATCTGTTCGAATACCTGCGTGAAAGATCGGAGCTCTCGGAGTGGCAAACGGCTACGCTCTTCCATCGTTCGAGCGGTATCTTGATCAGAAATTTTTTGTTCATCAGATACTGTAAACCATGCAACAGTTAGCAAATATAGATAAAGTACTAAAACTTTTTTAGTAAATTTCATTTTATACTTTCACCTTCATGCGAATGAATCAGATATTTTTATTTTCATTGGACCACAAAACTTGCATCTATCCCAACACTGTATGTTGTGTTGAAATATCGTACTTTATAGTCTGCGGACCACGTGATCTCCTAATTTGATTTAAGCCACTGTTTCGGGTTCCGAGGTTTTCCATTTTGACGTATTTCAAAATATAAAGCAGGTTTATTTAAACCACCGCTGTCACCTGAGTGAGCAAGTATTTCCCCTGTATCTACCCAGTCTCCAGTATCTTTCAGAAGTTCTTGATTATGAGCATACAGTGACATATAGCTATCGCCATGATCAACGATTATCAGTAGTCCGAAGCCACGTAAGTAATTTGAAAAAACAACGCGCCCTTGATGAACGGTGCTCACGGGAGTCCCCGCCTCAATACCTAATAGCCACCCCTCCCATTCTAAGGAGCCGCTTCGGATATTACCGAAGCGCTTTTCCAACCGCCCACTTACAGGCCAGTTCAGTTTACCCTTTCGAGATAACATCGACACATAGTCATCATGCAGAATGAATTCTCGAGAGGACTCCTCAACGGAGGATAAGAGACGCTGAAGACGTGAACGCTGTTTTTCCCACTGGTCTAGCTTTTTTTGGTCGCTGGCAAGGGAAAGGTGCAGTTTTCTTAATGTTGTTTCACGTTGTTTTTTTCGTTCAAGCAATTCATTTTGATTCTTTGCAAGGTTAACTTTCGATTGAGCGAGCACAATTTTTTGCTGATCAAGGGCAATTAGCACTTGATCGAGAGCCCTTAAATTCACTTCATAAGCTTCTATTTGCTTNGTGCGAGACTGAGAAAAATAGGTATAGTAACTGAGCATCCTTGAGAACTTGCTAGGATCTCTCTGGTTTAGCAGCAGTTTTACAGGCTCTTGCGCACCCATCTTATATGCCGCGTTGAGGTGTAATGACAATTCTGTGAGCTGACTTTCTATCCCATCTTGGAAGGTTGCTTTTTGTTGCTGAAGTTCTATTTGCTTTTTCTCGAGTTGAACTATATCAGCGCCCAGTTCTCTTAGTGCACTGTTTAACAGGGCAACTTTCAGCTCTACCAACATTAATTCGTTTTCTATTTCCTCTTTCTCGAGACCACTTTTTTGTAGACTTTTTTGTAATTCGTCTATTGATTTTTGTAACCAATTNAGTTGCTCCTGATTCTCCGCACCTAAGGTGAATGAGAGTGCGCTCAAAATTAGCAATAACCAAGTCGAAAGATTTCTCACTTCGGGGGCCTGTAAACAAGAGATATTCCGGTCATTTCTTCCGGTTTACGCATTTTTATTAGGTCCAATATTGTTGGAGCGACATCAGCCAGGCTTCCGCCTGAGCGAAAGTGTATGTTCTTTGGACCGACATAAACAATCGGTACGGGCAATGTAGTATGCTGGGTGTGAGGTTGTTTAATTATCGCATCATACATTTGTTCAATATTACCGTGGTCAGCAGTCACAAGCGCTTCTCCACCGATTTCATTTATTGCGCAAAGCGTTTTTGAGAGTGCAGCATCCACAGCCTCTACAGCTTCGATTGCCGCAGTAAAATTACCNGTATGTCCAACCATATCACAATTTGCATAATTACAAATTATCACATCAAAGCGTTGCGATTGTATGGCCTCGACGAGACTAGCCGTTATTTCAGGAGCACTCATTTCTGGTTTTAAATCATAAGTGCTCACGTTTGGTGACTTTTTTAAAATACGCTCTTCCCCCTCGAAGGGCGCTTCTTGTCCTCCGTTAAAGAAAAATGTTACGTGAGCATATTTCTCAGTTTCAGCAATGCGTAGCTGTCGTCTATTTCGTTTTGAAAGGTACTGGCCCAGTGAATTTTTAAATTTTTGAGGCGGAAAAGCACAAGCTTGATNAAGCCCCGCTTCGTATTCGGTTGTCATTACAAAATTTGACATGTCTTTTACTACCGAACGTTTAAAACCCTCAAAGTCTTTTCCACCCACGAGCGCTCGAGTAAGTTCGCGTGCCCGATCTGGACGAAAATTCATGAATATTACAGCGTCCTCATCGTTGATTTTTACCTTTTTTTTGTTGCTACTCTGTATTGATGTTGCGCTGATGAATTCATCGTTTTCTCCTCTGGAATATGCTTCGGCCACTGCAGTCAAAGGATCTTTGGAGACATAGAGTCCCTTCGCTTCTGTAATCAACTTGTAAGCAGCTTCAATTCGATCCCAGCGGTTATCCCTGTCAAGTGCGTAAAATCTTCCTATTACAGACGCAAAACTGCCAACGCCTANGGTTTTAAAAAGTGCTTGCGTTTTTTTTATGTAGGGTATTGCACTCCTTGGAGGGCAATCGCGTCCGTCTAAAAAAGCATGGAGATAAATCTTCTTGGCACCACGAGTGGCAGCTAGGTTGATCACAGCATTGATGTGGTCACTGTGGGAGTGGACGCCACCATCGGATAAAAGACCAAGAATATGGACAGCACCGCCAATAACCAAAGTTCGGTCGACCGCTTCACAGTAGGCTTTGTTCGAAGAGAAAGAGCCGTCANATATGCTACTGTTTATTCTAGCGAAATTTTGATGGATGACCCTTCCCGCGCCCAGCGTTATGTGGCCAACCTCTGAATTTCCCATTTGTCCNTCTGGTAGACCCACTGCTGAACCGGAGGTTTCGATTAGTCCCCTGGGGCAGGACTCCCATATTGAGTCCCAGGTCGGCGTGTGGGCCTGTGAAATTGCATTAAACCTTTTTTCCTCGTTATAGCCAAAGCCATCNAAAATAAGAAGTAAGATTGTTTTTCTTTTGATTTTAGGTTTTTTTTTAATTGGCATAGCTGCAATACTAAGACTTGTGTTACCTCTTGACTAGTTTGACTTGCTTGTGATTTCGATCATCGTGTTGGCATCGAATGGTCTCACTAACAAAATTAATTTTGGGAGCAGGGTCATTGATCCAAGAAGCGCAGCTATCATTGNGAGGCTAGTTAGAAGGCCAAAGTAAATTGANGGAATAAAATTGGACAAACACAAGATAGAGAAGCCGGCAATAATGGTAGTGGCGGTGTAAAATAGAGCCCTTCCGGTGCTGGAATGCGCTCGATACATAGCTTGTGCATAGTCTCTATCAAGGCGGTGCTCTTTTTCAAAACGAGTTAGGTAGTGAATAGAGTGATCTACCCCGATCCCTACCGTTATTGCTGCGATAGTAATAGTCATCATGTCTAACGGTATCCCTGCTATGCCCATACCGCCTAGCACAATAATAGCTGCAAGGAGGTTTGGAATAATAGCTATAACTGAAATCACAATAGATCTGAAGAGTACTGTGAACATCATGAGTATCCCAGTAAAAACGGCTCCCAGCGTAACAACTTGGGACGTGTACAGACTCTGCAGCATATTATTATAGAGAATGAGGAGCCCGCTCAAACGAATATCTTCATTGTTATATTGTAGTTCTTCGGTGAGATACCGCTTAATCTTCCTAATTAAGTGTTCCCTGTTCAGATGCTCGCTGGTTTCCATCACGCGTAATTGCACTCGAGTTTCATCTGAGTCTTCTATGTAGTAGGGGGATACAAGTTGATCATAAATTTCTGAATGTAAATTTTTCTTAAGGACCGCCAGTTCAAAATCATTTAATTTCTTTCCGGACAAGTCATTCGCAACTTTGTAAAGTTGCGCCAGAGAGTTCACTTTACCTATTTCTGGTTGAGTTTCGAGGAATGCATGAAGTTTACTTAAGTCGTCTAATCCGGCGGAAGACATCCANTATCCTGAAGATGCACTTTGTTCCACTGTCGCACTTTCTAGGCTATCAAAGTCGTCATCAAAGTAATCATCAAAGTCGTCAGTTTCATCGAGGGAGGTCAAATTCTTAGTTTCAATTTGCNTAGGAGCTTGTAATACGATATCCAAGGGAGTGGTGCCTCCCAACGAAGTGTCGATAGTTTCCATTCCCTTATAGATCTCGGTGTCGCTATGAAAGTAATCGATGAACCGGTTTTCNACTTCAAGTTGTGTTATCCCCCACGCTGCCATTAAACTCATAAAGAGCGACATCAACACGATAAGTCCGCCATTTTTTTCTGTCGATACCGCGAAGAAACGCGTTACGGAAACGGTTTCTTCATAGGGAGAAGGGTGGGAACGATGGAGTAACATCATGCACGCGGGGATAACGATAAAGGTAGTAGCGAGAGAAACGCCTACTCCAATTGTCATCATCCACCCAAAATCAATCACCGGCCGGATGTTGCTTACTACGAGAGACATAAATGCTACTGCAGTTGTTAAAACCGTGTAGAAACATGGCTTAATCATTGAGGCTACTGTCGCCTTTACGAGTTTCAGCTGGTTTGTCTTTACAAGTTGGCTGGAGAGCTCTTGATAACGGACGATTATGTGGATGGACAATGCTAGCGTAATGATTAGAAGTAAAGATATGAAGTTGGATGAAATGATAGTTAGTCGCCAATCGATCCAGCTAAAAAACCCCAGCATTGCAACAAGGCACGTGGTGCAAGAAATTAGTGGCAACAAAACCCAGCGCACCCGACGAAAAATTAGCCAAAGGGTGACAATCATGAATATCAAGACACCTATTCCAAAAATAAGCAGATCCTCCTTCAAGAATTGCATCATATCGGCTGTTATCATGTCAGGACCACCTAAGAAGATCGTTCCTTCCTTCTTATACCNACTGATGACGCTTCTGATTTGAGCAATTAGTATTTCAATTCTTAACGCCTCATTGGTGCGGTGCTTCAAAAAATCTGCGCTGATTTGTTTGAGTTCTTGGTATTCCAAGGTGGTCAGAGGTTCTTGAATTTGTTTTGTTCTGAGAGTATCTCGTTGTCTTACCAACTTGAGGAATGTCTCATCATATTTGAGATTTAAAATCATTCCTGTTGTTTGTCCGTCTTCACTGATAACGGTATCTTTGTATATTGGGCTGTCTCGGAACTCTCTCTCGGCAAGGGTCTTGTTGATATTCTCGGAGAGGAGGTTTCGCAGTTTTCCGCTGAAATCGGTATACTCGATCTTAGGGCTGTAGAGCAGAGGGAGATCAAGAATGGATACCACGCCCGAGACCCCTGAGATCAAGCTTAAGTCGTCCCTCAAAGCTTTCAGGAGGCTAATATTTTTATCATCGAAAAGGTCGCCGGCCTTAGGTCGGTAGGTCACGATCAGGTAGTTGTCACTGCCATATCGCCCGACCATATCGCGGTAGTAAGTTAGGTCATTATCGTTTTCCAGTGTTACTGATTCTGCTGATGCATCCAGCTTGAAGTGCTGCAATCCCAGCGCCATAAATCCAGTCAAGAGAAAGATGCAGGTGAGAGCCATAGTTGGTTTACGGAGCACGATCGCTTCGTAGATGCGCAATATTTTTAACTGCATGAGGTTGTTCTCGCTCAGTCCTATAAATTCGGTGACTGAAAGTTCATTAACGTGATTGCCACTTTCCGCGGATTCTATATCATAAGGGTTACGTAGTTAAGTCAGTTACTGATCTTTATGCTTCTGGAATGGCAATTAATTTTTCTATAATTAGCTAGCTCGCGGTTGAGTTGCATGACACAAGGAACAAGTATGCACATACACATACTCGGTATCTGCGGCACTTTTATGGGCTCGTTGGCACAACTGGCCAAGCAGCAGGGTCATCACGTCACAGGCAGTGACGCTAAGGTATACCCGCCCATGAGTGATCAGTTAAAAAAGGCAGGTATTACTTTTGTTGATAGCTACAAACCTGATCAGTTTCAACCCCGTCCGGATCTTGTTGTTGTTGGCAATACGCTATCCCGCGGCAACCCATGCGTGGAGTCGATGCTCGATCTTCAGTTAGATCATGTCTCTGGCCCAGAGTGGCTGGGTGCCAACATTCTTGCAAATCGGCACGTGATTGCTGTCGCAGGCACACATGGGAAGACCACAACCGCTAGCATGATTGTTGCAATGTTGTCCCGAGCAGGACTGAATCCAGGATATCTCATCGGCGGGGTGCCCATAAACAAAGAAATGTCAGCCACTATGGGGAGCGGTCGGTATTTTGTAGTCGAGGCGGATGAATATGATTGCGCTTTTTTTGATAAGCGATCGAAATTTATCCACTACCGGAGTAACACTTTGGTGATTAATAACATCGAATTCGATCATGCTGATATTTTCCCGGACTTGGGAGCTATAGAAACTCAGTTTCATCACCTGCTTCGTACGTTGCCCAGTAATGTTAATATTATTTACCCGGATGACGACAAAGTCGTAAAGGCTTTGATCGATAGAGGGTGTTGGAGCAGGACAATATCGCATTCCGATGATGGTTGCGATTGGCAATATCGATTGATCAAGGAGGATATGTCCTCTTTTGAGGTTAGGTACTCTGACGGCCTTAATTCAGTTGATAGTGGCCGTGTAAATTGGGATCAATTTGGCTTGCATAATGTAAGGAATGCGATGTCTGCGATTATTGCTGCTCACCAGGTTGGGGTTAGCATCGAGGATAGTTGTGCTGCTTTGAGTGATTTTTCTGGAGTCATGAGGAGNATGCAGATTATTTTCCAAAAAGGAAATTTTACCCTTTATGATGATTTTGCGCACCATCCAACGGCCATCGCGGCTACTCTGGGTGGGCTTCGCGCAAGGGTGGGTGGTGCAAAGATTATTACTGTCATAGAGCCTGGATCGGCGACAATGCGCCGGGGTTTTCACGGGAAAAATTTGGCTTTATCGCTCGAGGACTCGGACCAAGTTTTCTGGTACTTGGGTCCGGAAGTTTTGTGGGATGCCGCCGACCTTATGTCATTCGCGGATGTCAACTTCAAGGTTTTTCGGGTATTGGAGGATCTCATCGATAGTTGTGTTTTGGTTGCGAAGTCAGACGCTCATATGGTGATCATGAGCAATACCGGATTTCAAGGTTTCCACGGCAAGATACTTGCGCGCCTAAGATCATAAGGATGTTTACGTTCAACTCTCAAGTACAAAAGTTACCGGCCCGTCATTACATAATGAAACTTGCATATTGGCTCCAAAAATTCCGGCTGCAATTTTTTTATAGTTGAATTGGGCTCGCTCGACGAAGTATTCATAAATCAATTTCGCGTGCTCGGGTGGTGCGGCGCTAGAGAAGCTTGGTCTCAGACCTTTTTGGGTGTCAGCTGCCAAAGTAAATTGGGATATTATTAATAAGTTTCCTGATACATCTTGAAGGGAAAGATTCATCCGACTGCTCTCATCTGAGAAAACTCTGAGGCCTAGCACGC
>PBJN01000043.1 GCA_002720735.1 Porticoccaceae bacterium
CACAAATTTATGCCGAATAAGTTTGTGTTCCCTGGTGGGGTGGTAGACCGCTCGGACAGTCGGGTTCATGCGAGAGCGAGCTTGCAGTTGGCAGTTTTCAAAAGATTAAAGAAGGGATGCAGCGCAGCAAGAGCAAGGGCGTTGGCCATTGCAGCGATAAGGGAGACTTTTGAAGAAACCGGTTTAGTAGTTGGGAAAAGAGAGGATAAATTGTTGTGTATCCAGTCTCCGATCTGGAAAAAGTTTTTGAGCTCTGGGGCGAATCCTAGACTGGATCAGTTACAATACATAGCACGCGCGATAACTCCCCCATACCGAAGTCGTCGGTATGATGCTCGTTTCTTTTTGATGTGTTCGGACCGGTTTATCCTTGAGCAAAAAATAAACCAGAACTCGACGGACGAATTGTCAAACATTTCTTGGTTCACACTGGATGAGGCCAGGTCTTTACAGTTACCGCATATCACCAGAATTATTCTTGAAGAGGTTGAAAAACGTATTTCAACTCATTCCGATTTTGAGGTCCCTGGACCATTTATTCATTTTAGGTATGGAAAGCTTGTGAGAGATTGGCAGTGAATTAGCGCACAATTAGAACCAATAATCTTTGATCCATGTTGCAGGTTCGAATCGTCGGTACCATTTTCCGCTTTTTCCAAGGGCCGCGTTATGTGGATCGGGCTTACCATGAAACACAATGAATCTTGCATCATGCGGGACTTCAGTTTCTCGCGAAGCGATAAGTGAAAATGGCTTTATGCAATGTCGCTTAAAACTCCGACACCAGCTGGCTGGCCAATAGGAGAGAGCATTTTTGCCAATGAGTTTTGCAGAAAGGTATTCTTGCTCATTTCGATAGGTCTTTTTGATGCATTCATATTTGTCCTCGAATTCACTGACAACATCCGGATGCGAGCCAATTTCAAACCTATAAACGGAGGAATTTCCAGTTCCATCGTGTTTTAACCAATCTCGTATGATTACAACGTCACCAAAATAATCAAAGAAATCATCTAGGGGCCCAGTGATAATTAAATCTAGGTCGAGACACAGAACCTGTCCCTTAAGGTCGTAAAGTTTTTTTGAGAAAACACCCAACTTGTTCCAGCCGCGCTCGGGCCCACTCAACTCGGTTTTAAGTTTAGGCAGAGGATAGTGATTTATTTGTGACACCAATCCATGGGGGTCATCAGTCAGGCAAACAAACCGAAAGGGCCGAGTCAGATTTCGTTTCACCATGGCGTATAGCACATTTACATATTTCGCAGGATACTTTGTACCCCATTTCATGCAAAGAACATTTACTCTATTTTCCTCCATTTAAGGCTCCTCCGCAGGCTAAGTATCTTGATCAAACATTTTAGATACATCTTGGAGCTCATTCTGAGCTTGTTCGATGATATGTCCATTTTTTGCATCCAAAATCACAGATGCGGCATAAGGATATACAGAAAAAACTTCAGAATTTTTCACTCCAGGGTCGGATATCTAGTTCAAGTGTCCAAGTGGTTTTTGGCTGTTTGTAAAGTGTAACGTAATTTTCGGCAAGGTCGGCGGGTTCAATGATCCCTTGCTTTGTCTTTAACGTCTCATAATCTGGATGGTTTTGGCGTATCCAAAGGGTATCCACTGCCCCGTCTATAATCACATGAGCCACATGAATATTCTGTGGTCCGAGTTCCCGAGCCATACTATGGGCGAGAGCTCGAAGGCCATGTTTTGCGCTTGCAAAGGCGGCAAAGCCAGCCGACCCACGAACACTAGCCGTTGCGCCCGAAAATAGGATGGTGCCTCTCTGGCGTTTTATCATATATCTAGCGGCCTCGCGGCCAGTTAAAAAACCTGCGTAACAAGCCATTTCCCAAATCTTATAAAACTTTCGGGTGTCAGTCTCAAGCAACTTCATTGGGACATTTGCACCCACATTAAATATCACAACCTCAATTATCCCGATTTCCTTCTCTATATGGGCAAACAAATCTATAACTGCATCCTCTTTTCGAGCATCGCAACTAAAGGCATGTGCAATTAACCTCTTGGTATTCAATTCCTCTATCAGCGGCGTTAATTTTTCGCCATTACGTCGAGCGCCGCATACGATAAGACCCTCTTGAGCAAATTTTCTCATGATTGCCATTCCAATACCGTCACCGGCTCCGACTATAAGTGCCACTTTGTCTCGATTTTTCATTTTGATGTCCCAATTTCAAAATATGCTGGTATCAATAAGATAATGCTACAACCGTTAATTTAGGATTATCAACTGGCATCGGCGATTATTTGTTACAATTCTTTGCACCCACAATCTTTGTTTTACCATTTTTGGGGTGGAGGTGTATAAAAATCTTTGGGTGTAATTAGTTGGGAGAAATAACACAATGAAAATTACGGACACGGTATCGTTACAAATTAAGGACAGAGTGGCATTAATTACTATCGAAAATCCTCCAGTCAATGCACTAAGTCACAATGTTAGATCTGGTGTAAAAAAAGCTATTGAGCTCGTTATGATTGATGATTTGGTGTCATCGATAGTCCTCAATTGCAGTGGAAAAACATTTTGTGCTGGTGCTGACATAAAAGAGTTCGGCGCTCCAATGCAAGAACCGGTTCACTCCCAATTACATGACGTAATGGACAGTGTAGATAAACCGTTAATAGCGGTGATACACGGAACCGCTTTGGGCGGTGGTCTAGAATTGGCGCTCTGCTGCCACTATCGGGTGGCAATTTCCACAGCGAAATTAGGTCTTCCGGAAGTGCAACTTGGTATTTTGCCTGGTGCAGGAGGGACTCAACGTTTGCCAAGGCTAGTCGGGCCAAAGATAGCACTAGATATGGTTGTCTCTGGAACGCCGATTAGCGCAGTAGAGGCGCTTGATTATGGTTTGATCGATAAATTAGTGGACTCGGATTTGCTCTCGTCAGCACTCCTATTTGCTAACGAAAAAGGGTTGTCCAGAGATAAGCCTTTTCGTGTTAGAGATAGAAGTGATAAGTTAAAATTAGTAGACCATGGTATTTTCCGTGATACCCGAGAGCTTATTTCTCGTCGTGCCCGCGGATTTATCGCCCCCGAATATAACATCCGTTGTATTGAAGCTGCTGTTAACAAGTCATTTGATGAAGGACTCTCGATTGAAAGCGATCTGGTAATGGAGCTGATGAAAGGTGATCAGGCGAGGGCCCAACAGTATTTTTTCTTTGCTGAGCGTCAAGCCTCCAAAATAGAAGGATTGGACAAGGAGATCAAGCATCGGCCAATTTCAAGTGTAGGAGTAATTGGGGGCGGCCTCATGGGTGGAGGTATATCCATGAGTATTGCAAATGTAGGTATTCCGGTAACCATAGTAGAGACGAGTCAAAAAGCTCTTGAAAAGGGCCTCGAAACCATACGTAAAAATTATGAGAGCACCGTAAAAAAAGGACGAATTACAGTTGATATTGCTTATGAGCGCTGCAAGCTAATACAAGGATCACTGAAATTGGGTGACCTCAATGATTGCGATCTAATTATAGAGGCAGTGTTTGAGGAAATGAGTGTTAAAAAGGGTATATTCTCAAGACTTGATTCAATTGCAAAGCCTGGTGCAATTCTTGCATCCAACACATCGGCCTTGGACTTGAACGAAATTGCTAGCGCGACGAAACGTCCAGAATCGGTTATTGGCCTTCATTTTTTTTCCCCCGCTAATATCATGAAATTGCTGGAAGTAGTGCGCGGCAAAAACACTTCAGATGATGTGATTGCGACCTGTATGAGTTTTGCGAAAAGGATAAGTAAGGTGCCAGTGTTAGTTGGCGTGTGTCCAGGATTTGTCGGGAATCGTATTCTGCACTATCGACAAGTGCAGGCTAATCAACTTGCCTTAGAGGGAGTGCCAATCCAGCAGATAGACCGTGTGCTATATCAATTTGGTTTTCCAATGGGGCCGTTCCAGATGGGAGACCTAGCAGGCTTGGATCTAGGGTGGAACGCTGAAAGGTCGAACCCTAGTGACATAAGGGACTGTCTGTGCGGGTTAGGTCGTTTTGGGCAAAAATCGGGAAATGGTTTCTATGACTATGAAGGGCGGAAGCCGATCCACTCTGAGATTGTTTCTGAGGTGATCAGAGATTGCGGACGCTTGCAGGGGATTGAACCCAGGAACTCAAGCGATAGTGAGATTTTAGAGCGTTGCCTGTTACCTATGATAAATGAGGGTGCGAAAATTTTAGGGGAGGGGATAGCGAGTCGCGCCAGTGACATAGATGTCGTGTACGTGTATGGGTACGGTTGGCCGCGATACAGGGGAGGGCCAATGCATTACGCTAACTGTCTTGGCCTCAAAAATGTAATAGAAAAACTCCTGCATTACAGGGAAATCACGGGAGACGAATTCTGGAAGCCCTGTCAGTTTTTAGTTGATCTTGCGGATAGGCAAGGTATTTTTACTTAGCTAATTGTTGGTCTGGCGACTGCTTATTGAGGGCAAAGCTGAGAATTTTGCCTTTCTCGTGGACTCTGGAGCTATGTCAATCAGATAATCAACCGGCGGTTGTGCGAAGGTCAAGAGGCCTCTGGTTATTCTGAATTCACAATTACGACGTCTACATCAAGAGCAGAAATCACCCTTTCGACGGTATTACCTCGTAAATTTTTGACTTGTCCTGATTGTCCAAGAGTGCCCACCACGACAACATCGGCACTCAGCTCGTACGCGACCTTAGCAACTGCCTCATCTGTGTAACCCTGGATCACATGAATCTGATTTGATTTCAGCTCAGTTTCTCGCGCAAGCATTCCTCTGTCGGGATAGGACATAGAATCCATATAGGCGTTTATAACGTGAAATTGGGCATCATAAGAGCTTGCTAGTTGACGCCCTTTTGTCAGGATGGATTTGTTTAGATCTTTTTGCCGAGGTCGTCGCGCCTGAAAATTTACCGCAGCTAAAACTACCTTTCGTTGTCTGCTTCCGCCTGCCCTCACCAAAACCACTGGACAAAATGCACGCTTTAGGAGCTTCCATTCAAACTCCGAGAAGTAAAGACGCCTGTTGGATGCGGGCTTATTCGCCGGCACAAGAATACGGGAAGCATTGAATGCGCTTGCGGATTGTATTACCGCTTTTTGCCAATGCTCGGCCCATGAAATTTCTATTTGGTACTCCAATTTCGCTTTTTTAAGCGGATTATGTATTTTTTCTTCAAACCACGAAGTGTTCCTTGTGATATTTGTGTTGCTGATGCTGGTATCAGCGTTACCAGCATCGACAGCAACAAAAACGCACATTTTAGGTTGGATGTCCATTAGCTGCGCCGTATTGATTGCGCGCTCCAGAGCAACGTGATTATTTGTCGTTGGGTCAACAACGGCAAAAAAATTCTCTGCGGTCATGAAAGTCCTCTTTTACAGATAAATGTTACAATGTATACCATATATGATATAAACATTTACAAAATAATGCAAATAAGTGATGACTATTTTTCGATTATCATTTCTGAAATTGTCGAAAATGATGAAACTTCACTCAAGATAAATACATGAGAATTCGAGCTAGAGAGAGTCTGCCGTTAAGACGTATAATAGACACACTGACTTATTGGCAGTTGAAATATAAGGAGACAAATCTTGAGTATCCGCACCCGTATCGCTCCCTCGCCAACTGGGGATCCGCATGTTGGGACTGCTTACGTTGCCCTTTTTAACTTGGCATTCGCCCGAAGTCATGGAGGCAAATTTTTGTTGCGAATTGAAGATACTGATCGTCAGCGCTCTACCCAAGCATCTGAAGAGAAAATTCTAAAAGCGCTCAGGTGGTTGGGGCTTGATTGGGATGAGGGTCCTGACATCGGAGGAGAATTTGGACCCTACCGACAAAGTGAGCGTACTGAGATATATCGGAAGTATGCATGTCGGCTTGTTGAAGAGGGTAATGCCTTTCGATGTTTTTGCTCTGCAGAGCGTCTTGAAGGGGTGAGGAAATCTCAAATGAAGAACCGACAAACCGTCGGTTATGATGGACATTGTCTTACGCTAAAGACTAGCGAAATAAAAAGAAGGATTTCTGCAAAAGTTCCTTATGTAATACGGATGAAAGTTCCTCAGGATGGGCAGTGCACCTTCGATGATATTTTGAGGGGTGCTATATCAATTGATTGGAGCCAGATTGACTCTCAGATTTTACTAAAATCTGATGCCATGCCCACTTACCATCTCGCAAATGTAGTGGATGATCATCTGATGGGGATTACCCATGTCATTAGAGGTGAGGAGTGGATTAATTCGACTCCGAAACACATTTTGTTGTACGAATATCTTGGATGGGATCAGCCTAAATTCTGTCATCTACCACTTCTTCGAAACACAGATAAAACTAAGTTGTCAAAGCGCAAAAATCCTACGAGCATTTTGTATTATGAGCGGATGGGATTTCTTCCCGAAAGTCTTTTAAACTATTTAGGTCGAATGGGATGGTCGATGCCGGATGAAAGAGAAAAGTTTAGTCTGAGGGAAATGTTCGACTCCTTCGATATATCAAGAATTTCATTAGGTGGACCTGTTTTCGATGTTGAGAAGCTCCGTTGGTTAAATGGAGTTTGGATTAGGGAAGAATTGTCTGATGAGCAGCTGGCGAATCGCATTGTTAATTGGTCATTTAATCAAGAAAAATTGATAAAGTTTTTGCCACATGCTCGAGACCGAATCGAGATTCTATCAGATTTAGCTCCTCTTGGATCCTATTTAATCTCTGGGATGCTAAACATCGATCGGTTGGATCTGACGACATCTCATTTGGATGAAGAGCAAACTATCCAAGTTCTACAATACAGTATTTGGCGGCTGGAGGGTTTGAAAGATTGGAATCGTGAAGAAATTCTCAGTGCCTGTGACTTTGTGTCTAACATGATGAATATGAAATTAAAGATTATTTTAGGCCCCGTCTTCGTGGCGCTATCGGGCAGTACTGTCTCAATATCGGTAATGGATTCCATGTGCCTTCTTGGGCGAGAAATGTCACTGGCGCGACTGCGTCATGCGCTCGAACTGATGGGTGGTTTGGGAAAGAAGAAACAAAAAAAATTAGAAAAAACTTTCAATGACGCTGTTTCTTCGGCATTAATCTAAAAGGCGCTGATCATCTGCCCCAAGACTTGTGCTTGACTTGCAACCAGCCGGTACCTACCATTAATCCTTAAGGGGCCTTAGCTCAGCTGGGAGAGCGCAACACTGGCAGTGTTGAGGTCACCGGTTCGATCCCGGTAGGCTCCACCAAATTTATTGGTAGTAGGAGTTTAGGATGCTAACCGGACAAGGAAGGTTGTAGATCTTAATTCCTGAACCGGCATTCGGCCGTTAATCTGCGTTTTGACAATGAACAATAATGTCGATTGATTCGCCCAATATTGTTGATGAATCGTTTTGGTTCAATCAGGTACTTCATCCTCACCAGCAACTACTAGTTACTTAGTATTGGGTGCTTTTAGTCAGCGGAACGCGCTGAGACTTCCTCAATGCACATCGGCACACAATCTTCTCGGCTGATCTCAACTCACCTTACCAAGATATATCTTTAAATTTCCAAAAGAGTTCTTTTTGATTAGATTCTTGTTTCTCCACTCCCAATCAAGTGTGTAATAATTAACAGTGGCGTCTAGCTTTAGAAATGGTCCAAATAGAATTTTGTCCTTATGAAAAATCTTAATATCCTATTTTCTCTAAGAACATATCTTTTGTGTTGCATATCTATTAATTGTCTTCCCTCATCTGCAGAGGTAGCGGCTACTTTATCAACTTCCGTTGGAAGTTCTAAGATGAATATTCTATTTATTGTAGTTGACGACTTACGTCCTGAGTTAGGTGTGTATGGAGTGAAACAAGTTAAATCACCAAATATTGATAAGCTCGCTCAGAATGGTATTTTTTTTCAAAAGGCCTACTCGCAGGCCCCTATCTGCGGAGCTTCGCGGATAAGTGTTTTAACGGGTATGTATGTGCATTCCACGAAAATCTACGGAATAGCGTCAAAAAAGCAGGAACAACTCCCCCACGTAGATAGTTTGCCGATGCACTTGAAGAAGAATGGATATAATACTGTTTCTGTCGGCAAAATATATCATCACAACGATGACGATACGCAAGCTTGGAGCAAACCACCTTTCAGAGCGATTAATGGATCTGGATATGTGACTGATGAAGCAAAAGAGCTAGTTACGTTGAATCAAAAAAGTAATCCTAATGCTGGAACAAAGGGTCCGCCAACTGAGGCTGCAGATGTAGCCGACTATGAGCATCATGATGGTAGGGTAGCTCGAAGAGCAATTGATGAAATAGAAAACTTAGACAGAACTGTGCCCTTCTTTTTGGCGGTGGGATTTCGTAAGCCCCATTTACCGTTTACGCCACCTAAAAAATATTGGGATATGTATAACCCCTCTTTGATTTCCGCTGCCTCCAATCCTTATTTTCCGGATAATTTCACGAAGCATACGATGAACAACTATGGCGAGCTAAGAAACTACTATGGCATGCCGCGGGGTAGACTTGAAATAGCTCCAGATGTTGCCCAGCATCTTAAGCATGGGTATTACGCCTCAGTAACTTTTATAGACGCTCAGATAGGCAAAATTTTAAATGCTCTCAAAGTTAACGGGTTAGAGGAATCAACTATTGTGGTTGTTTTTGGTGATCATGGTTACAAACTCGGGGAACACAAGAGCTGGGTAAAACATACAGCTCTCGAAATTGATTCTCGGGTGCCATTAATAGTAAAAGTACCTAATTACAATCCTGTCATCAAGAGCACGCGTTCCATCGTTGAGTTAGTGGATTTGTACCCTACATTACTCGATTTAAATGCTCTAGCTCAGCCTGAGCATTTGGAAGGGGAGAGTTTTGCTCCAATTCTGAAGAATCCTAAGTTGCCTTTCAAGCGCGCTGCGTTGAGTGTTTGGGTTGGCAAGAGGTACCGATATGATATCGAAAATCAGATAGTCGGTTATGCTCTCCAAACCGATCGATATAGGTATATTGAATACCAGCGGACTGTAACCGAACAGGTAGTTGCCCGAGAGTTGTATGATCATCATAAAGATCCGACAGAAAATTACAACGTAGTTCAAAAGATTAACTATAAATCAACGGTTGCCAAACTTTCAAAAATAATGAAAGAAAAATTGATGATCCAAAAAAAACGCTCTGATGTTAAATAATGCTTGCTCCATTCTTTGTATTATTATTTACGCAGTGTTAAAAATTGGTTTTTAATGTTGTATTAATGACTTAATAAATTAATAAATCTTTGACCTTTTAAATAATTGATCACGGTGGGTTTTTCAGGGTATCTTTGATGGGGCAAGAGGTTTATTTCTGATGGAATGACGACGCCGGATCTGGCTCTAAAGGAATTAGAAAAGTTAACATTAAATTCAATGGTCTTAACGCCTAAGATTGATGCAGAATCTCCAAGCCTTTCGATTTTTTGTTGTGGAGTAAAATTAAAAACCGGAAAAATCACAATACGGTGAGTGTGGTACAGTTTTGTTTTAATGATTAGGCTTCATAATCGCCAGCCAGTGTGGTTTGTCTTTTGAATATTGGAAGGTTTTATGCTTCAAAACTTAAACAACCTAAATTTTGTGAGTTCCAACACCGTATTTTTTTATAGTTTTTTTCGTGATAAGGTATCAGTAAATTGCATTAAAGGGCGGCAGTTGCATCTTCAAGGGTTGCCCGGTTAAGTTTTGGTAATATGCATGGTAGCGGTCCAAAGTGAAAGCGCCTAAGAACTAAAGCAAGATCACTCTTAAACCGCAATCTAAATTTTTGTGTAACATTCTNAAGCGNTGNTTTGGTTTTAGAAAAATTACAATAAAAATAATGAAAGGCTTAGGGTATGATNTTNCGGCCAAATGTATGTAGTTTANTNTTNTTTTCAAAGGTTTTATTNGTCTTTGTGGGCTCNTTTNATGGTGTTAANGTCTCAAGTGATATTGGACCTCANGGACAGGTTTATCACTGGAGCTCGCATGCGTACCTTGCCAATGTCTCTGTTTCACTCACTGCGCTTGAGGATGATGAGGAGACGAATTATGTTGAGGATACGACTACCGATGTGTCTGGCAAATATGCCTTTTCCTCTCCGGATGGCGATGCGAGTCGTATTACCCTTTCAAAGCAGATTGATGCGGTAGATGCCGGCTCGGTTATAAGCTCCGCTGACGCCCTTGCGGCGTTAAAGATAGCTGTTGGTATTAACCCAAATCCAGATCCTGATGGATACGGCCCCCTTTTAGCGCCAGCTGTCTCACCTTACCAATTCATTTCCGCGGATGTTAACCAGGATGCGCGNATTACCTCAGCGGATGCCCTCGCGATCTTAAAGATGGCGGTTAGACTTGAGAGCGCTCTACCGAGAGCATGGGTTTTTATTTCGGAAGACACAGATTTCTGGGATCCCACCGAAAATAACGGCGCGGGCGGATTTGTTACCAACCGAGCAGATGTTCCGTTTTCTGGTTTACCAAAAGTTTTAGAACACTCGTCTGCGCAGAGCGATATAAATTTTGTAGGGGTATTGATGGGTGATGTGAATGGTAGCTGGGAGTCATCTTCAGGCGCGACGCTTCAAACCTCTTACTTTTTCAATCTTATTCGTCAGGTAAGTGGTCTTTTTTCTCAGTGGGATATCTCGGATCGGGACTCTGATGGGGTAGAGGATGCAAGAGATCTGTTTCCAAGTGATCCTACCGAGACGGTAGATACTGACGCAGACGGCATCGGCGACAATAAAGATGTAGACGACGATAACGATGGTGTCCTTGATGGGTTAGATACGTTCCCGCTAGATCCCTCTGAGATTCGAGACACTGATCTCGATGGGATTGGTAACAATGCAGATGACGATGATGATAACGATGGGGTGGCTGATGATCTCGATCCGTTGCCGCTGGATCCAACCCCTGCAAATACCGATTCTGATGGAGATGGGATTCTCGATCATTTGGATGTGTATCCACTCGATAGCAGTAAAACGAAGAGCGTTGCATTTAACTTTAATTCTGTGGAGAGTGTCGGAATCGGATCTGCCCTTAATCAGTCTAATCCTGTTGCCAATAGCGCCACTAGCTTCGACCTTTTGAAGTTTGTGAAGATAATTTTTCGTTTTTTGTTGCCCGAGGCCATAGCAGATCTCGTTGGCCTCTCACAGCAGACTAATGGGATTGCTTGGGATAAAGATGGCCAGATCGTTGTTGACTCGATTCTGTCGAATGAGTCTTTATATTTTACCGAGGCAGCGGTTAGTCCTGATGGAGAATTTCTATATCTGCTGACCAGCAACCATATTCAACGAGCGATTCCTGATTTATCACCAGAGGTGTGTTCGATTTATAGGGTTACCCTCCCGACTAATCAGTTCTCATGCCTTTTGAACTCAAATGTGGGAGATATTGAGCCAAAATCGCTGATCTCATCGAATCTGACAGATTTTTCAAGGAGTGGTATGGACTTCCGGTCTGACGGTTCTGCCGTCTTACAGGGTTTTGATTGGGAGAGGACATTACCTGAGGGAGTTGGGGGCGGCACGAACTCAACGGTGGCTTGGTATTTGACATCAGAGGGACTTTTGTCCCGATTGCCAATTGCTGATGACTTTTTAGTCAGGGGTGTGCTTTGGATCAACGATCGGTACATCGCGGTTGCTGAAAACCCGATGTACCGAGATGACGGTGTAGACCGTAATGGCCAAGAGTTTTTATCTATTATCGACGCATCAACACTGGAGGTGGTCAAGCGAATTTTAGTGCCTAATATTGGTTACGGNCCAATAGTTCGTCAGAACAATAACATNTATTGGGCATATTCGAATGGTGATTACCTNGATGGAGCCTCCTTGACNATACAATCCTCNCAAGGGCCAGCGGGCATTCCGATAGTNAATAATTCAGAGCGNCAGCGCTTTATTTTTCTCGACACGAATGATGAGAACAATTCTCTGAGTAACGCAGATGGCACCACTTCCCTTGCACTATCAGATGGTGTCGGCCGAGCTTATAACTGGCAGAAACAGAGTGGCACTGGAACTGACATTAAGTATGTTGCATTCAATTTTGCAAAGGATCATGCATCTTACCTCAAAACTTACGGCCCGAGGGCACCTATAGTATCGATTGAGGAGGAACCATTTTTTACGAACAAAATTTTTACCCTAGCTAATGGTAGAGGATCGTTGGAAGTTCAGGATAATCGCGACATTTTTCGTATTCGTCCCTCCGCCTCNGTTCAAGGGGATTTGGAAATACCATACAAAGTCTCTGTGAATNGCATCGAGAGCTCAAGGATCCTGACGATATCCAGTGCAACCATATCAAATTGGCGAGCGGACACTGATAGGGAACATGATTACATCGAGTGGGCGTCCCCAGAACCCGACGAGGAGGGTTTCTGTGTTTTTGAATATAAGACGTCCATTAATCAATGTGTTAGATTTGTTGACTATGAGGTCCTCACCACTGACATGGAGTATTTCCGGAGCAAGCGGTATGACGATCAAGCCGTATATCCCGGTGGTTCGGGAAATGCATTCCCGGGGATCCAGACGATTCAGTTCGTTGGTGATGACCTGCGCGTGTATTTTAAGGACAGTAGAAACCACAATTATTATGAAGCAAAATCCAAGATAAGCGATTTCNTAAATTTGGGGCGCTCGGCTTTGGAGNTCTCCCTTTCCGAGAATGGGGCGGGCGATGCAAACATCATGGCGCTTGCTACAGATATTGAGCCATTGCCNCCACGATCTTTGTCAAATATCACAGCGAGCATGNTCTACTCCGCNNGAGAGGCGATNATAAAACTGCGTCTGCCNCATCTCGATGGTAGCGCCTTTAGCCCCCTATCTGACTCTCTAAAGCTTGGACTATCACAGATTGCTGGTCCACCTACCTTTATTGTCAATGATGGGGAGAGAAGGCTGCAGGTTTTAGATGTAAAATGGTCAGAGGACAGAAATGAGGCATTGGTGCGTGTAGCAAGCCTTACCCCGGTCGAGGAGCTTGAGATTCAATTCGCCTCCTATTTTTTTCTGAAGGACGAAATCCGAAGATACTATTCCGAGGACTCTATTGTTGCCAAGAGCGATAATATTCCTCGGTTCTTGTCAGATAACATTTTTTACATATCCGAAAATCAGACAGCTATCGGTCGTTTAACGGCCCTTGATGCGGATGGAGATGCACTGACTTTCGCGTTATCCGGAGTCGACGCGGATCAAATCACGCTGGACAATGAGGGTATTCTATCTTTTGTCGAGCCTCCTGATTTTGAATCGAGGTCATCCTATTTGGCAACTGCATCAGTCAGTGATGGGACTAATAAGGTGANCCANAACCTCGTCTTTAGGATAACNGACATTGATGAAGACCGNGACTATGATGGTGTTTTGGATAGCAGGGATGCATTTCCAACGGATTCTAGTGAAAATGTTGATACAGACGGAGATGGCGTAGGGAATAACAAAGATAGAGACGATGACGATGACGGATATGAGGACAAGATTGAGGTCGTGGCCGGCACAGATTCTTTGGATGCTTATCAGAGGCCAGATAGGGCGGATTATGTCGTCAGGATTAGTGCTGGTCAGAAGGTTGAGCTGGATATTATGGATATTGATGACGTCATTAAAGTGACAATTACCGACTCAGAGGACAATGTTTTGGGATCATACACCGCCAGTAGCGAAGATCTAGTTTCCTATGTTATCAGTGATACTCCTTTCGAATCGAACGCAAAACTCAAAGTACAGCTCAGCAATACGGAATTAGGTTACACATTTCGATGGAAGCTCAAAGTTGATGGAGTTGTTGTTGAGGAGGCAGGGTGTGGTCGTTCCAGCATTTCAGGTTGCTCGAATGATAGCCAAGATTTAGGGGTAGTTTATTCAGCATTGATAAAGTTCGACGTTGATTCTGACACGGANGGTGATGGGGNNGATGATAATNTTGATGCGTTTCCNGAGGACGCTGGGGAGTGGCNGGATACAGATGGGGATGGACAGGGCGATGATGCTGATCCCGATGATGACGGCGACCTGATTGAAGATTTTGCCGATGCATTCCCAAAAAATCCAGATGAGAGTCTGGATACCGATGGCGACGGGCTCGGAAACAATGCGGATCGTGATGATGATAACGACGGGTTAACAGATGTCCATGAGTCCGATATTGGGACAAACCCGCTAAGCANTGATACTGANAATGATGGGGTNAGTGACTCCGATGATATCTTTCCATTAAATGCCTCNGAGATCGTTGATAGTGATCGTAATGGAGTTGGAGATAACGCCGATTTAGATGACGATAGTGACGGGATCCCTGATGGGGATTACATCCATGTGCTAAAGGATGGTCGCGTCAACGAAAAATGGGATTACGGGGTTTATGGGTTTCAGGTAACGGGGGACGCATCNCAGTCACAGGTGGTAATGTGTCCCAGCGTNCTCTCNAAAAACCAGACTGGCTATGAGGCAAAAGTCGCAAGCTATTCTTATAACGGTGTTCCTTTGGAAACATCCCGAACGATTTACGATTCGAGTAGCGCAACGTGTGATGGTATCNGGATTTCGGTTGTATCTGATGAGCCATATCTCCCAGGGNANACCGTAGGAGTTGAATTTTCATCGTCAGCCTTACTTACAGGTTTTAGTATAGAGACCGAGACTCCAGTAGGTCTTGATAGTCTTTCTAGTGGTGAGATCGTATTCGACATTAGGCTGTTAGGGGACTCAGATATCGATTTATTCTTGGCTTTAAGTGATAAGGCAGATGAGGACCTATCTCAGTACTTNTTGGGAAATAGAAAGGGTAAACAGGTATCGGTAAACCACCAAGGAGGGGTTTGGCAGCGGGTGCGCGTCCCGATCGCCGGAATGATTGACCTTCAGACCAACCGCTCAGTCTTCGACTTCACGCTAATTGATCAGGTGGTGCTGCGTACGTTAGGACCCATTCCGGATACTTCCNTCCAAATAAGAAATCTTTTTCTGTTCAAGCAGGNNGATCTCGTACTCGATGAGTATGTTCCACCAGATTCNGATGGGGATGGCATAGAGGATTCGCTAGATGCGTTTCCTGATAACCCCCTTGAGTCAGTTGATTCAGACGGTGATGGTACCGGCAATGTGGCAGATCGAGACGATGATAATGATGGTGTCACAGATGAGGGTGATATGTTCCCGCTAGATCCTNGTGAGTTCCTCGATTCTGATAGAGATGGGATAGGTAATAACGCAGATCAAGATGACGATGACGACGGGGTGCCAGACCAGCAAGATGCTTTTCCGCTTGACAAAACCGAGACANAAGATACTGACGGGGACGGATGGGGCGATAATGGAGATATCTGGGATCTATTTATTTCAGAGTATTCATCATCATGGCCAGATAAAAAGGCCAGCACTTGGATAAAGTATCTTGAGATATATAACCCAACAGGAAATGAGGTGTCTTTAGACCAATACTTTTTGGGCAAGGTCAATAATGCTCCAAAACNAAAAGGGCAGTATGAGACTGCAATAGAATTTACGGCAGGAGCTGTTTTGGCGCCCGGAGATGTTTGGGTAATCGGTCGAGTTAACTCTGAAAATATTAGTGAGTTTGAGGATTCTTCCCCCGGGTTTCTGCGAATTGCTGAAAACGTCGATCAAGTTTCGACCGCGATCAATCATAATGGAGATGATGCATATAAGCTGTTGAAAAGAATTGGAGATGATCCAAATTCTTACCACGTTGTGGATAGCTTCGGTGATTTTCGGGGCGATCCTGGNGACGCATGGGTTGTGTGCGGAGAAAAAATTCGGAAGGCTGAGGCAACCGTATTGGTCCGGAAAGCCTGGGTAGCTGGTGTTACCGAGGCGCTGTTCGCCGATATTCCGACTGAGATATTTGACCCAAATGGAGATCTTTCCTTCCGTTATATGGATCCCGATTGGTTGGATCTGAATACAATTTTGCGTGAAAGAGTACTCGCTAAAATGTGTTTTTGGGATACCCATATCGGGATTCCCAACGCCCTCGAGTATCCCTTCGAAAATGTTGGCAGACATTCATTTCAATTGTGGGACCATCGCGTCGCCTCAGGCCTTACTGATATTGAGGACTCAGATGGAGACGGAATCCCGAACGCTGTCGATCATGACGATGACAATGATGGCTATAGTGATCGAATAGAGATTTCTGCCTTTACAAACCCGCTCGATGCCACTAGTCGACCTAAACGAGCGTTTTATACGATTGGCGTTACTAACCAACAAANTATCATCCTACACCTCAAAGATATTGATGATTCAATGAGTGTGACTTTGGATAGNAATTCGGGAGAGCGTCTAGCTACTTTTGTNNGCCATTTTGGTGACACTGGCTCATTTAATATCGGTTATTCTNTGATTGGTCCGTCAAGTAGNTTGGTACTGCAATTGGTTAATGAGATAGCGGGGTACTCTTTCGATTGGTCACTTGAGGTCGATGGTAGNNTTGTTTTGGGTGCACGNTGTGGTGATTTCAACACCTTTGGATGTGCTAACGATAGCNATGAGGAAGGAGTTGTATACTCGGTCGAAATCGTCCTCGAAAATGAATCTTATGCGCCAGTAGATACGGTTGCTCCGGTGATTAATTTGATGGGTGCAGAATGAGAAGCGTCAATTTTTTCCGGTTGGACTCTTTTGTAAATGACGCTTTNTTTTACAGAATCGTGTCAGAGTTTTTTAATCGGGCCGGTAAGGGATTATTTGGGATACCCTAATTTGGCGAAGGTAGTGATCGAGGATAAGNGCATTAGGGGTTGTTGTGATGTAATCAACTTGTTTGAGATTTCAATGTAAAAAAAGAGTTAGGTTTTTCATGATATTTAATTAAGCTTCTGGTGTTTCTAGGAAAATATACGAATGATGATATCATTGATCGTAGACGTAAAGGTCAGGAGTGTATTGGAATTAAGAGTCTTTGTTGTTTTGCGCGGCNGATAGNACATAATCACCATATTACCCTATGGATAACCTGATAANAAGTTCAAATAAAACTCAGAAAAAAAAATTGGTTTTGAAACTTTTTAATTTTATTAGCGATGAGCTTTATCTTGNTGTAATTTAAGCAAGGTCTCATTAAGGAATTGTATGAAAGAGACATGGAGATGGTTCGGTCCCGACGATACGGTGAGTTTGAATAATATCCTACAAGCCGGTGCCTCAGGAGTTGTGACTGCTCTCGATCACATTGAAACAGGACAAATCTGGCCTGTTGAAGATATTGCTGAGCGAGACAAACTCATAAAAAGAGCCGGCCTGGAATGGACTGTAGTCGAGAGTGTACCGGTTCATCATGATATAAAAACTCGGTCAGGTTCCTTTCATAATTACATAGAGAACTACAAACAGAGTATAAGAAACATTGGTTCTGCAGGTATTTCGACTGTCTGCTACAACTTTATGCCGATCTTAGATTGGACTCGGACTGATTTAAGTTTTTCTCTCCCTAACCGAAGTCAGGCGCTTCGTTTTGATATGGTTGACTTTGCAACTTATGATCTTTTCATACTCAAGCGAAATAGGGCGGTTAAAGATTATTCAGAGGAAATTTTGGTTAAGGCAGGGGACAGAATTCATGATTTAAGTGATGAAGATGCACTTAGGCTAGAGAAGAATATCATTGCAGGTCTCCCNGGTGGTGAGGGATCTTATGACCGATCTGGGCTCTNACAGAGNTTGTCAACCTTCGATGTANTNGATAAAGATAGCTACCAGAGAAACTTGCATGAATTTNTGCAATCNATTNTCCCTGTNGCGGAAGAGTCAGGCGTTCGCATGGCAATCCATCCTGATGANCCGCCTTTNAGNCTTTTTGGNTTGCCCCGNGTTGTCTCAACAGCGGACGACCTCAAAAGTATNCTNGATAGCTTTCCGAGTCCGTCTAATGGTATTACTTTTTGCTGTGGATCGTTGGGTGCACGAGCTGATAATGATTTGTTGACCATGGTTCGAGAATTCGGAAGGAATATCTTNTTTGTTCACTTGCGAAATATTATCCGTCAACCAAACGGTTCCTTTTATGAGTCAGAGCATCTTAATGGNATGGTNGATATGGTTAGCCTTATCAAAGAGCTTATCACGCAAGAGCGAAAACAAAATCAGGCTGGATATAAAAATTTAATTCCAATGCGTCCAGACCATGGGCATGCGATGGCCAGTGAGCTTGGCAACCGGGACATTCGACCCGGATATTCGTTTTGCGGTCGGATGAAGGGCTTGGCTGAATTACGGGGTGTAAGCAGAGCTATTTCTNGGGTTGATGGGTAAGCTTGGATTGCCGGTTTCATTGCGGATTNGATTTCGGGTCTATTTTTTAAGGGAATAGGGAATAACACTGATGAGTGAAGTTTTATATATGCATCCCGATAGGTTTCTTGGCCAAACTGGAGAGATTCGGTCAGTTGCCCGGCGTCTCTTTTCCGAGGTGGAGTCACTGCCGATTATCAGTCCTCATGGCCATACCGAGCCTCGTTGGTTTGCAGACAACGAGGTGTTTGATAATCCAACAGATATGTTAATTGTGCCTGATCATTATATCTTTCGGATGCTCTACAGTCAGGGTGTGTCTCTTGAGTCACTTCGAATCCCCACTGCTGGNAATGAGAGCAAAGTGGCGCCGCTCGACGCGTGGCGAACATTTGCTGATTATTATTATCTCTTTCAGGGCACGCCGACCAGAATTTGGCTCGATTATGTGTTTTATGAGGTTTTTGGTCTCAGGGATGTACTCAGTGCTAAAACCGCGCAACAGTATTATGAGCAAATATCACACCAANTAAAGATGGATGCTCTGAGACCGAGAGCGATTCTGGATCGATTCAATATAGAGTTTCTTGCAACAACTGACGGCGCGCTAGATTCTCTTCAGTTTCATGAGAATATAGCTCGAGCAGGATTTGGTCGTCGTGTGGTCCCAACATTTCGACCGGATAGCGTTATAGATCCTGATTCTCCAGGATTTTTTGATAANGTTAACCGATTGTCGGACATCACTGGCGAAGAGGCAACTACATGGAATGGTTACCTCTCTGCGCTAAAGAATCGACGTGAATTCTTTAAAAGTNATGGAGCTACCGCAACTGATCATGGTCATCCCTCTGCACACACATCGGACCTCTCAAATGTTGANTGTCAAAAGTTGTTTGCAAAATGCTTGAGGGGAGATGCGGACCGCCAGGAGAAAGAGTGCTTTCGAGGTCAAATGCTGACGGAGATGGCAGCAATGAGCCTTGAAGATGGTTTAGTGATGCAGCTTCACGTGGGCGTGTCACGAAATCATAATAAACAATTATTTAATCGCTTCGGTCAGGACAAGGGAGCAGATATTCCAATCACAATGGAATTTGTGGATGGGTTAAAACCTTTACTGCAACGTTTTGGCAACGAGTCCTCTTTGTCTGTAATACTTTTTACGCTCGATGAATCTACTTATTCTCGGGAGTTGGCGCCTTTAGCGGGACATTACCCATGCTTAAGACTTGGGCCAGCTTGGTGGTTTCATGACAGTCCGGAGGGGATGATGAGATATCGTCAGCAGGTATCAGAGACCGCGGGATTCTACAACACGGTCGGCTTCAATGATGATACCCGCGCATTATTTTCGATCCCCGCGCGCCATGACCTTGCNAGGCGCATTGATTGTCAATTTTTGGCTGGNTGGGTAGCGCAGCGAAGGCTCACCGAGGATCAGGCGCTCCTCTTGGCAAAGGATCTCGCATATCGTCTCCCCAAGAATGCTTACAGGGTGGAACATTAACTTGCGGGCAATCTTAGAAACCTTCAATNATAANAAGGTGGATACGTTTTCTTATTTTATGAACGAGGACCAGTCATTTCATGAAATACTTAGTGCGTTAACTTTGTATAGTATGATGGTCACTCAACAGAGAATAAAATCAATTCGGCTCGATTATTGGCCCATTGTGGTTTATCTAGGTTCGATTAAACTTTTAGATCCCTCTGAANAAGACGTTATTAAAATGGTCACACTGTTACGAGCAGGTAACAGCGCAGGGGTGGGTTTTCGTCCACTATTCAGGATAAAAAAAAGTGACGATGATTTTGAGACGGTCAATGCGTGTTTTGTTTCCCTTTAAGGGAGTAACTTTTGATTAAGAATTGTTGGAAATATTGTTATGAAGAAGAAAATCATATGNNTTGGAGAGTGCATGATNGAGATAACAGACGATCGATTTTTAGATCGAGGCTTCCAGTTTGCTGGCGACGTTTACAACACTGCTTATAGTTTAAGACAAGGGTTGGAGCCTCAATTTGATGTTGATTTTCTGACAGCGCTTGGAGACGATGAATTTAGTGGGCAGATGCTTGAATGCTGGCGAGATGATGGGATAGGCACATCACAGGTGGTTATATTGGATGGTGATCTACCGGGGCTATACATAATCAAAACTGATAAAAAAGGTGAGCGACGTTTTCACTATTGGAGAGGTGAATCGGCAGCAAAACACTTTTTAAATTCAATCGACTTTATCAATTGTCTTAGTTCACTTGTCAAACCATTCTGTATATATTTTTCAGGTATCACGCTTGCTCTGATGCACGATAATATTCGCTCTAATTTTTTTCAAGTAATCGAAGATTTTAGGGCTATTGGGACTATCGTAGCATTTGACTCGAACTTTCGACCATCATTATGGACTTCTTTAGAACAAGCGACAGGAGCTTTACAGAAAGCATGGCAGCTGACTGACATTGCGTTGCCGACATTGGAGGACGAAGTAAAATTATTTGGGGATACCTCTGTTGAAGCACTCTCGAGCAAGCTGATTGATTTTGGTGTAAGTGCGGGTGCAATAAAATTAGGTGCTGAAGGATGCTTCGCATTTGATGGTGATAGCAACCAGTTTTGCCAAGCTAAGAAGATCCGACGAGTTGTTGACACCACCGGCGCGGGGGATGCGTTCAATGGTGGATTCCTATCTTGTTACTTCAAAACAGATGATGTTGTTCAATCGTCTATCTTTGCCTCAAGATTGGCAGAACAGGTTATTGGCCATGCCGGAGCAATAAATCGTTGTAACTGAGTAGTTTACTGTCACCAAAATAACCGAAAAAAAGTCTTGTTGGATTAATGCTTCATTACAAAAAGTTGCGGGCACTTTGGCTTGCTCCAAACTTTAAAACACGGATTTAGTCTTCTCTTTTGCTGACTCAGTTGGACGAGGCGAACAATTATATTGTTGTGCACAAGCAAAGAGATAACGACTGAGAGCACAGATACATGAAGATTTGATTCGATTATTGATTTGGTTTTCTTAATAAAATTGTATGAACCAGCATTGCTTCTCTTACTGAAAGGAGGTGAATCAGGCTAGGTGCAGTGACGACAGATGCCTTTCAAACCTTATTATATTTTAGTTTAGAGCCTAATGAATTATACGTCTTTTAAAACTCTTGGTATTTTGTCGTCGACCTCGCTCATCGAAGTGGGTAAAGGTAAGCGCCATATCTTTGTATGTCACCGACATAAACCCACCGACAGGGCCATTATAAGGCTGTTTTATAACGCCTTTTTTGGGTTTTGGGACGCGATGAACCTTGAAGTGACTCGTGGGGCCGCTAGAGAACTCATGTACTAAGTCACTATAAATAGAGTGATATTGCCAGTGCCTGTCACCTGTTATTAGAAATGTATTTAGATGCAGCTGTTCTTTAATCATCCAATCTAAGAAAGCTCTTCCCTCATGCATGAACCCATTTGCGTTGGCATGATTATCAATTTTATTTAGCTTGTCGGGTCCGATAATTGGAGTCGGGCTGACAACAAGACGAAAGTCTGCATCGCTTTCCAGAAGAGTTCTTTTAAGCCATGCCTTTTGAGTGTTTCCCCAGATAGTTTTTTTTGGGCCATCTGGAAGTTTATTATCTGACCTGAAATCGCGCCCCTCCAGTAACCAAATCTGGGCACCTTTCCCCCATCGGAAGGTTCGATAAGGCAGATTACTGGAAGGAAAAACTTGCCTAAAAACCTCAATACCCTCTTCATGAGTAAGATAAGTATTGTCAGCTCGGTTGAAGTCAGGGTTTAAGCCGTTTGGCTCATCTTTGTGCTTTTGAAACCTGACCGGATGATTTGAAAATGGGTCTGCGTCATTATATCGATAGTCATGATCATCTTTCATGAAATACGCAGGTATGTGAGCTAGGTAATTGATTGTGTAAGGAGTGCCATACTGTTTTTGATAAAGCCAATATGCCTCTTCTTTCGAGCGAACGTCGAACCTGTCGTAGTAAACAGTATCCCCTGCAGAAATTAAAAAGTCAGGCTTCTGGCGCTGCATGAGCGTGTAAGTCGGGAGCCCGTGAGCGGATTGGCAAGTGGTAACCTGAAACATGATTTCGTTCCGATCAGTGCTCAGGGGTGCGGTTTTAAACGAGAATATTTCGGACATTTGACTCGGCATGGTGTCACTGTCTTTTAATTCAGCCCGATAAAAATAACGCTGTTTTGGTTTCAAATCAGAGATGTGGTATTGCAGGTAATAGTCATTTTCCTCCGATGCATCTTGCCAGCCAGTTATCATCGTGTCTGCCATCTCATCGTTAGTGCTGAGATGAATCCGCGCTTTTCCCGCTTTCCCGGGAATGCCAAAGTTCCTCTCTTGTCCAAATGATTTTGTTAACCGGATCTGGACGATTGCAGAGTTTTCGGTAATTTCTCCTGATCTTGCACCCATGCCCAGACGTGGCGCATCAGAGTATGTTAGCTCACAAAAAAACACTAAGAAAAGGATTATCATGCAACTAAAAGTAGAAGTTGTAAGGGGAGAGGCGATTCTCATTCTTGTATTTTGTTGAGTCCATATTTTAATGAATGCATATTAAATGTAACACCATGCTCTCTCTGCATCAATTTTTATATAACTAAGCCTTTCCCTTAAAAAATATAGTTTCATGTAGGTAAATCGAGTCGGTATAATTTTGCTACTCACTCCTTGTAAATACTCTGAAAAATCTGTGGTTCGAATTAAGTTTGTGTGCGCGGATCTGATTAGTAGGTTATATAAACCTTCAATTAAGAGAAATCGCTCTAACTTTTTGTACGAGTTAGGACACACTGATTAATCAACAAACGTTAAAAATTAAGATTTTTATTTGATTTTTTGAGCTTATATATCTTGGTTCCTAACCACAACTTATCTGGCGGACTTTGTGTATTAATGAACCTCGACGAGTTGTCTTGACCAATCTGCAGAGAGAACCTAAAATTGACACTAAGGTAGGTTTTGTATAAAAAGTTCCATAATCAAAAAATAATTCAGGGATCAAAGAGGGGTTAAATATGAGGGTATCGTTACCGGGCGATTCGTCGCGCGCTTCAAAA
>PBJN01000044.1 GCA_002720735.1 Porticoccaceae bacterium
TGATGTGACGGGTGTTCGTTTTGAAACAGAGCCACCTTTCTCGTCAAAGAGAGTTGCTAATACTCGGGATATTTTTGTCCACAGCAATCTGATTCGTCGCACCGCAAGGTTTGGTGTGGTTCTGCGTCATCGCGCATCTAAATTAGGTACCGTGAAAAATAGTTTAGCTAACTACGATGTTAACTTTATTGTGCTCAATAATCGTTGTGAGGATCTTGGTGGGAGTTGTGTCTTGATGCATGGAGTATTTCGAGGGCTTCTACAGGGAAATACATTCGTTAGATCTGGAGCCATGGTGGAGCCTGAATTGTCGGTGAACCGCGGGAGTGGGGCATGGTTTTTCCGAAGCAAGAACATTGTGGCGCAACAAAACACTGCGGCTTTCTCAAGGGGTCGCATGGATTCGGCGGGTATACATGTTGACTTTGGAAATGAGAATGTGCTGGTTCAGTATAATTTTAGCTACGACAATGAGGGCTATGGAACTGAAATTCTTGGGGATAACAAAAATATTATTTGGCGATACAACATCAGCGTGGGAGATGGAACCCGAGAGGCGGGCGTTTTGCGACCGGAGGGTGGGAAGAGTCAACACCCTGGGAGGACACTGCATGTGACTGATTTTTCGAGACCACGTCGTCTGCAGTCCGATGGAATATTCATTTATAACAATACTTATGTGATAACCCCTAATTCAAGCCCAGACATTGAGCTTAACGGAAAGAATATTCATATATGGAATAACCTTTTCGTTGTTAATAAGAACGCGCACCTCGGAAGAAATATTAATATTGTTTGGTCTAAGGATGATCCGGTTGATATTCGAGGTAATGTCTTCTCGGGGTCAGTTTCACAGAAATTTCTGGATCTCGATAGTGGTGCAAAACAGGCGAATATAAATTTCGACGGTGACCATAAGAATGCAGAATCTTATGCAATCAGTGCAGAGCAGGTCAATCGCCTTGCGTCGGATCAGCCGCTGATTCAACCCGCTTTCCCTGCTGCAGGGAAGGGCATTTTTGCCCACATCAGTGAAAAAGCGGAAATTGATTTTTTTGGAAATAAGATCACTCATCTGCCTGGTTTTGTTGGGGCGGGGTACAAAAATTTATCGGAGCAATAAACACTTTTTATGACACAAGATATCCTTCGAATTTGTGTTTTTCTCGCCACTATGATTCATTTACAAACTGCTTTTTCATCACCCAATTTTATAGTCATATTGGTTGACGACCTTGGGTGGAGTAGCCTCTCGACTTCGATGGACAAAAGATCTCCCGATGCACGAAGTGACTACTACAAAACGCCTAATATAGATGCTCTAATCGAAATGGGTATGAGGTTTTCTAATGGGTATGCAGCATCACCAGTCTGTGCACCTACTCGCTATAGCCTACAGTTTGGGAAGACACCGGCCCGTATTGGTATCACAAGAGGTCTTGGCCCAAATAATGCCAAACATGATCAAATAGGCATCCCTCAATTGCTTAAAAGACTTGACCCGCGGTACAGGACTGCGCACCTCGGTAAGTGGCACATCGATGAGGACCCGAGTCGTTATGGATATGACTTACATGATGGTATTACAAAAAACAAGCCTGGCGGGTTTACACTGGGTAATCATAAACGACAGTGGAAGGGTTATGCCGAAAAAGATCCGAAAAGAATAGAATCGCTGACAAACCGCGCGATTGAGTTTTTAAGAGAATCAGTGACTCAGGAAAGGCCATTTTTCTTACAGCTCTCTCATTATGCGGTTCATTCAGACATTGTTTTCAGTGATAAGTCTTTCGATACCACCAGTACCCGGCTTAAGGGAAGTTTACACTCAAACGCAGGTTATGCAGCTATGTTGGAAGATTTGGATGACTCGATAGGCGTTTTCTTGCAATCCTTCGAGAACTTAGACTTATCCAGTAATACATATATTTTCTTTACCTCGGATAATGGCGGGATGCCGATATTGCCACAACAAACGAATCTCGGCATGCCATATACGTCTGGCCTGAACAGTCCACTTTTGCGTGGTAAGTGGGATCTAACCGAGGGTGGGATAAGAGTTCCTTTTGCTGTCATCGGTCCCGGTGTGGAGGTAAATAGTCAGGTCGATACCCCCGTGGTAACCTACGATATTCTTCCAACAATTTATGAGCTTGTATCTGGTTCGACTGACGGGTTGCCTGAGGGATTGGACGGAGGAAGTCTCATTGATCTTATAACGGGTAAGTCGGAAGTTGTTGAGCGACACTCGAAGTATCTTGTCTTTCACTACCCTCACTATAATCGTGTCGGGATTAACGAACCCCATAGCTCAATTCGGGATGGCAATATCAAGCTCATCCATTTTCCGGTATCAAAGCGAAATTTGCTATTCGACCTCGGAGCTGATCCTGGTGAGAGGAATAATTTAGCAGTAAAGCAAAAGCATCTTGTCGATGTGCTAGATTATGAACTGACAAATTATCTACTTTTAGTAGATGCAGAGCGCCCCGAGGAGGTTTTCAATTGGCGTACTACAGGTCAGAGTGGCAGAGTCCGAACACACTTCTTTCAGCGATACGAGGGTAAGTGATGTTTTTTTTGATGGAGGGCCCATGGATGCCTTTCGAAATTCTTTCTATTCGTCATTTTCTGTGCATAGTGGTCTGTATTCTGTTTATTGTATTGATACCTAGAGCTCTTGCTCTCTCAAATCATAGCGTAATTCGGTCCGTAATTTTTCTGTACATTGTACTAATTTGTCATCTTCAATTTTTAGAATTACATGTTTTTACAGAAATGTATGATCGTGAGTGGAAGACTATTTTACCATTTCAGTTGTGCGATTTTTCGGCTCTCGCGATGGTAGTTTATTTTCTCACTAAGTATCGTTTTGCTTTCAGTTGCGCATATTTTTGGGGTATCCCTTTTGCAGGCATGGCTATGTTTACACCAAATTCTCTTTATGCGTTCCCATCCCCAGATTACTTAGTACATCAGTATGGACATGCAATCGTCTTGTTTGGCGTTTCAATGGCAATGCAATTNTTTGGCGTCAGGCCTGTCCGAAAGGATGTGCTCAATGTTTCTATATTTACAATTGGTCTGCTGCCTTTCATTTATTTAATTAATCATGTTCTGGGTGAGCCAGCAAATTATTGGTTCCTGTTGTCAAAGCCTAGCGGCGATAACCTGATGGCATTCTTGCCATCAGCACCTTTTCACATGGTTGCTTTAATTCCCCTGACCATTGCAGTTTTCGCAGCCTGTTTTGTTCCAATTTACCTAAGCAATAGGTTGATGGTATTATCTCAANNGACAAACAATCCTCAGGGTTAGGACCCATACTCTTTTAGTTTGCNAGACAACTGGATTTGAATTGAGAAGATCTAGCACCAAAGTCACTGTTTTATTNAATTNTTGTGTACTCTCCAAAAAAATTAATTAATACTGTCACGTTTCTTGATCAACACCTTTTTTCTTTCCGTACTACGGACTTTTGAGGAGTAAAAGATATGGACATTAGGTTGATTATGGGTTTTTCCATATCGATATTTNTACTGGGCTGTCAACCCAATCAAGATAATACTTCAAAGGACNTAGAGACTTATTCCATTTCTCACGAGAGATCGGGTAATGTAGAGGTGTATACCACAGCGAAAGATACCCCCCTCAGACTGGCTAAGACCGAATTGGCCGATTTTGAACCGGCTGTCCAACCTCTGGAAACTGAGGTGGCTATTTTTGTTAATCCGAGCAAAAGGTTTCAAAGCGTATTAGGCTTCGGAGGCTCGATAACTGATGCAAGCTCTGAGGTTTTTTCTAAATTACCAATTGANAAGCAGGAACAGTTTCTNAAAGCATACTTTGACAAAGACGAAGGCATTGCCTACAACCTCGCGCGAATCACAATTCACAGTTCGGACTTCGGAAGTGAAAGTTTTACCTATGTAGAGGAGGGTGATGAGAACTTGTCAACCTTCAGTATCGAAAAAGACAAACAGCTTCGTATCCCGCTTATAAAACGTATCACCGAGGCGGCGGGAGGGAACTTAATACTGTATGCAAGTCCTTGGAGCGCACCAGCTTACATGAAGAGTAACAACAGTATGCTTCAGGGAGGAAAGTTGCTTCCCAGGTACTTTGACACCTGGGCTACCTACTATACTAAATTTATAGATGCATATGAAGCGGAGGGGATGCCTATTTGGGGCATCAGTATACAGAACGAGCCTATGGCGGTTCAGCGCTGGGAGTCAATGATTTACACAGCGGAAGAGGAGAGAGATTTCTTAAAGTATCATCTTGGTCCGATTATGGAGCGCGCAGGCTATGGAGACAAAAATATTGTTGTATGGGATCATAATCGTGACTTGATGGTACAACGGGCCAACGTAATATTCGACGACCCTGAGGCCTCTAAGTATGCTTGGGGCATTGGGTATCATTGGTATGAGACTTGGTATACAGATTGTTACCCTCATTGTGATGGCTTTGAGAATATGCACGGGAATTTGGCTCTTGTGAATGCTTCATATCCTGACAAACACATATTATTTACAGAGGGCACGGTGGAGAAATTTTCACAGGAGAGGTACCAATATTGGCCGAATGCTGAGAGATATGGGGCCTCGATGATCAGAGATTTCAATCGAGGCAATGTGGGCTGGACAGACTGGAATATATTACTTGATCAGCAAGGTGGTCCTAATCATGTTCAAAATTTCTGTTTTGCCCCGGTTCATGGAGATACTCAAACTGGAGAACTGATCTTTACACCAACTTATTACTATATCGGCCATTTCTCAAAGTTTGTCAGAGCAGACGCCCAGCGTATTAGCACCAGCACTAATAAAAACCTATTGTTGGCAACCTCGTTCATAAATCCAGATGGCCAAGCCGCTACAGTGGTCATGAATATGTCCGATAAACCTATAGATTATCGCTTATTTGTAAGTTCTGAGCAGGCGTCATTAACGATTCCTGGAAGGGCAATGCAAACGCTTCTTTACTAAAAATAGTAGTGCGGTTATAGTTCGACGCTTTCTCGGCACTGCCAACGTATTAAGGCTTGACAGTGAAAGTCAGAGACACTTACGTTGAGCTTGAAATTGAACTTTTTCATTGCCTATGGGGTTTTTTGAAGTACTAAAGACCTCAAACCTGATGGCTGTGAAAGTACTCTTAGTTTCGGGCTAATTTCAGTTGAAGGGCCTCAAATTTGTGAACAGAACGACCATTTTATCAAACTTAGTATCAGTCGTTTTTTTATCAGCCTGCGGCGGTGGATCCTCTGAAAATACTCCCCAAAAAGAGAACAGTCGGACCGTTCTTGGGTTCGGAGAAATAATCGAGACGATAGAGGATGGCGGCTCGGTTTATGATGACGTCAGCAAGAATGATATTGGCAATAACCTCAGTTATTCGCTCGCAATGGGCTCCACAATGGCTAATGNGTCGCTTGAATTCAATGCTGATGGAACTTTTACCTATACGCCAAATGTAGATTTTTTTGGTCAGGACAGTGTGGAATACATAATCACTGACTCCGTCACAGGTGAGACGGCCAAAGCAATGCTGACCATTGATGTAGTTAATGACTACGAGTTCCTCGAAGAATATGGATGGAAGTTAGCTTGGGAGGATGANTTTAACGCAGGTCAGCTTGACGGGAGNATGTGGGAATCGCTAAATGCGGATCTTTCGGGNGGAAATTTGCTCTTGACGGGGCAGGCAAATCTCACTGCAAAAGCCGTGGGTATGAGAAGTATTAAATATGGCCGTATCGAGGCCAGCGTGCGTGGTGCTGGAGTNGACGTTTTATCCAGTTTCAGACTNGTACCNGTAACTGACGCTTATGNTGGTGAAAATGCNNTAAANATTCTNAAGTCTGGAGGNGGAATTGCCAAAGCTAGTGCAGATTATGGTTTGGATCTTGTCAGCGGTGTGCTTATGAATTCGGAGATAAGTGAGACCCTTGCTACCGATTTTCATAAATATGCGATCGAGTGGGGCGAGAAAGAAATTCGTTGGTATATTAATGATGATCATGTTCATACAGTTGATAACTTACATACATGGGGATATTTACTTTCTGGTGGACAAGTCATAATTGACAATGCCGGGCCCTTTAATCAAGAGATGGCGGTTGAATTTGACTTGTCGGCAAATCCAGGTGATCTACCGATAGCCATGATGGTAGATTATATAAAGGTATGGGCGTGCGACCCCTCGGTTGAACAGCGAGTGGAGGAGTGCGCATCGGGTGAGAAAACAAAAATCAGTAAGCTGGCATCAAACCGGATTGAGAGTGTGCAAGAGGTCTCTACCGACATTTTTATCGATGGCGTTTTTGATCCGGTGACTAATGCAAAGATCTCNGACACTGAGNTCCTCACCTGGCACTATGATGATGAGTTTATACGTCAATTTATTGTCACTCCTTCGGTGGGTATGGACTTGGATTTCGAGACTGAAGAGGGAGAGCATGGTTATATCCTGGATGTTCGAAACTCTTCGGCCAATGGAACTCTCCAAATTGGGGTGGAGTCGGGTGAGCTGGAGCTGGTAGGGAAAGATATTTCGCTGGACTTCGACTTATATTTGGACGGTGAAAATTTCACTGCTACTGATTTGAGAGTGGGAATGTTATCTGCTGATGGCCAGGGAAAAGAGCGAACAATAAATTTTGAGGCTTTGGAGCGAAATGTTTGGATTAGCTTAAGCTTCCCGATCTCTGATTTTCTTGCTGACCTGCCAGAAGTTGAGGGTACCAACATCGGTGTAGATCTTTCAAAAGTCACTGTGCCGATGATCTTATTTGTTGAGGGCTTGGCGCATTTTCGGCTGGATAATATTCGTTTGACATGCGTAAATTCTGAAGGCTGTGTTCAATTTCCCTTGTTACTTCAGACCAGCATTCCCAAGGCGGACCCGATTCGATATGAGGCCGAGAGTTTTATTAGCTCTTCCGGCACTGGGCTTCAGGATACCTCTGATGAGGGTGGCGGCCAAAATGTAGCTTTTATTAGTGCCGGCGACTCACTCGTATACAGTATAGAGGCCCCTGGAATCGGGCCATACAGTATAGATTATCGTGTGGCCAGCGCTGGAGGCAGTGATGGGTTTTCAGTTTCAATTGATGGCGAGCAGATAGACCGTCAAACTATTCCGGATACCGGCGATTGGCAAAACTGGACAACGCTGACATCACAAGAATTCGAGCTTGCAGTTGGGGTATACACATTAAAGCTTGATTTTCTTGATGGAGATCAGAACCTAAATTGGTTCGAACTCCAGCCTCCCATAACACAGATTTGCGTTCAAGCTGAGGATTTTGATGATCAGAGTGGTATATCCCTAGAAGACACGCTGGATACTGAGCCTTGTACTGAGGGAGCTTCAGGCGGTGGAGAGAACATTGGTTATATTGACCTTGGGGACTATGTTGAATACAGCATATCGGTTCCCTCTGATGGAAATTATCTTATTGAGTATCGGTTGGCAAGCGAGCAAGACTCAGAGTTTGAGTTGTCAATTGGCGGCGTGATGCTGGATGCGCGAGCGTTTGAGGGGACGGGTGGTTGGCAAGAATGGACAACCCGCAGTGCAATCATTCCGTTGACGGCCGGTGAACAAATTATGCGTCTTGATTTTCTTGGTGGTTCAATTAGCGGTGCAATCAACATTAATTGGATTAGGTTAACGCGGCAATAAGAGTAAGAAGGCGGATGTTGAGCCACGGACCTATCGGGCTGATGAAGTTGGTGAATAATTATGGACGATAAGCTAAAGAAAATATTAAAGATTATCGCTTGGAGCCTCCTGCTTGTGGTCTATAGTGNTNTTTGCCAGGAAGCTGATCAGGAATTGGCGNAGGTTGAGTTAGAGGAGATAGTAGTCACTGGTATCAAGGCCAGCCTGAAACGCTCTATGGATATCAAACGTGATGCTAAGGGTATCGTTGCGGGTATATCACAAATAGAAATGGGAAAATTTCCCGATGCAAATCTCGCGGAATCCTTACAGAGGGTTAGCGGGATAGCAATTGAGCGGGCGCGAGGAGAGGGCACCGAGATAACTGTTAGGGGATTTGGGCCAAGATTCAATCTCGTTACTTTTAATGGACGGCAAATGGCGACGTCTGGGGGGCGGTCTTTTGACTTTGGCAACATAGCCTCTGAGGGCATTTCCGCTGTGGAGGTTTATAAGTCATCAAGGGCTAATGTGCCTACGGGTGGAATTGGAGCAGTGGTTAATGTCAAAACGCGCAAGCCTTTGGAAATGCCAGGCCTGAATGCGGTAATGGTAGCCGAGGGAATTTATGACCCCGGAACGCGCAATGGTGAAAAATTTACTCCCGAACTTGTGGGCTCATTCAGTCAGACTTTCGCCCAAGATAGATTTGGCGTGGCATTATCCCTTAGTAGCTCAAAACGAGATGGAGGTGATCAAAACGTAACCACCCAGGATTTTTGGGGGCAGCAATTTGTGTCTGCGAAGGATGTAGAGAGCGGGGCCTTAGACGAAAATGGAAATGTAAAGGCCCGATCTGGACATATTGTTGTTGGTGATGAGACAGCCCTTAATTTTCCGACTCGGGTTTTGGAGGGTATTTATTCTATGCCCACTAACGTGCAGTATAACCTCGATGACTTTACCCGAGAGCGAGTGAATGCCCAGCTTACCTTTCAATGGAGGCCTGTTGATAACCTTACTGGCACCATGGACTACACTTATGCTGAAAATAAAAGTGATACACGTCATCAGGACATGTCGGCGTGGCTTGGTACTAACTGTCCGACTCGTGAGAGTGAGTGGATTCAAGAGGGTAATATTTGGTCCCCAACCACTTACACTAACGTAGGCTGCGCCAATGATAATCTTCAGGGGGTCGGCCTTTTTGGTGTTCGCGATGAACTGGAAGCGCTCGGTTTTCAGATAGAGTGGCAGCCCACAGAAAAACTCACCCTCACGATGGATTATCAGAACTCTACAGATCATTCCAGACCCAATAGCAAGCATGGTTCTAATAATTTTGTCGCGGTTTCAGCCCTGAACCGTATTACGACCTCGGCACATTTTGGACCAACTGGGATCCCTGTTTTGGAGGTTGAATTGGGGCAACGAAATACTCCCCACAACCAAATTATACGGAGAGACCAATTTGATGTGGGAGATATGCAATTGACGGGTAGTTCTTTTAACAGTGAAGTCAAGCAAATGGAGATTGAGCAGCTCCAATTTGATGGGGAGTTTCTTTTTGATGAGGGCCATAGTATTAAATTTGGTGCAGGCCGTATCGAGGTGGTAAATCGAGGCCAGAGCAAAGGAATTAGCCGGGGCGGCAATGCATGGAGTGGGCTTGGACGTCCGGGTGATATTGCAGACATTTTGACTGTGGATACCATTTACGGTGTTTTTTCTGGCGTTGAGGGCGGAGATGACATTCGCCAACGGATGGAATTTGTTAACTGGGACTTTCAGGAAATGATTGATCTCGGTGAACAGTTTCTTCGTGACGGATCACATGTGTTGAGTCTTAACGAGCCGGGTCCATGCTTGACCGGGTTCTGCCCGTCATATGACTTCGATACTGATGAGGTGAGTACTGAAACGTCGAATTCAATATACCTACAGCTTCACTGGGTCGATGAACTTTTCGATCGACCGGTCAACCTATATGCTGGCCTGCGATATGAGGATACCGAGGTGCACTCTGAGGCTAAAGTGCCGGCGTATTCGCGAATAGAGTGGAACATTTCAGCAGACAGATACCAACTTTTTCGTTCGCAGGATGCGGACGGCAACGTTATAAGACAATTTTCGGAGATTGATGGCGCCTACAGCATGTTGCTGCCAAGTCTTGATTTCGATATTGAATTAAGCGAGGACCTTGTGTTTAGGGCCTCTGCAGGGATATCAGTGTCTAGACCGGAGTACAACGATATTAAGGGTGCTATGAACATTTACAGCTTCTCTAATGAAGGTGGATTTGGGGGGAGGGGGAATCCTCAGCTCTTACCGATTGAGGCGACTAATTTCGACGTGTCTTTGGAGTGGTATTACGCCGATGAGAGTTATGTCTCGGCCATGTTTTGGGCAAAGGATGTTGATAATTTCATTGTATCGGCGAAATTCGAAAACCAACCTCTTTTTAAAGACTTGTATGATCCCTTCGGTGGAAGCCTCTATGAGCAAGCTTATGAGGAATTGACAGGCGGGGATCCTCGATTTGGCGTATCGAGCCGAGAGTTAAACAATTACTTTGTCGAAGTCTTAGCTAACGAGCAAAACGTAGTTATTCAGGAGGGCACTGGTGGGCTGGAGGCTTCGGTTACAGGGATTGCTGGCGATCCTTTGGCGTTATTCCAGTTAAATATCCCCATAAATAGTCCCGATCGGAATACTTCGGTCACAGGTTGGGATTTTGAATTGAAACATGTTTTTGGTGACTCGGGAATCGGTATTTCTGCTAACTACACCATTGTAAAGGGTGATCTCGAATATGATTTGGGTCAGCTTGCAGAGCAGTGGGTCGTTGATGGGCAAAGTAATACAGCCGATCTTGTAGCATTTTATGATAAGCAGCCTTGGGAAGTCCGTCTTTCTTGGAACTGGCGAGATCAATATTTGAAGTCCGCTGGGGAAAATCCAGTTTTTGTGGAGGGCTATCATCAGCTTGATGCCAACGTTACATATCAATTGAATGAGAACATGTCTTTTTATTTTGAGGGGAAAAATCTGATGGAGCAGAATCGACGTGATCACGGCAGGTCTGTATATCAGCTACGTTACTTCGGGCTCGGACATGCCCGATATCACTTCGGTGCGCGTTATAAGTTCTAGTTTTCTGTGAGCGCGTTGAAGAAAAAATGATATATTGGTGGGGTGTGATATTGGATAACAAATTTAGATCATGGAGCTTATGCCTTANGCACATGATATTTATCTCGGTTACTCTGTTATCGGCAGGGTGTGGTGTCGAAAGCGGTAATGAATTTTTGGAGCTTCCTGAAAATATTACTGATAGCGACATTCTAGCCTCCTCATCTGCTNATGAGCCGCTCGGTGAGATACCGGATAAGACGCTCGCAGACGTAAGTGTGCGGGGTCGCCCCTACATTGACGATTCGCTGGGCTACAATGTGATTAGGTCTGATATCGGCACAGCGCTGAGAGGTGTGAGTCTGTCCTTCGATGGCGGAGATCCCTACGGCAGCTTGCCGGCAAACCTCCCCTCNGGCGAGCAGCTAGATCGAATGGTGCATGAATACGGATTCAATACCTTGCATGTTTATCTTGAGGGAGATGCGAGCGAGAATCCTCACCCGGTTGGGTTAAATGAGGCACTTGCCGATCAGCTGGTGGCTCGTACTCGTGAAGCAAAGATGTATTTGATAATCACCGTTGGAAACAATGGCGAGAATGGGCAAATTCATAGTATGGATAAAACGCTCGAATTTTGGAACCTATACGGTTCTAAGTATCGAGACGAGACGCATGTCATCTATGAGGCCCACAACGAACCTGTCGCTGGAATCAATGGGAATTGGACCCAGGAGGATTGGGACAAACAGGCTCTGATGTATCGGACAATACGTGGTGTGGCACCCGATACCATGGTTCTTTTGGGCTCTTTTATGTCTTTTTTTGGCGGTAAGCAAGCCATTGCAGGGGCGGATGGGCTTGCAGCAGAGTTTCCAGGCATATGGGATAANGCTGGTTTTGCATTCCACGCATANTGGGATATAGCTGAGGTGGAGAATACAATACGAGCGCTTGAAACAAGTATTGATTACCCCGCCCTTTTGTGCACAGAATTCTTTCCCGGTGACACAAAGAATGATTTCAATGAGATATTTGAGAGTCACCACATAGGCTGGACTCAATTTGAATGGTTGGCCGCAAATGATCTTGAGCTTGATCGCTTCAAGGGGTATTTAGACATAGCTGGCACTGTATGGCGTCCAGACAGTGCCAGCGCCACTTGGCCCGCAAGTGGTTCACCTTATGTCCCGTTTGATCAAAAAATTGGTTTATATAGCCGCGCAGATGAAGCATTTCTGCGCCTGGATGATTCTTTTAGGGTGATTGCAGACGACAGGAGTTATGACGGTATCGGTGGTGATGAGTTTACTGTCATTGATGCTGGTTCGGATGGATCCATTGCTTTAAGGGGTGATAATGGGCTCTACCTTACGGTCAGTAATGAGGGAGAATCGATAGTAGCTTCGGCCCANAAGATTGGTGATCAGCAGAAATTTCAGTGGCTTGAATTGCCTACTGGTGATATTGCATTAAGGCCATGGTCTGGTTCAGCCCATCTTGTGGGTACCCTTCCGGCGTCTGGAGGTGGTGAGTATGGTTTGACAGGGCCGGTCGGTGTCGGTGTGGAAAGGAATGGTGCGAACACCTACAGAGTGGCTGAAAGTTACACATCCTCCATCGCGCCCCTACCGCCCCTCCCGGAAATACCTCCAGGTCCTTTCTTTGGATCACCAATGCCAGTGCCCACAGATGGGGATGCNGCGCATCCGCTCGATAGTCTTGCACCNAGCGGTCGATTGTGGGCGTCCGACTATGATTATGGTGGAGAGGGTGTCGCATACCACGATACCGGAAAGATTAACCTTGGCGAGGCTTACCGGGCGAACGAGGCTGTTGATGTGGAGTCTAGTTCAGAGGGGTACACTTCCGTGGGATTTTTTGAGGAAGATGAGTGGCTTGAGTATAGCATTGATGTTGAATCGGCCGGGAATTACACCATCACCATGCGGACCGCATCAATTGGGGGAGGGTACATAAGTTTCGAATCAAATTGCGTTAAATTAACGGAAAATTTGTCTACCCCTAACACAGGGGGATGGGATACTTTTCAGGATTCTGAAGTTGAGGTGACCTTGACCGCTGGCGAACAAAAACTTCGCGTTGTTAGCGGGGGCAACATGAATCTTATGAATCTTGACATTAGGGAAGGTGGATCTGGTGGCAGTAATTATGGGGTTGGTTGTCTGTGGACGCCCCCACCGCCAGATGATGTTTTTGTGGAAGCCGAAAGCTGGACCAATGTTATTGCCGAGCCGGATGGAGCAGTTGCAATAGCACCCTCAACCGACAGTGACTTAAGTAATTATGTTGGGAATTTCGATGCTGGTGATTTTATTGAGTACGGAGTGTCTGTGCCCAGAACCGGTTGTTATAAGGCAGAATACCGGATCGCAAGCGCGCCCGGGAGTAATGGTTTCGAGTTAACATTTGGTGATAATTTGGTTGATTCCTTTTCTGTAATGCCGACGGGCGGTTGGTCGAGTTGGGTGACTTTTAATAGCTTTGTAGAGCTTGCAGCAGGCTCGCAGACCATGCGGCTAGAAGCAGTCGGGGCCTCCTTTAACTTAAATTGGCTCAAATTTAATCAGGCTGATGCGAGTGCTTGTGAGGACGACGGTTCAATTATTATAGAGGCAGAGTCCTTCAGTCGATCTATTCAGCCGCCTGATGGAGAGGTAGGCACTCAACCGACTTCAGATGACGGGGGCGGACTGAATGTGGGATGGATTGATGCTGGAGATTGGGTGGAATACGTTCTGAGTGTTCCAGTTGACGGAAATTATTCGCTAACCTACCGCGTTGCAAGTCAAGGGGGCAGCAGCCAAGGCTTAAATCTGTCTGTAGATGGCGCGTTAATTGATGCGGTTGCGGTACAAAATACGGGGACATGGCAAAAATGGGAGACCCTGGAGGGTGGCGTCGTCTCTCTCGTTTCAGGCGAGCATGTTTTGCGGGTTGACGCACCTGCAGGTGGCTTCAATCTCAACTGGATAAAACTAACGCCGACGACGGAGTCACCAGTGGGAAATATTGGGACCGGTAGTGATAACGTCCTCGATGTTGGGGAATCAATTAGTTTTGATAATCCGCTGGTAGACTATGGATTGTTTGATGTCAGTGGTAATGTTAGCAATTTGGGTACAGATCCGGTCGATGGGGAGAATACGGTTGTTGCAGTGATCAATGGTATGGACCCCGCATCAGGCACAATTGTGGCTCAGGAAGTTGTGGTTTACCCGTTAGGTGATAAATTAACTCGCCTCTCAATGCGCCTATATTCGCCGTCCTCGGGAATCCCTGTAAGAGTGAGCTTGGCAGACACCAATAACAGCTCACACCGAGTGGTTGCGGAAGTATTAATGACAACCGNAAACTCCTGGGAAACAGTGGTTTTTGATTTTGCCGATTTGCCCGAGGGGACGAGTAATCTTGATTCCTCGCATACCTACGACAGCCTTTCAATATTCTTTAACTTTGGTACTTCCGATGGGAATGCAACATTTTACCTCGATGATATAAAAGTTCTTGAAGAATATATTCCGCCTGCGACCATGACAGCCGAAATGTTGGTTGGCGACTGGGTGCTGGTGCCGGAGTATGGTGCATTCGGTGTCGGTCCAACACCAGGTAGTACCTCAAATTGGGTGAGCGATGAGGACGCGGTGAATACCCGAAGTTGTCTGTTTGATGACGTTTATAGGTTTGACTTTGATGGGACTTTCCAAAATATATTGGGAGATCAGACTTGGTTGGAGACGTGGCAAGGTGTTTCCTCGGAGTCGTGTGGGGTACCAGTATCGCCNCATGACGGACTGACTTCCGCAAGTTATAGCTACGACTTTGATGCCAAGATGATCACAATTAATGGGATCGGTGCTTATCTGGGCATTCCCAAAGTCATTAATGATGCAGCTGAGCTAAGCGATCCTGAGTCCGCTCCTGAGTCGATAAGCTACAAGGTTGTNGCGAACACACAGGATAGGATGACGCTTGAGGTTTCTTATACCGGTGGTTATTGGACCTTTAAATTTATCAGAAAAGATGCTCTGAATTCTGAGACTCCCCCGGCTACAGATGGACGACTTTCAATGCCATCGTTGGCTACTGATGGTATGCTAGAGGCGCGGGCAACAGCTAAAGACTTGACTCCGGGTTCCGCAAACGGTATCTCAAATGCCGCAGTGGGAAGTTCTTTATCTTTCCATGGAGATAATATATCGGGTAATGATTCATGGCGCCTGAATATTGGTGAGTGGTATGGGGGATCCGATGGGAATTATGGGATGACTGTGGGCATGATGGTCTTCCAAATGCCTAATTTCGGAATGATTGACGAACCTTTTTCAAGCGCTGAATATGAGGTCACTCTCGATATAAAGGGGGATGCAGTGGATTTTTCCGCGGATCTGTGGGCGGTAAGGGTTTCTGATGAACCAGATTTACAACTGAGTGATTGGTATGTGGGGTCCGCCACCACCGCACCTCAGGCGGCTGGGACGCTCATAGCNGAGGGGTTNCTCACNCCCCAAACTGAGCTGGGTGTAACAGTCACCTCTGANGAAGCAAATAGTGAATTAGTCGCATTCCTCAACACTCAATATGAGGGNGGTAATGGTGCAGGNAAGTATCTTTTCTTCAGGTTGAATCGTGGTGGGGTAGATGAGTTCGTTGAGGGATGGAACGCTTATGTAGTNAAGTCCTCGCAGGCCGATGAGGGATCGGATGTGTCGCCTAAAATCAAGTTTACGTCCTTCATTGAACCGTTGCCTATCAATACTGAAGAGCCCTCTTTGGATACAACCTGTAACCTTCCTGATGGCAACCTCATATCGAATGGAGGCTTTGCAAATGCAGNGGGNTGGACTGTCATAAACCATTATGAGGCTGAAAANACCATGGGATCGGTTTCTATTGCTAATGGAGCGGCAACTTTTGCTGAGACTGATACTGCCGAGGCAGGTCAGTGGAAACACCTGGGTATTTATACCGAGGTAGAGCTGTGTCCTGGAACATATCGGTTTGACATGAGCATGATTTATATAGGTATATCTGATGCTTGGGGAGAGGTATATCTGGGCTCATCGGAGCCTGTCAGCGGTCGAGAATACAATGGTGACAAGCAGGTACTCAAGGCATTCAATTCGTGGGAGTGTTCNTCATCAACCACCTATCGAGGTAATGCCAGTGCTTCGGGATGCGATACTGCGTCGGTTCCAGGTCGCTTCGAAATCGCAAAACAGGGTCNTTATTATATTTTATTTCGGTCGGGTGGAGCATCTTATGGCTCAAGTGGTGTTGTTATAGACGATTGGTCTTTGACGAAAGAATGAGTTTTNTAGATTGTCTTTCAGGTGCGTTNAAGAATTGAATTATGTTTGTAGCATTAAAACGCATATGCTTGAAATCTGAGCTATAACAAATATGCTCCACAAGTCAACGTAAATCCTCTTTACAATCGGATACGAGCGTGTTTACACTACACAGCTTTTTAAGAATAATTACTTACGAATGGGGGTNGCAATAGGGGGCTTTGGTCCTTCTCCAANAAATCTAATTGGAAAAATCTAATTGGCTGCTCGAAATTCGTAGGAGTTTGGAAGAGTGGCGCAGTTGTGACGAACGCCTTTGAGGAGTTTGATTNAGATTGCACCCTAGTGTTAAGCCTTTACTTGCACAAAATAATACAGTTACAAATTGTTGAATTACAGAGGGGTTTCATATGTTATCGAAGCTGATTCGCTTGTCGCTATGNACATCTTTTTTATTTATCCAGGCTTGTAGTGATGGAGGAAGCAACACTCCCCCAACACTGACGATATCCGCGGAGATTTCTGTTGCGGAAAATACCACTGCCGTNGGCACAGCNGTTGCCGATGATGCAGATTTGAGTGATACGCTAGTTTTGAGTATATCGGGCGGAACNGATTCAGCTCTNTTTTCCATGGATGGTNCTGGGGNCATAACTTTNAACNCGGCTCCTGACTATGAAACTCCTGGTGACAGCGATGCGTTGAACACGTATGAGATGACTGTTCAGGTGTCAGATGGCACTGAGGAGGTTACTCAGGACGTGGTTGTGACGGTTACCGATGTTATTGAAAATATTGCGCCAACCCTCACGCTTGATGCTGCAATTTCGGTGGAAGAAAATAGCACGGCAGTAGGCACAGCCACCGCATCAGATTCCGACGCTGAGGATACGCTTACATTTAGTATTACCNATGGTGCAGATGCTGCGATGTTTTCGATCGGGGCGTCGACGGGTGTCATATCCTTTAATGCAGCGCCAGACTATGAGGCAACAGGGAGTGCTGTCGGAACAAATGATTATGAGATGACGGTTCAGGTGTCAGACGGCACGGTTGAGGTCACTCAGGATGTGGTTGTGACAGTAACCGACGTAGATGAGCCGCCTGCGGTCGGAAACGTGATTGATGGGCCTCTNCAGCATGCGAAAGTCTTTGCAGACTATAATGGTAATAACATTCATGATGCGAACGAGCCACATGCGATGACTGATGTGGATGGTGGGTATTCACTCTCGCAAAATCTGCCGGTGCCAGCAAATTACACGATAATTGTTGAGATGACTGCAGATACTATCGATGCTATTTCGGGGGAGAGTTACGCGGATTCGCCAGTTGTTCTCAAGGCGGCCTCCGGGAGTACTGTTGTTACTCCTTTAACCACGATTCTAGAGGTAGCAAAGTCAGCGGATCCAACCTACACTGCAGAAAAGCTTGCAACGGCGATGGGCCTCCCAACAGGAGTTGATGTTTCTTCCTATAACCCGTTCGCTACAGGTGCTGATCAGACGACAGCACATGAAGTAGAGACGGTGTTCCAGCAGGTTATGACAGCGCAGCTCGTAGTTGCAGAGGCAATGAAAGGACTNGCAGATGTTGCAGGAGCGACCGATGTAACTGCTAAGGATGCTAGTGAAGCGGCAATGAGTGCNATTGCTGGGATGGTAGTAGCGTCGGTGGTCGAGGTTAATCTCGCTGACAGCACCCAAGTTGGTGAGCTGAAAGAACAAGCCAAAATGGAAGCAGCAGATCTTGGTATTACCGTCGACGCGGCGGTTGCTGATGCAATGCTCACGAGCGCGTCGAACGCTGTTGCAACGGTCTCAGCGGCGTTGTCCAACTTAACCCCNGACACCTTCGGGACATCTGCAGCTTCATCAGTCTCTCGTTTAAAACACGACGCGGCGGATGAGGTGAAAGCCGCATCGGTAGCGGTGGCCGCCGCAGACCTGAGCGCCCCNGGTACTGATATTCTAGCGATAGTCACGGCACAGTTAGATACGTCCCTTACTTTAGACGAGGGAGCGGGCGTTGATGCAGCTGTCACAGCAAACATAAAGGCGGTTGATGGCTATTTAGGAATTCGCAATTTAGATTTTGAGTTAGGTGGAGCCGGTTGGGAAACTTCTTATGGGCCCGATACNAACCCCGGTAACACATTCCCAACAACCGGNGGTAACNNGGGTGGATACTGGGATATGGACGCAGCGAATAATGAGACCTGGTGGTCGGTTTTGGTGACGGCTGGAGGAAATCCTACACCCCTTGAGGATTCTGGTCTAGAGGCCGGGAAGATCTATAAGGTGATGCAGGACAGTAAGATTTTCTCAACAAAAGACGGCTTTGAGGCCAAAGTTGGAGGTATGAAGGTAGAGTTTTTCAAAGCCAATGCGGACGGAACAGGTTTTGATTTAGNTAGCGACACTGGAGATATGCGGCCTGAAGTCATAGATGGGGGGACTGCCTGGGCTACCTATGAATTCGAGTATGAAATTCCCTCGGATGTTACCCACATAAAGTTTGTCCCACTTTGGGGAAATGATAACCACATCGGTGTAGACAATATCGTGATCGGTACCGACGGAAGACTGCCTCCTCCCAAAATAGTGGGATCCAATGCAGACGGTATGATAGAGCGTTTTAACAATGGTGATACGAAGATTCAAAACACTGATAGTTGGAATGTTCAAGTTGGAGAGTGGTACGGCGGCGGAACTGCTTATATAGGATTCTTCCAGCTTCCTGANCTTGGACAGACCGCTGATCCATTCACGAATAGTGAGTTAGGTGTTCGTCTTCATGAGATGGGAAATCCCAGTTGGGGTGCTGATCTCTCTGTAGTTCGTGTATCGGATAACACGGATATTCTTCATGAGACTGACTACGATCTTGAGTCCACTTTGATTCAAAGCAGTTTTATTTCTNCTGCTGTTCGAGACGCCATAGACTCGGGAGAGCCAGATCATAATATATACACCTCTGCTGCGGCTAACGTTACGCTTACCGCCGAGTTGAATAAAGCATATGACGGTGGTGCAGGTGTTGGCAAATATGTGGTTATGAGGATTGCCAAGTCTGGAGACCTCCCAACCAGCGAATCGTTTAAAATTATCTCACGTAATGCTGGAGAGGCTAACTGGTGGCCAACAATCTATTACAACGCGGATCCTATGCCGGGGGATGATACCCGGACAACTCTAGCATCCGTGCAAGTAGATACTACCACTGGGGGAACGGTTTCTGGGGTCCCCGTAGCAGAGACGGTAGCTGTTACCTTCCAGGTTGATATGTCAGCAGTTACNACCCACCCTGATGGCGTGTATATTGCGGGNGGTTATTTTGGTCAGGATGGAGTTGCCATGAGTGACAATGGCAGTGACTTATGGTCGGTAACCGTGGATTTGCCTCAGAATGCGCAGTACCTATATAAGTTCCGTAACCAGCCCTCATTTGGCACTTGGGACGGATTTGAAGATGCTGACAGTATAGCTGCTGAAGGCTGTAACATGGGTCAATACAACGATCGCTTCGTAGATGTTGCTGAGGCGGATATCGTATTGCCTGTTGTAGCTTATGGTAGCTGTAGTGCAGCGAGCACGGATGGTGGTGATACCTCTGCTCCAGCAGACACAACTGCGCCAGTAATCACGTTGATTGGTGATGCGACTGTGTCGGTTGAACAGGGATCCACCTACACAGATGCGGGTGCGACAGCGGACACTGGTGAGACGGTTACAATTGACGCGTCTGCAGTTGACACCTCNACCATCGGTAGTTATNCGGTGACCTTTAATGTCAGTGATGNGGCCATGAATGCGGCGGAGGAGAAGACAAGGACCGTAAATGTGGTCGCCGTNCCTGTGGGTACTGTTTCAATAACGAAAGTNATCGAAACAAATTGTACAAGTCCGTTCATAAAGGTAGTCGAGCTTTATGTTGGGGGAACGGTGGACTTTAGCGATCCAAATACTGTTTCTGTCGGCTACATGTTGAATGGTGCCGCATTTGCGGATCGTCAAGACTACTTTGATGAAATCCGGGCGCTCGGCAAGGTGACTGATCGCCACGTTTATCTCGTCAGAGATCTTGCTATGACGCAGGCGGACTTCCCGAGCACTACGCTTACGGAGGGTGAGAATGCCGTCACAGTAACAGCCTCAACGAATGGCGACGACGGCTATCAGGTTGTTATGAATGGGGTTGTTGTAAGCCAGTTTGGCGCTGATGGGCAAGACGCTGATGATAGTATTGGTACTTCAGCCGACTGGGCGCATAATGACACGTATTTTGAGCGTAAGCCTGGAAGTGTCGATGACGGTACCTTTAATATTGATCATTGGAACAGTCAGCCAGAGGACTACCTCGATGACTATGGCGTTTGTGCGAGAAGCACTAGTGATCCAAAAACTGAAACACTGGAANCAGTCATAACTCTAGGCAACTATACTGGAGGTAGTACTGATGGTGGTACTGACAGTGGTTCGGATGGTGGTGCTGTAGCTGAGGTGTTTCCTTACCGGGTGAACATGAATTTTGATGATGTGAGTGGTCCGAGTACTCAGTGGGTTCTTGAGGGTGATGGTTCTGCGTGTTCNTCTTTCCCGACTGAGGGTGGAAATACGGGCGGATATTGGTCCTGTAATTCTGATGGTGANAATGGTGGTGCTTCTGGATGGGTATTAATATCCCAGAGTCCTGCAGAGCTATCGACGCTTGGTTTATCGGCTGGATATATTTACAACGTAACAATGGACAGCAAGATATTCTCAACTGCTGCTGGTCAATCTGCAGGTGTTGTTGGTTTGAAAGTGGAGATTTATAACGAAGATGTAGGTCTTACTTACAATGACAGATTGACTGATACGGGAGATATGAGAGTTGCAGTGGTAGGTGATGGTTCTGCCTGGTCTAACTACAGCTTTCAATACACGATTCCAGCATCGGTGTCTAAGGATGGAGTAGATAGAGTCCCGACGCATGTTAAGTACGTAGTGCTTTGGAATGACCATAACCACATTGGTGTAGATAATATTGTGATTGATGCGACTGGAACGGAGCCGGCGGTATTAGCGGTTCCAACTGAGTCTGCGGCAGCACCAACAGCGGATGCGAGTAGTGTATTGTCAATATTTAGCGATACTTACACTAGCATCGATGGTGCAAACTTTAATCCAAACTGGAATCAAGCGACGGTACAATCTACTGAGACACTTGCTGATGGTGGGAACGTATTGAAGTATGAGAGTCTGAACTATCAGGGCATGGAGTTTACTGCCCAGGATGTGTCTGGNTACACGCACGTTCATCTTGATTTTTGGACGCCGAATGCTACAACGCTACGTTTTTCATTGATTGAATCAGCTGGTGGTGAGTATCCATTTGAGTTAACTGTAACGAATGAGGAGTGGGTAAGTGTTGATATTCCTCTGTCTCACTACACAACGGGCAACTCCAGTCTGGACTTGACTGACGTCTTTCAATTCAAGACTGATGCAGATCCTGATGGCGGATCACCTACTGTATACCTCGACAATATTTACTTCCATGGNACAGTAAGTACTGAGCCGACGAGTGCTNTAACNGTNNTGCCTGATGTGGTTTATGATGCAGCTTTGCCGAACCGTGTGAAAGAAGGGGTTACGGTGAAGGGGTATGTTGATGCTGGTGGGCTTAGGTGGGTTAGGCCGCCAATTTCTGGTGAGGCTCCGGGAGCTACTTATGGTACCGGTGGTGGTTCAGATACTGAAAATATTGGCACCTTGTCTTTCCGCAAGATGAGAATCAAGTTAGCGGTAGCACTTCCTGCTAGGTTTGCGCTGGATACTACTGGACAGACTTACACTCATACTGGAAATTGGACGGCAACAGAGGATGCGCACTCGTACTGTGCGTCGATAAATGGGCGTCTTGCTACCGCAGCGGAGGTGAAGGCTAATCTGGTTCCACATCTTGCTGCTGGCACGTGGGATGCGACGTTTGGATGGCCGAGACACCGATTTGATCATTANTGGACTGGAACTGGTGCTAGGGCATATGCAATAGAATTGTGGCCTGGTTGGACGCAGGGTTCTACTGTTGCGGACGCTGTGGCAGCCGGATTTTCAGGCTTTGAGGGNAATAAACGNGTTTATGCTGCTGATGCGGCCCAGGTTACTGCGGGTGTGCTTGTTGAAGGAGAGCCATCAGATTATGTAAGACTTGCGACGACTAACTATGCAGGTGCAACCGACACAGAAACTGTGGTNAATGATCTTGATGATGTATTTGCACCAGAAAACTGGGCGAATTATTATCCATTGTGTGTAGCACCACTAGAATGAGGTCAGTTCCCGNAGGATAGCCATAAATCTAATTAGTGTAAGTAATTAATCTCATGAGGATATCCCGGGGAAGTAAAAATCTTCCTCGGGTTTTTTTTTAAGGGAAACAAATTGCTGAGGAGCCAGTAATAGCTCCAAGCTAGACACAGGTGATTATGGTAGCGTTATTTGGAGAACTAGGTTAATTCAGCAGCCTTTAATCTGCGAAGGGTGAGTTTATTTTAGGTTGNAGTGAATTATTAAAATACAAATATGGTTTTGACATCAACTCTTTTTCGTGAAACCAGTGATATGGTTAGGGAGTAAATTATGAGCATCCTCAAAAAAGCAAGCCGATCATTCATCCTTCTAACTGCAAGTGCACTTTTGTATCCAAATTCATTACTCTCGTCAGATCACATGATTCAGCGATCACCCGAGCAGACATGGAAAGAGAAACAGTTTGAGAAATGGGATCAGGACGACAGCGAGACCCTGTCTGCCGATGAAATGTTAGAAATGATTACCACTCACAAGAACAATGGTGGCCGATGGGAGGAAAAGTGGGGGACTCCAGAGAGCCAAACTAAAGGGCGCATCAGGAAGCGCGATGTTGATGGTGATGGTGAGCTCTCGCTAAAAGAATTTACGGCAAAGGTAACTTGGAACTAGTTGTTTTTGGTCGTCCTCGTCAGTAAATAAGAATATACCGTGTTATCAATCGTTTTTCTAAACCACTAGTCGTTCCATCAGAGGCTGCGGTAGACCTAGTTTTTAAGTTTCTTCGTTTTACAAAACCATTTTTACGATGGAGGTGTAACAGGGCCCGAGCCGCATCATTGATTTGTGGTACAGTGTAGTAACTCGGTTCACAATGAATATTCAGTGTGCAATAGAGTATTCGTTTGAAACTTAACTTAGCAAGATTCTGTTTTTAAATTAAACCCATTTAGGACTTGGGTTCTTGAACTTTTGGTCTTAAAAAAACCGGTGAGGTTGCTTTACAAAACTTCAGTAGGTACATTCCATGCTCCTCTTATTTGCCTTTTTGCTGTTTTCCTGAGGAAATTCAAAAGGGAGAGACTTGTTAACTATCCCGCTGGGAATGATTTCTCTTGGAATGACTCTTAGCATGGCTTGGGTAAAGAAGGCACTCGTCAGTGGTGGCTGGTGGTAGTCGTGGAAGCCGTCAGCCTGGAATATTTTTCAGGTTGTTGACAAAACTAACCTTCTTAATTTCTCTCACCATTTCGTGTCTACTGACATTGTCTGAAGATAACAAAAATAGTAAAAATGTAGAAATTATTTTGTAGGAAAAGTAGTTTGAAAAATAAAATTAGGTACTGTTGGTTCTGAAGATGAAAGCAGACTTCTTCTTGAGAACGAGATGTTCCAAATAATCTTTACACGTAAAGATAATGGCGCACTTTGGAAAGAAAATTGGGGGACTCCAGAGGGCCAAACTAAGCTTAGGATAAAGAGGAGAGATATGG
>PBJN01000045.1 GCA_002720735.1 Porticoccaceae bacterium
CAGGAAACTAGCGAATTCGAAACACTTTCCCAGGCGTCGAGTGGGTTACAAAGAATATTTCACCGACTGAATTGATATCAAATGATGAGATCCTCCCATAGCCGGATAAATTAATATATCTATGTCTTGGCCTGATTGAGTCAAGACTCAAGACCAACATCAGCTCGAACTTTAAGGAAGTTATAAGGAAACTGTTATCAAGCTCTGGAAATAACTGATTTTCTTGTATATATTTGATTCCTCTAGGTGCAATCGACGGAATGTAGTGTGTAACTGAATCCTGATACCCAGGCAGTTGCGTCTCGCCAATTAGCCCCCCCCCGTACTCCTCACCTAAGGTGACCAGAGGCCACCCATAGTTTGCACCAAGCTTTAAAACATTTACTTCGTCACCACCTTGCGGGCCGTGCTCAGAAACGACTATTTCTCCAAATTCAGAAACCAAATCTATCCCTTGAGGATTTCGGTGCCCAAGCGAATAAATTTCTTTTCGCGAGTCCGCATTTACCGTATTTTGTGGGTGAGCTGAGAGGCTAGCATCTGGCTGAATTTGAAATCTAAGCACCTTGCCGTTATACCTTTCTGGTGATTGTGCACACGCTCTGCAGCGCCGATCTCCGGAAGTGGCGTAAAGCACGTCACCAACCAATAAGACGTCTCCGCCAAAATGCTGATTGGAGGTTTCATCAGGCTCCGCCTCAAAAAGCTTTACTGGGTCAGAGAAAATCGGCTCATCACCCAACGTAAGCTCGAACCTGTACAGCGCTAAAGCATAGCCAGATTGCTGTGTCACGATTGATGCTGCGAAGAAAATTTGAAAGCTGGTGTCAGAGATTTTTGCTATGTCAAAATTAAAGAGCCCTCCTTGCCCCTCTGAGTAAAGGTTTATCTTGGATGATACGTCGAATGAATATTTTTGTTCTGTCACCAAATCATGTAAAAAGAAAACACCGTCTTGCCTTGTAGTCAGGTAAGCCTGGTCACTTATAAATTTAAAACCCCACAACCTGCTATCTGTGGAGAACACCTCGTCAACTGCCATCGCTGACTCAACCGAGTTGAATTCTGCATAATTGACCTCGTCTTCTTCAAACGGAAAATATGTATCAATATACAACTCGCTTTCATCAATAATACTTATATTAAATTGTTCACTAGTAGTCGACTCTCCATCTGAGACTTCGACAATGACCTCATAGAGGTTATCGCCATCTGCGCTAGATGGTGCCTCAAAATCCTTTGGTGATAGAAAGCGCATGTTACCGTCTCTGGAAACGGCTACCTCGGTGGCATCTGGTCCGCTTATGGTAAAAGTCAATGAGTCGTTTTCGGGGTCTGTAGCTAAAGCTGTGCCTATAGAGGTTGAATTCTCGTTAACGGCAATTTCAAGCTCTGTGACAAATTGTGGCGGCAAATTTGGCGTCTCTGACTCATTACTGCCGCAGGAGGCCAAAACAATTAGAAAACATACTATTGCTGTTAATCCGCAGAACCGATGGTTTAGAATCACAGGACCCCCAATTAAAAATTATTAACTTATTATACGGTGATGTCCATAGTTTTGTTTATTCGATATATAATAATTTGACTGGGAAGAGGACTCTATGATGTTTTATTTGTTTAATATAAAAGATCTTACCGAAGGACATAAGCGCTTTTAATGTTTTGCTTTTTGTACTTCGTAGCAACTTGAGCTGACCTATCGAACTTTTATTTTGAGGGTAATTTAATCACTCAGACAAAAAGCGTAACCTTTACAGGTATGTCATAATTATAAGCATAATCCTTTAAAGCGTGTGTAATTTGAATAGACTATTAATGGTAATTTCTTCATCGGCAATCTTGGTCTTCGGTGGATACTATTTACTGAAACCCGAAGAATTTGATTCACAAATGTCCTATCAAACTTATTCACTTAGCAAAGGCGACATCGAGAGTCTTGTAAGTGCCGCTGGAGCGATAAGCCCTTTAGTTACAGTTGACGTTGGATCTGAGCTTTCCGGCGTTATCAGCGAGCTCTTGGTAGACTTCAACTCGATCGTTAAAAAAGGTCAACTCATTGCCCGGCTTGACAATCGAACCCTTCTGGCAAGACTGAGGCAAACAAATGCTGATCTGGCTATGGCTAAAGCAAATCTTCAGCAGCAAATTGCATCGCATACAAAATCAGTTGCGCAATTTCAATTAGCCAGGCAAAGCCATAGACGTCAGAAAGAATTATTCAGCCGTGGCCTAATTAGCAGGTCAAATCTTGATGAAAGTGATGCAGCGCTCGCAATTGCCGAAGCAGATAAATCGCTACGTATTGCCCAGATAGAGGCATCTAAAGCAAACATTCTTCAGCGGGAAGCTCAGCTAGAGCAAGTAAACCTTGACCTAGAGAGGACTGATATTCGCTCCCCGGTATCAGGAATTGTGATTGATCGCCGTGTAGATATCGGACAGACCGTCGCAGCTAGCTTCTCGGCTCCCATTTTATTTATGATCGCTCAGAACCTCGAACAAATGCAGATTGAGGCAGATATTGATGAAGCTGACATAGGAAAACTAGAGGAAGGCCTAAAAGTCCGTTTCACAGTAGATGCTCACCCAAAAAGAATTTACGAAGGATACATCTCTCAAGTTCGAAAGGCATCAAAAACAGTTTCAAATGTTGTCACTTACACAGTAATTATTGCTGCATCCAATCAAGATGGCAGCTTGCTGCCAGGTATGACGGCCAACATCGATATCGTTTTAGGAAAGAAAGAAGGTGTTCTCCGCGTTCCAAACTCGGCACTACGATTCCGTCCAGTGGGTGCTCCAGAGAAGCAAAATATACACCCGATTCACGAAATGATGCAGCAATTGGACCTATCTGAAGAGCAAAAGCTGCTCGTCAAACCTATCTTAGAAGATATGATCAGCCAGATGTCCAATAATCGCGGAAACTGGCGCGGTGACAGTAGGAACGACTCGTTAAGACAGAAATTCCGCAATCAGCTAAAACTTATTCTTACCGAGGAACAATTCGCTAAATTTTCAAACTTAGGGCGAAAAAAACGGATGGAAATGCGGGATGGCGGCGGAACAGGAGAAATATGGGTATTAAAAAATGGAAAACCAATAAATTTTTCCGTGAGAACCGGGATTTCCAATGATGAGTATACCGAAATCTCCAGCAAAAGCCTTGAAATAGCTGATGATGTAATCGTCCGCGTCAGTCGTCAGCAAAGGCTTAAATGATGCCAGGCAGAGCCCCCATAATTCAAGTTTGCCAACTTCGCAAGTCCTATGATGTTGGAGAGGAAAGAATACACGCGCTCAAGTCAGTGGAAGTCAAAATTCATGAGGGCGAGTTCGTNTCTATTATGGGCCCATCAGGGTCCGGAAAGTCTACCTTTATGAATATGATTGGGTTTTTGGATAACCCAAGTAGCGGTGAGGTCTATTTTGAGGGGAGGAGAATAATAGGATTTTCAAAAAATCAACTGGCAACATTGAGAAATACTAAAATTGGATTTGTATTTCAGCAATTTTTCTTGTTGCCCAGAACTAGTGCGCTTGACAATGTGATGTTGCCCCTTTTTTACTCCAATTTAGATAAAACAATGTGGATTAAGAGAGCTCAGNATTGCCTNGCTCAAGTNGGTCTTTTAGATCGTCAGGATCACCATCCGTCGCAGCTCTCGGGCGGACAGCAGCAGCGGGTCGCAATAGCAAGAGCGTTGGTAAACAATCCCAGTGTTATAATGGCTGACGAGCCAACTGGGGCGATCGATACTGAAACCGGCCTGAGCCTAATGCAACTCCTGCAAGAGCTTAATGCCAATGGCACCACCCTCATCCTGGTGACCCACGAGACCGATATTGCAGCTTTTGCGGGACGTCGTTTAACTTTTCGTGACGGCAATCTCATTCACGACGGCTACTCGGAACCCTCAAATGCCTCAGTAGAGCTACAAAAATACAGAGCCATGCCTGCAGCTGTCAATTCATTGAGCTAAATAAATGAGGGTTATCGAATTAATCAAAATAGCACTAACCGCTCTTCGAATAAATTTAATGCGCAGCTTACTGACCATGCTCGGGGTAATAATAGGCGTGGCAGCAGTAATTGTAATGGTAGCACTTGGGGCTGGTGCCCAAAGGGAAATAGACCGTCAACTTGATTCGCTAGGAGGAAACATATTCATAGTTATGAATAATTACCGACGACAAGGCACGGTTGCAAAGGCCCGTGGCACTATTCAAAAATTATCTGTGAAGGAACAGCAATTCATCGAAACCGATGTCCCTGGAGTCGATCGTGCAGGCGCTTCACTGAGATCTCAAGGCCAAATAATTTTTGGAAATATTAACTGGCGTACAGAAATTGATGGGATCGATAACGGGGCTTTTATTGCGAGGAATTTAAATATTTTAGAGGGACGAGAATTCACCGACAGAGAGCAAAGATCAGCGGCAAAGGTGGTGATACTGGGGGCTACAGTTCGCGAGGAACTTTTTGGGGCCGGAGAGGCGNTGGGACAAATCGTGCGAATTAATGATTTCAATGCAAAAGTAGTGGGTACNCTGAAAGTAAAAGGCCAAAGTATGTGGGGTAGCGATCTAGATGATCGAGCACTAGTACCTCTGGAGACTGTACGAAAACGAATCACTGGAGTAAGTAAGCATAGTCCCAAGTCCGTGAGCTCTATTGCAGTAAAAATACTCGATGGTTATGACATGGTTTTAGCCGAGGAGGACATTTCAAGTGCATTAAGAATAAGCATGAAGATTCCGCCGGGTGAAAGCGATACCTTCAGAGTCAGAAATATGTCTGAAATTTATGCTGCAAACGCAGAGTCTGAGAAGATATTTAACAGCCTTCTCGCCGCTGTGGCAGCGGTCAGTCTCATAGTGGGTGGGATCGGTATCATGAATATAATGCTTGTTTCGGTTTCTGAACGCACCAATGAGATCGGTCTTCGAATGGCCGTTGGTGCAAAACCCTCGGATATTCTAACCCAATTTCTAGTGGAGGCTACAACGCTATGCTGTATCGGCGGTTTTCTTGGAATAGTTAGCGCTGTCTGCGCAACATTCCTTATCGAGTCCTATGCAAACACTGCGGCGGTTATTGAGTACCATGTCATAGGGATTAGCTTCCTGTTTTCCGCAGTCATTGGNATATTTTTTGGTTATTATCCAGCATTGAAGGCTTCGAAACTCCAACCAATCGAAGCTCTTCGTCATGAATAATCTTCATTAAAACATAATCTAAATTGATTGATTAATTCACAGTATGATGAGCTATCTNNACGCTCACAGAGGAACCGGTCACACTTATTAAATCTTAGTTGAAAAATTTGATTTAAACTCCCTAAGTAAATTCATGTAATTTTTAAGGATAATCACACGACTTGGGAGNAAAAAATGACTTAACGCTGTGCCGCACCAACCCATAAAATACCAACTTCAACTTGTTTTACCTCTACCATCGATCCGGCTTTGATGTGAGAGCTGCTTGCAACCATCCAATCAACACCAGAGTAACGATGTACCAAATTGTCGCCTACCTTCAAATCCATATCTATCGTAAAGCGATGACCCACAAGATCCGATTTCACCGCCTCATGCCTTGTTGTCCTGCCTAATTGGTTTAAGGGAACCCAAAGCGCTGCGGTTATGAATACAGTAAGAATCCCGATTACACCCAAAGCAAACCCGATGGATTGCGAAATGATACCAACATTCATCAACAGTCCAGTCACTATCAGNGAAAGGCCAAAGGAGGCCAAGATGACTAAGGAGAAACCGAAGGCAACAGCTTCAACAATAAAACAAACNACACCGAGCACTATGATGATTGTGGAGAAATCGGTGGACAACATTTTAACCTGATTGTTTTTCGTTGATTGATTTAATAATCGACATAACTTGCGCGACCACCGCGGACGCATCACTCGCAGAGTCTGGTAGTAAGACGACAGAGGACTCCTTTGCAACCGCATGCTTTGCCTCGATTGCCTTTGTCGCCAGATCAAGTTGAATTGCCTTCTGACCCATATCAGTATCTGCAGCCTCTCCAATTCTTTTAATTGCTTCGGCTTTTGCCTCTGCAACCGCTACTATCGCCCTAGATTCACCCTCTGCTCGCAGCACTTGCTCATCTCTATCGGCTTCCGCCGCCAGCACCACGGACTGCTGTTCTCCCTGAGCGCGATTGATAGCTGCCTGACGATCTCCCTCCGATTCAAGGATTTGCGCCCTTTTGACTCTCTCTGCCTTCATTTGCGCTTCCATTGCATCCATCACCGATTTAGGTGGAACAATATCTTTTATTTCATAACGAAGAACTTGTATACCCCATGGTGACGATGCCTCATTTATGGAAGTGACAATATTTGTATTAAGCATATCTCTCTCTTCAAAAGTCTTATCTAGCTCCATTTTTCCCAACTCGGATCGCATTGTGGTCTGAGCGAGTTGCGTCACTGCAAAAACATAATCATCGACTCCATAAGTTGCTTTNACNGGATCAAGGACACGGAAATACAGAACGCCATCAACTGTAAGGGATATATTATCTTTTGTTATCGCGTTTTGACTTGGCACATCGACGGCTTGCTCTTTGAGAGATCTATCCGCTCCAATTCTATCGATGACCGGCAAGATAAACCCGAGACCCGCCTCCTTAGTCGACTGATATCGACCGAACCGCTCAATCACAAAAGCTCTATTCTGTGGCACAAAGAGAATACAAGATTTGAACACAATCAATATAAAAACGAGTATTACAATCTGTAAAATCGGTAATGAGGTCAAAATCTCCATTTGATTTACGCTCCATTCAAAGATCAGAAATGCAACAGTGACGACACTATAATACTTTTTTTGGGCAGATTGGAATGAATTGNGTTTACAATGNCCAGAAAAGGGCGCNTGCAGATAATGATCTCTCTACGAGTCGAGAGTTTGAATCATCAAGACGTATCAAAATAGGCACAATTTCTGAACATCATGTGCAAACTCCGGTATTGTGGGGGTTCGTCAATAGCCTAATCTAGGCTAGGAACATTGGCTGTCGCAGCATTAGACTGATTAGGTATTTGTTTTTGAGGATCGAAGAACGGCTTCTGAACGACAACTCCATGACGGACACCCCTCTCTGTTCCTATGTTAAGCTCGGTGCCTAACATACTGAATTTGACTGATACCATTCCCAATGCAATATTCTTTTTTAAGCGAGGAGAATATACGGCAGAAGTTATTTTTCCTACTTCCNCGCCCCCTGCATACAACCTCCAGATTTGAGNATTTGGNCGCGCCAACTGTCCACCGGCGATTTCTATCCCAANCTGTTTNCGTTCTATTCCCTTGCTTCTTATTTTTTTTAGTGCNTCTTTGCCGATNAATTTTGCCTCCATTTCAAGGTCAACCAGACGATCCAGTCCTAACTCGAACGGATTAGTTGTTGAATCCATATCTGCATGGTACGAGAGCATTCCAGCCTCAATGCGTCGAATTGTACTGGTGTGGCCGGGTTTGAGACCAAACTCTTGTCCAGCTAGCATAATTGCCTCCCAGAGATCGGTCCCTCTGTTACCATCTTTTAGATAGATTTCGTACCCAAGCTCATTAGACCAGCCCGTTCTTGAGACCACTACCGACATGTCCTCCAGATTAAAATGATCATGCCAATAATAATCAAGCGAACGCGCGCGATCCCCAAACAGCTTGTGAATTATCTCGCCAGATTTTGGTCCCTGAAGCTGAAGGGGAGAGACGTCGGGTTCTGTAATTTTTANCTCTAATCCTGAATTAATTGCCACTCCCTTTGCCCACAACAAAATATCGCTATCTGCAATCGACAACCAAAAGCGATTCTCCTCCAGACGAAGTAATACTGGATCATTAAGAATACCGCCTTGTTCGTCTNTTATGAGTACNTATTTACACTGACCTATTGCGATGTTGGATAAATTTCTTGGTGTTAAGAGCTGCGTAAAAGTATGCGCGTCTCTGCCGGTTATCTCCACTTGACGCTGAACCGAAACATCGCTCAANGTAGCACTACNTATTAGGTTCCAGAAGTTNTTTTCTGGATCACCGAAATCTCTGGGNATGTACATATGATTATATACCGAGAANCCGGTAGCACCGTGACGGACAGTAGCTTCGAAGAACGGGGATCTGCGGATTTGTGTACCAAAACCAAAGTTCTCTAAAGCCTCTGTTTTTAAGAATCGTTTAATTTTTATCCAAGCCCAATGNNAAATTAGTTAAATAATATATTTGCCATNATAACGAAAGCACAAACAAGAGTAATCAATAAAATCGCGGTACTAATACAAGCTACCGGATCTTCATGATCTGTAATATCTTGTGCACAATATTATCCTGAGCGTGTTTCCAAATTGTCCAAAGTTTTTTATTTACACTAACCTTGGTAGTAAGCTGTTTTTTAGTGCTTTAATTGAACATTAGATCCAACCAAATAATCGGCGGAAGGATGCTCCCAAAAATAATGATATGCATTCCCTCTTAAGACTTTTTTTTTGTGAAAACAACATAAAACAACCGTTAGATGCTCGAGCATTATTGTCAGGCAACTCAGAAATTATCGCGACATATTCACGGATTCCTCGAGGGACCTAAATAATATGTCAAAAAGTTTTTTTCTTGAGCGTTTGCTNTAAATAGCCATTCTTTCCACATCGTAGCCTAATACTATGATTTATGACCGAATTAATTTGAAAGAGCGCTTTTAGAGCTCGAATTTCTNTACTTTTCCAGTTGAAGTCTTTTGAATTGCCTCGAGTAAAAAATATTTTGGAACTTTATACTTGGTAAGGCTTGCGTAACATAACNTNCCCAGTATTAAACTATCGCGCTNGTTGGGATTTACCGGAATCANGTCATAACCCTCTGTAATTAGTGCTTCCATAGATTTAAAGCTATCTCTCTGATCGCGCACTAGCACCAACCAAAGCAATACTATTTACAACCAAATGAATTTCCCTCAAGTAGCTGTCTGAATAACACTAATGTCTCTGAAAAAAACCTCCTATATTTTCAAAGTCCTTACTACAAATTAAAGCAACCCAATTTCAAGTCNAAAATAATACNACATCCTCAGCAAATGGGCTTTAGAACTTATCTGTAACTCCTGATGCAATCTAATGCGGGATCCTCATCTTTGTTGTAAACTTAGACCGGGTCATGGCAATTAAGGAAATTTACATCATGAAACGAGCTAAAGACTATTTAAGCGAGGCAGATAGTGTTTGTCCGAGAATCAGTGCAGCCGAGGGTGTTAAGAAACATCTAGCCGGGGATTCAGTATTTGTTGACGTGCGAGATAGTGCAGAAATCAACTCCACGGGCACCATAGCTGGCGCTTTGAGAATACCCCGAGGATTCATCGAGTTTGCAGCTGACGACGAAACCGACTTCCATAACAAGGCATTGAGAAAAGAATCTGATATTGTCTTAGTTTGCGGCGCCGGCGGGATGGCCGCATTAAGCGGAAAGACGTTAAAAGACATGGGTTATACAAGTGTCTCTAATGTCGGTGGAATCAGCGACTGGATTGATGCGGGTGGTCCCATCGAAACCTAGTGTGTTTGGACAACAAAAAAAGTTACGTTAATCTGAAGAGAATTTTCANTCTGAGATTATACATTTATTGCAACAAGTTGATTCCGAGCCAATCTCAACACACAGATAATCACCCATTACAAAAAAACTTTTGACAATTGATTCAAGTAAAAATGAGAGGCCACAGATTAACGAGAAGAAATTTGCTCCAAGGAGCAATGTCTTTGTTGAGCCTTCCTCTTTTATCCTCTTGCGCTCCCTTTCGCGGTAATAGTCATGACTCATTAGATAAATATGGTGGATGGAAGAAGAAGAAATTTATTGCCACCGGCTATTTCCGAGTCGAAAATGACGGAGCTCGTTGGTGGTTCGTGACGCCCCGAGGGAATGCCTTCATATCATTTGGTATCAACCATTACCACATGGAGTGGTGGGCGCAAACATATAATAGACATATTTGGAACAAGAAATTTAATGCTCGGAAGACCTTTGATGCCAAGTGGCTTAGTTCATTTCGCGAATCTGTCATTNATGACCTAAGTCGTCTCGGTCTAAATACTCTGGGTATCCACACTACTGCGCCTCCATTAACAGACCCGCCCGGCAACTCGCCTTTTCCTTATGTAGCACCTTATGAGCCCCTCCTTTTATCACATTATAAAAATCCTAAGGCCTATGTATATGCTGATGTTTTTTCGCCTGANTTTATTTTAACCTGCCGTAACAAAGCACGAAACGAAGTGAGACCTCGCTCGGAAGATCCAATGGTTCTCGGTTTTGCAATGTCTGATTGTCCGCCTCTCACTGATTCTGAGGCAGACCATTATGGAACCACTACGTGGCCAAGGAAGCTACGTAATTTGCCGAAAAACGCGCCCGGCAAGATTGCGTATGTAACTACGATCAAACAAATCTATCCACATATCCAACAATTTAATTACGTTTATGGAACACAATTTACCGATTTTAACTCACTACTTTTGGCACAGAACTGGCGAGCAGATCANCCTCCAGCAAATGATGCAGAGGCCAGAGATAATTCGTTATTCTTGAANAAATGTNTGAGGCAGTATTATTCAGTAGCGAAATCTGCATTAAGAGAGTATGACAAAAACCATCTNTTTTTTGGTGACAAATTAAATGGTAACAGCGANGCGCTNGATCAGTATCTTCAGGTAGTTGCCAAATATAGNGAGGTTATNAATATTCAATATTATGCGCCTTGGCAGCAACAAAAAGAACTNCTTANCAAGTGGTTNCCNATCGTAAAATTACCTATACTAAATGGTGATTCGTCCTACTCTAGTCCCACNGAGTTAACCCCCTCGCCGCATGGAAGACCCCACGCCAGAGATCAGCTACAAAGAGCCGATTGGACAAAAAAATTTATGGAAAATGCCTTAAAAATACCTAACTTTGTTGGATGGCATATGTGTGGGATTATCGATACATCAAAAGAGATGCCGGGCAAGGAAAATGCTCAACATCAGGGCCTCATGTCAGTTGATGGAGTTTTCTATGCCGAAATGGAAAAAGTGATTACAAATCTTGCTTCAAGANTCTATGAGCTTGCCTCAGAAAATTCATCGAATAGGGAAACCTAACACACTCTAGTTTGACCATGACTAGCATGCCCGNTAGTGGATTTGATGAAAATTAACAGATGATCGGAATATTAATCACGGTCATACTAAATAAGCTCCTGTTAACATATCAACGCTGATGCACTTAAAAAGAGCGTTGTTATTCATATTTAATTGAAAATTTGTGGTAGGTAAAAATAAAAATGGAAAGAAGGAATTTTATCAAGGGTTTACTGGCAATAGCCGCACCCATTCCCTGGCATGAAAATTTTGCGAGCAGAGGATCCTCAACCGGATCAGCTAAGTCATCTAAAAACTTTTTTAAACTAAAATATAACAAAAAGCGCTTTTGGCTCACAACTCCTGACGAAAAGCCATTTTTTTCAGTCGGTCTAAACCATTTTGACCCTGCGAGTCTTCGTTACCCAGAAAATATTGATATTTGGCGCAACCAATTTGGTGGCAGCACATTACAATGGATAGAAAAATCGATAGTCCCCAATATTCAGGCGTGGGCGTTTAACACAATCGGTTGGGTACAAGACGTGACCGTTCGAACTTGGGCGCATTCTCGCTCCTTTACAATCGATGAATACCGAACGTTAAACATGCCGTATTGTCATATGTTACCTTTTACGGAATCGCATCAATGGGAAAAGCATACATTACATTTTGATTTTTTTAATCCTGAGTGGGTAGAGTGGGTGGACTATGTTGCCCGATCACACTGCGGAGCGTTAGCACTTGAGAAAAATTTAATAGGATATTTCTTCAGCGATTGCCCTACCTGGATACATACCCGTCCGCACAACCAGTGGCGAGGACCAATTATTGACCCTAGCCTCTTGGATACAAAAACTGGTCTAAAGGCAGTAAGTCAACTCGCCACGCAATATTATAAAACCATTTATGATGCGATCCGTCGGTATGACAAACATCACCTTATCTTGGGTGATCGGTATGAGGGCAATGCTCCCATTTCTATGCAGGTTGTCAAAGCAGCATTACCNTATGTCGACATCCTCTCTTTTCAGGACTTCGTTAATCCAGTAGAAACGCTAAAATTTTTCTTTCACGAAACCGGGAAACCGGTTTTGTTGGCCGACTCAGCAAAAATCAATTGGGATACAAAGCCAGGAGAAATTTCTGTAAANGATGGCGCGTGGTATGCAGAAATTTTGTGGAAAGTTTTTAACAATCCGGGATGCATAGGTTTTCATCTCTGCGGGGCTTTTCATCTCAATAGAGCACGGCGTTACGGTTTATTGGACGAGAGGCAAAACGTGAACAAACATAATCTAAACATAATCACAAAGGCTAATAAAAAAATTTCAGACGCTGTTAATAGAATTAAATTTTGAATTAAAAAGCTGATGTAAAAGAATTGTTTTTCACTTCATTTTAATAACAAATACTTTGGCAAAAGGATATAGCATGAGGTCAATAATCCTTTATCAATTCTGAATTTGGCCCACCCTCTGACAAATTCAAATCCGTCTACCACTTTTTTCCAGGCATTTCTAAGGAGGCAAAGATCGGCACCCAGCCTATTTTTCGACACTCAGTTNGGGTGACAANTAACCCATGTTCAATCTCAACAAGATTAATTTGGTTATCGGGCTTGTCGCCAGGTCTTGACAAAAAATCGANGTATGACACAGTGAAGTTGACCAATTGAGCTTCCCAANTGNATTGTCACACATCGAGTGTCGCCACCTGTGCGAATCACACAATCGTGGTTAAAAAGTAAATTTCCACTANCACTACNNCCAAAAAGACAATGTGATAAAGTATGGCGTATGGTTATCCAGAANAACTTTTTTTCCATATTGCTATTAATTGCTNTACTTGGCACTACATTCCAATCCTGGGGNACTCAAAAAAAACAACCTAACTTCATAATTATCTACATAGACGATCTTGGCTATTCAGATTTGGGTATCTTTTCGGACCAAAAACTAAACACCCCCGCCATNGATCAACTNGTAGCGTCGGGACAAAGTTGGACTGATTTTTATGCGACATCATCAGTTTGCAGTCCGAGTCGAGGCGCGTTACTTACCGGGAATCTTCCGGTAAGAAGTGGCCTCTATGGAGACCAAATATCAGTTTTCTGGCCAGGAAGTACTAAAGGCATACCGCAAGAATATATAACCCTCCCTGAAATTTTCCAACAAAACGACTATGCTACAGCCATTTTTGGCAAGTGGCATTTAGGGGACGCCAGCTTTGCGTTACCGACTCGGCACGGGTTTGATGAATGGCTGGGTATACCCTACTCTAATGATATGGATTGGGAGGTTGAGGGAATCACCTCCACCAATATCTTTCAAGAGCCGGCATTNGTAGGAAAAAAATGGGAAATTGTTGGCCCAATATTAAATCAGAGGATAATGCATCCGCAGAATTCTGATTGGCATGTCCCTCTGCAACGCAGTGTCCGCANCTCAAATAACTCATTTAACGACGAAATAATAGAAAGGCCTGCCGACCAAACTCAGCTCTCCCAGCGCTACACCAAGGAATCCATTGATTTCATTCACCGTACCGCAACTGCCAAGAAACCTTTCTTCTTATTGCTATCACACAGTATGCCTCATGTTCCCCTTTTCAGCTCGCAACCCTTTGTAAATAANAGTGTCAAAGGATTGTATGGTGATGTACTTGAAGAAATTGACTGGAGCCTTGGAGCAGTTATGCGAGCACTTGAAAAAGCGCAGATTGTAGATAACACATACATCGTCTTTACCAGCGATAATGGGCCATGGTTGCGATACAAAGATCATGCCGGCTCAGCTGCACCACTGAGGGGCGGGAAAGGAACCTCATNCGAAGGCGGTTTGAGGGTTATGACAATTTTTAAAGGNCCACGAATCCAGCAAGGAATCTCAAACGAACTCGGTGCNCAAACCGATATTTACAACACATTTCTCAGTCTAGCGGGTATTGAACATGCCAAAGAAGCGCTGGATAGCTTTGACTTATCAATTACTCTGACAACAGGTCGAAATAGTCCAAGACAATTTATCCCATATTACAGCGGCTCGGAGCTTAGGGCATTTCGGGTGGGCATGAGTAAATTACATTTCGTGACCGCAGATCCATTTGACCAAAACCGAATACTTCATGATCCACCGATCTTAACGGATCTGAAAANTGATATCGGAGAGACCAAAAATGTNGCAGCTTTGCAACCTGAAACCTTAGCTATAGTACAGCGCAAAAAGGAGCAATTTCTNAAGCAATTGACCATTAAAGCCTCTATTTTGGACCGCCAATACCACAATTAATTAAAAATACNAAGTGAGGATAGTCAGGTATCTGTCCTATTTAGCCCTCTTCTAAAACGATCCGCTAAAACTGCAAAAATTATCACTAACCCAGTAATAATGCGCTTTGAAGGCTCTGAAAGTCCCAACTGTGCTAACCCATTTTGGAGGACCGCTATAATCAAAACACCNATGAAGGCACCTATNATGGAACCCCGGCCTCCCATAAGACTCGTCCCACCGATCACCGCAGCNGCGATAGCAGACAGTTCCAAGCCTATACCGGTGTTTGGATCTGCCGAACCGATATATGCAAGGTTAAAAAGTCCACCGAGTCCAGCCAAAGTTCCTGATAATGTAAAGACTCCAATTGTGTANGGTCNAACTTTAATACCCGAGATGCGCGCTGCTGTCTCACTGGTGCCTATTGCAATAATATACCGACCAAATATGGTGCGAGTTAACANGAAGTGCGCAGAAATCACCACTAGNAAGGCCNTTATCATTGATATGGATATACCTATGCCAGTAATTGGCAACGCTAATTTCTGCATATCGGACCCAACATAAACCGTCTGCGAATCTGAGCTAAGATATGCCATNCCCCNTGCAACTTCTAACATTCCCAGCGTAACTATAAAAGCTGGTAAGCTAAATCGAGCAATTAAGTACCCGCTTGAGAAGCCCGTTATGGTGCCAGAAAAGATACCTAACAACACTGCGAGAATCATCGGAATGTCATGAGAAACGATNACAGTCCCAATTATGCAAGCGCTCAAGGCTACCACCGACCCCACCGAAAGATCGATCCCTCCTANAATAAGTACCAGGGTCATACCCACAGTAACAACCGTGAGAGCGGGTAGCTGACTCATTATCGCTGACAAAGTTTGCAAAGAAAAAAAATGGTCCGTTGTGAAACCAAAAAGTGCCACCAATAATAATAGCGAAAGGAAAATGTAAATATTCTCTACACGCTGATTAGTCAAAGCTNTTCTCAGCATTGGNTGTTTGTGTGTTCTTTACTTTGTATGCTCGGAAAGCAGCATCTAAAATTAACTCTTTCGACCAAGCATGTCTGGTAAATTCTCCACTGCATTCGCCATCAGATAACACGACGATACGATCACATAGAAGCATCAATTCTTCTAATTCGCTTGATACTATCAAAAGCCCATTACCTCTATCCCTGAAGGCAAATAATTCATCGTGTAATGCAGCTTTAGCACCCACATCCATACCTCGAGTTGGCTCGTCAAGGAGTAGAATATTACAGCTAGCCATCAGCCACCGTCCAACTAAAGCTTTTTGTTGGTTCCCCCCACTGAGGGTCTCAATCGACTGATAAAAACTGTTACAAACTATAGATAACTTGGATATCAACGCAGTTACGGCTTCTCTTTCTTTTATAAGATCCAAAGATTTTGGCCAAGTGCAAAATCTCTTGAGACTTGAAATAGTAATATTCGAACATACATCTTGGCCAAGAAAAATACCCTGNGTCTTCCTGTCCTCTGGTATAAAACCAACGCAAGCACTCACTGATTCGGANGCATTCTGGGGAGATAGCCATTGTTCATTTTCTAAATGAACTTTAACTGAACCTGAAAGACGCTCCTCCAACCCATAAATTGCTTTTAATAATTCAGATCTACCCGACCCCGCTAACCCCGCTAATCCAACAATCTCACCCCCATGGANAGTTAAGTCAATAGGATTCTTAGTTCTTGGTGTGACCATATCNAAAACTGAGAGACGTTTACTTTTTTGTCCTTTAAAACAATGTTTTTCTTCTATCTCTCNGGTCGATTCGGACATCTCCTTTATTAGCCATGTGGCATCAATATCACAAGTTTTCCTTGTGTTAATCAGAATTCCATCTCTCAAAACGGAGACCTTGTCACAAAGCTCCATGACGTCATCAAGGCGATGACTAATATAAATAATAGCCCTACTANTTTGGACCTTTCCACGCAACAACTCATGAATAATCTCAGTTTGCGCCTCGGTTAAAGCTGCTGTGGGCTCATCAAGGATCAATAAGCGGAACGGACAGGACAATGCCTTTGCTAATTCCACAAGCTGCCGCTGCGCTAAAGTGAGACTTGAGACTGGCTGATGAAGATCCACTGAGCCAAGACCTACCTTTTCAGCAAGTTGCCTTGCGCTCCCCAGTAGCTGCCGCTCTCTAATAATTCCGAATTCGGCTGGAAATGTCCGAAGCATAATGTTTTCAGCGACTGAGAGATTATCAATCAAACTCATTTCTTGGACCGCCAACGAAACTCCTTTGAGATTAGCATCCGCTACCGTCTTTGGTGTATGTGGTCTACCATCTAAAAGAATCCTTCCACTATCCGCAGAGAGAAAACCCGCAATTATATTGGTTAGGGTGGACTTGCCAGCACCGTTCTGCCCCACCAATCCATGAATCGTTCCTGAGTGAACTTCAAAATTTATGTCTCTAAGGACTGGCTGGGCAAACTTTTTTGAAAGATCCGATATCTCAAGCAGAGCCGATGACATTTAATCTCTTCCCTGCAGTATTTCCCTTGTAATAAGGTCTACAGGAGTCTTTCGTCCATACTGGACTTCCTTTCCTGCCAGAGTGTCTAGTGCGAACTCGATACCGTAAACCGCGAGCAAATCCCCATGCTGGTCTGCTGTTGCCAATATTTCTCCTTCCCTAACAAGTTTATTGACTGCGGATATGTTGTCAAAACCAACCACCTCAATCTCATCTAATCGACCCAGCTGCTTTATCGCAGACAATGCCCCGAGCGCCATATTGTCGTTCGCGGCCATTACACCTTTAAGGCTTGGGTGCTGAGTAAGGACTGCGCTAGTAATTTCCGCAGCCTTAGTTTGCTCCCAAGAAGCACTTTGTATGGTAGCGATGATTAAGCCTCGTGCATTCGCAGCTTCTTCAAATCCATCGCGACGAGCTTGAGAATTAATGGAGCTCACGATCCCCTCGAGTATTGCAACTTCATCACCAGCTACTAAGATGCCTGCCAAATAGTCACCTACTTTACGAGCTCCCTCTTTGTTATCAGGACCTACATGGGGAATTACTAAATCAAATTCGGACAACACCGAAGCGTCTAACCTGTTGTCAATATTTACTAAAATAATACCTGCCTGATTCGCTCGAGCTAGCGCAGGAACCAAGGCTTTTGAATCTGCAGGTGCAATTACAATAGCATCAACCTGCGCAGCGATCATTTGATCAATAATAGAAACTTGCTGAGTAATATCACTTTCATTACGAATTCCATTGATGATCAACGAGTATTGCCGAGAATTTTCTGATTGATGAATTTGAGCAGCATCAGCCATATTTACAAAAAATTCATTAGCAAGAGATTTCATAACAAGCGCTATCCTGGGAAATTCAGATGGTAGAGTTTCACTATCATTGTCAATACACCCTGGTAACAGAAAAATTGACACAAGAAATATGCAAAGAATTAAACGCTTCATTACCTAATTATCTCCAAGAAAAGCGGCGTACAGTGGAATCTAAAAATGATTTAAAAAGCCTATGTTGAGTTCAAAAGCCGTACTAAATGATATAGAGAAATAGTTAATATATTAATTACATTTCTCTGACTATGCACACCTTCGTTAATCCATCCAAAAAATTCATCTATGTGTACCCGTTTGCTCGAGACTCTGTACCTGCTGCAATTGGGCATAAACCTATGTGTAAATGAACAGTCTTTTGCGCCAATGGAAGGTAAAGATGTCTTGATTACGAGACATGGATAGTGACGTACTTATAAAGGTTATACCATCGTCAGGATACATTTTATTCTGTCGCCCGACAATTGTGGTTCGCTACTATACTATTCAAGGGACAAGGTTTTCTGACCCTCGTCATCCAAATGAAAGCGAATCGTCTCATAGTTGCCGTCCTCTGAAAAAACTCTTGCCTCATACTCGCCCTTAAACCCAGTCAAATTATATCTGCCATGACGATCTAACTGTGTTGTGATGTTAGTATTCCAATGCTTCTTTGTGAGAAATAACCAAAGTTTGCCCCGCAGATTTGGGGCTCCACTCCTATCCACCAAGTGCCGCTCTAAAGGAACACCACTGGAGCTGACTTTACTATTCTCAAAAAGCGTGTAAACGTAGATCGATGTTACGCTTGGATGACTAAAATACTGAGTCAGCACCCTCTCCATCATGGTAACTCGTATATTTTCCTCAGTGATTGTTTCTCCCTTGATTTCAAATTCTGTACCAACAATAGGAAGCTCTAGGTCACTAAAATAGTCCAGGCGATCTATAATTCGTTGAGGCGGGACGTCAGAAAAAAAACGACTCTGAACCCCAATACCCTCAATAGGCCCTCCTCTTGCCAAAATGGTATTTATTCTGGCCTTGAAGTCCGACAAATCAGTTGGAATAGTTCTATTTCGAGAATTTGAAATCATTTGGTATTCGTTGATGAACATTTTCGCATTTGGCTCTAGACTCTCCGCTTGCTGAAACCAAGACACCTCAGCAGCGATACCATCTTCGAGTTTGGCATTTACAGATGTGCTCAATTCACCTTTGTGTATCGGCTCATTAAGAACATCCCACTCTATTAAATTGGGCCATTTTTCAATTTGGAAATTTATTATGTAGTCGATGTATATTTCAAGCAGATCCGACGACAAATCACTTGGTGCAATATCTGAATCCGCAACGACAAAATCGGAATTATACTGGGATATTAAAGTCTGGTCGGATAGCGATATAAGTGGCTCCATATTGTTAAAATCGGGCCATACCAGTGTGTGGCCTCTGATGGGAATATCTTTGGCCCTCAACCATTGCATGGCCTCTTCAGCCTCGGAAGTAAGAAATCTCCGCAACTTGTATTTATGACCGTTTATTAATCCAGCTCGATTAAAACCAAAATCAATATATGTTTGCTTATAAAGATCGGGCGACGGATGGGCAGGGTCCACCGATTTCCCTGCTAAAAGTTTAGATTCAACTTGACCCCCAAAACCAAAAGAATGGTTTACTAGCCTAAAATTTACCTCTAAATTTTTTACTGGCAATCCATCTGTGTCTAGTACCTGAATTTCCGATGATGACATTCTGTGGCTGGCAATTCGCTGTCGAGCTTGCTGTCGCCATGACGCATCAGAACACTGAATCGATTCAACTAGGTCGGTAATACCCGTCAAGTTAGTCCCCGACATATCATCTAACTCAGAAAGATCCGAGCCAATACTCCCACAGGGCGGAATCTCCTTACAATAAACTGCTAGATCTGTAATGGATTTATCAGAAAAGGATCCTCGCTTGTTTATGACCTCACAATTGGTATTAGAATCTAAAGCCGACAAATTAACCGAATATTGATCTCCATTTTGAAAGTCGTAAGAAAAATTAAATTCGCCAATCTGATCGACTGGTAGTTGTTCCGCTTCCACTCCATCAACAAATAGGTTTAAGAAAAAAGATTCCGCAATTTGCCCTCTCAACTCACCCTGAAGGACAAACATATTTTCAGGGGTAATCTCAGGAACTTTTTGAGAAGGAAGAAGTTTAAGAAATCCAAACTGCCCATTGTCGATACCGATCATCAAACCGCCATCCGCAGAGGCGGCTATGGCCTCACCGGCCCAGTCACCGCCGTCAGGCGCAGAAAATGTTTGTTGCGATACAAAATTTCCATCTTTGTCGAATTGAATCAGATATGCCCGCCATTGATCTGAACATCCTTGATTATTACATGAGGAATAACTCTGATACTCGTCCCCAGTTCCGGCGATGACAAATATATTTCCACTGTTTCCGACTACTATGTCCCACGCTTCATCATGTATGTATCTTGCGTCAAATCCTCTGGGATTACCGAGTTTCTTTTCCCATATAACCTCCCCCGATTGATCAACTTTTACAGTGTACGTATCCCAATTTTCAACTCCAGATAAGGTATGTCCTGATAAATAAATAAACCCATCATTGGAAATATCCATCCCAAAATTGTGATCTGAATTCGCACCACCAATAACTTTTGACCATATTAATTGATGTTCGGCATTAAATTTAAGAAGTCCATAATCCTGTGCATCCTGAGTTAAACCAGCAACATAGTAAGAATTTTCGAACTGTTTCACTCGATATCCATGAGCAAGATAGTTACTAATGTCTTTTTCAACCAACTTATTTCCTTGATGGTCAAAAAATACCATTACACCCTCTCCCTCCGTGAAAAATGTGTTGTCTGTGTCGACCGCATAACGATAACCTACCCCAATAAAGCCCTCTGACGTCCCTATGAGCGACTCTATTGCATCACTTCCTCCTAAATCAATTTTTCGCTCGATCAAAAGATCACCTGAATCTTTGTCGAGCTTTAATAAAACGCTATCTTGATCTTTTGATCCCACTACCCAATATGCTTCATCTGTTTCAACTACCGAGTTACCTAAATTATGTCCAAAATCACCGAATTCCTTACGCCACATCAGTGCACCACTATTGTCAACTTTAATCACCAAGATCTTGGCTCCCAGGGGGATAAATCCAGTCTCGCCAACCTGAATAAATCCACTATCCGATGTTGCAAGCATGAAATGTCCATGAGACTCTTCCTGCGAACCTGAATAATCTTGAAACCACTGTTTGGTCATTTCAGTGGAGGGTATATCATTTGGATCACTACTGTCGGATGAAGCCCCACCATCCGATGATGACTCCGAACTTTCGCCNAGTCCCCATTGTTCGGCAGATCCGCCTTGTGATGCNACNAGATCACTAAAATAATNCTCAGCTACTGTTTCACTGCCCTCGGGTGCAATCCAGTTGCCATTTACATCGCCCAACAGAACACCAACGAGATTCTTTACCCTGGTCTCCGGATAATTAAAGACCACTCCATTCGAATCCCAACTCACATCACTTGGATTCATTTTGAAGCTTTTTGATTCGGCATCCCAAAAATCATAATCCTCCGCAACAAATACCCATCGTCTCGCTTCTGCAGACCCAAGATTGACCGCCATCTTCAAGATTGCTAATGCATCAGCAGAGGTCACCCGTCCATCCATGTTTATATCCGCTGCAATGTATTGATATGGCGATACAGGCAAGACCTTTAATGGCCCTTCCCCATCCGGATCAGTATTAGGATTTATACCTACCGCGATCTTAAGCGCCGCCAAAGCATCGCTCGAACTTATAACGCTCCCAGACTCATCAGATGTAATGTCCTTACTCACAGCCAAAGAATTACTGCCAGAATAACTTTCGGAAAAGGTGTAACTTCCTAAAGAGTCAGATATCGTGTCCTCTGAGAAACCAATCTCAGAACTATCAGTCAAACCAACCAGACCGACAGCTACCGAAGAGAGTAAAGCGTGGTTATACCAGTGATAAGCAATGCCTGAAACAGGTCGTAGGCATTCAACACAACTATGCTTGTCTAGTGGATCGGTACCATCAAGGGCTTCCTGTGCATCACTAACCCCATCTCCATCATCATCAAGATCTACATTATTACCCACTCCATCAAGATCAGTGTCATACCACTCTGAAGAGTCATCAATAAAAGCATCAACATCATCATTGAAACCATCAGAATCACTATCACGCATAAGATGTTCATCTGCATTCTCAATGACAAGCTCTAACTCAGTATCATTCTCTATATTGTAGTCTGTAAATTCCGTAGTTACACCGTCCACAGTGACCGAAAAATCATATACGCCTTTAAAAACCTGCTCCGTAGATACCCAACGCCCCTGTTCATCGGGCACTACATTACTATAACTGGTCATCCATTCATCTCTAACCAACTCAAACCACGGAGACGCCTCATCCTTCACCTCCCAATTGGCGTCAAAAAGGGGACCATTGCCCCTCCAGTGACCTCGGTCCCAGAACCCCCACATAGAAAAACCAATCACCGACTTACTTTCAAATGCCGCCTCTAAAAGATCTCTAAAAATCTGTTTTTGTTGCGCTGGTGTGAGTTGTGAAGCATCATCGCGAGTGTCAAACTCCGTGATTTCAATATCCAGGCCCGTCTCCGCAAGAATATTAATACGCCTCAACATAGACGCTTTATTTACATCACTCCGGCTCATATGAGCTTGAACTCCAATAACATCAATCGGGGCTCCCGCAGCCAATAAATTAGCAGTAAAGTCTCTGTATGCCCTCGCATTGTTATCATTCGGAGCATTCAGTATGTTGTACTCATTAATTGCAAGCTTTGAATCCGGACGAATATCGTCAGCCCTTTTAAAAAAATCTGCATACGTCTCTGTATTTGACGAGTAAAATCCAGCCCCCACGAAAATGTCAGCATAATAACTGTTATTCATGGGCTCATTTAGCACATCCCAATCTGTAACAGAGGGTCCAATACCCAAATCACTAAATCGACCGAGAATACCCGAGTCCTGGAGACGATCGGACAATAATTGACGGTAAAAGATCGAGGGATTTACCTCACTTTCACTCGAGCGAAATTGGTCCGGAGTTGGCCAACGATCTCTTGGCCACACAACAGAATGTCCTTTTACGGTGAATTGCTTCGTCTTCAGGAGGTTGACGACTCTGTCAACGATCTCAGGTCCGCGATTATTGTACTGAATCCACTGTATACCGTTAGTTGGTATTGCATGATTAAAGTTATTCCATATCACCTCTCTATACCTTTCCACATCTTGCCATGAAGGTGTATGTGCGGCTAATCCCAGCTGTTCCGTGGCAGGATCCATCAACGCCTGTTTTTCTCGAGCACTCAAAATCTGAAATTCGTCTTCCGAAATCACCACAAGGAGATCGCGTATCTGTGTTCCAAATCTAAAAGCATGCCTCTTCATTTTTAAAGTCAAACGCGCTTCGGGAAGTGGCTGACCCGCTTTATCTTTTATGACAACCGCAAGATTTGTCTTACGATGAGATAAATCTGCCAAAACGGGTACAGAGAGGGATAATGTAATTGTAATACCCCATAATAACCAGACGAGTTTGTGCCAAAACTTAGTTAACAGATGCCGCAAATTTAATATATAACTGGTCAAATCCAGCACTTTATTCCTTAATTGCTTTTAGAGGCCCGTCAAAATAACATTGACAATCTGAAAAGATAAAAAACCTACAAAAGGCCCATTTCAGCCACAAGTCTATCACAGTTTCTATCTTTCTCATTCAGTCATATATTTAGTAGCTGAGCATGAGAATTGTCGCTTGCATCTCTGAAGGCAAGGACTTGGTCGTGTGTGCGCATTTATTTTATAAAAAAGTTGAAAAAATCGAGCCAATATAATTATCGAAACAGTGCCAGATAGCAGGACGAACAAACTACATCTGCACTTTAATGAGTACTATTTTAAAGTCAAATAATGGATTGGAAAGGCGAGCGCTTGGACTTGTAAATGTCCACCACCGACTTTAAAGGACTGGTGATGTGGCAATATTATGTCCATCTCTCTCTGGGTGATATAACATTATACCTATAACAAATAACATTCTACAATTAAAGTTGGACCCACGTGGTAATCTTGGAGAGTAAAATGGGTATGAAGGGCACTTCCTATGACAATAATCTCGGCCTTTATTTTTGTTATTAATTCGTGCGGCCTCATGCCGTCATTCACAGCGACAATCTCCTAATCACATAGGGGTCTTTCACTTTAATGAAAGTCTCTATCTTTTGTATGTTTCCTTAGAAAATTTATTACACCTGCCAGACTATTAATTGTTAAAATTCCCGCAGTTCAGCCAGCTTAAAACTTCAATCTATACATTTTTTCTCGCGGAGGTGGCATTGACCCTCATACAAGAGACTTTACCGCCGAGTGTGTCGAATAATTCTACCTACCTGTAATATCAAACTATAGGTCGAAATAAGTGTCGATAAAGATCTCTTTAAATACAAACATCGTGATTGACCGGGCCATTATTGAGGGGTGTTGATCGGGGTCGTACAAGCGTAAGAAAAACGAGAAACGGGTCCAGACATCCAACGGGAAATTATGTAACTCGATAGCTAGGCAAATTACAGTGCTCCCAGAGACATGAAAACCCCAGCAACAATAAAGTGCATACATTTTTTGATGTCTATGAGTACTCATTTTAGATGCAC
>PBJN01000046.1 GCA_002720735.1 Porticoccaceae bacterium
AACTATCACTCGCAATGCAGATGGAGATGTCGTGTGTATAGTTCAGGCTTGGGAAAATACGCATCTCATGGGCAAACTGCATGCCACCTTTAAAAATGGNAAAATTTCATCNTGTGAGGGNTTCCCTTTAATGCCGATAGGNGAAGTCTTTACTTATGAGGACATCGATGGANNTNACAAATTGCTTNCAAAAAATGATCAACAAAAAGTTCTCGNATTTCTCTCTCGCGANGATGAACTGGTCGCGGTAACAGACGACCCAGAGGCACTNATACNTATCGAACAATATGANCAGCAGATTGATACNNTACTTAAACAAGTNATTGGTTTTANNGATGAAAATTTATGTCTCGAGCGAATTCCGGGGCAGGGTAGATCAAANATCAACGGTTGCCGTAAACTAACTTACCGACATGGTAGCGATATTACTGCANTTNTAGCAAAAGCATTTTGGTTAACCGTTTCAGATGCNGATGTTGCNATACAAAACAGTGGCGGTGCAAGAGTAGATNTCCCNAAAGGAAAAATAAGCTTTTCTGATCTNTATGANCTGCTTCCATATTCAAATCGGATCGTAACAGCTGATATNTCCGGCGCCAAAATTATTGCTGTACTCGAGTCTGCTCTTGAGAACCACATAGATAACGGAGGNAGNACNGGNTCNTTTCCTTACGCNTTCGGATTGAGATTTAATGTCGATACGTCAAAAAGAGCAGGCTCTCGAATCAGTGAAGTAGAGGTCATTTCTCGCAAAACCATGATATGGTCTGCTATTGATACATCAAGAAAGTACCGAATCGTCACCAATAACTTTTTATCAACTGGGAAGGATGGTTACAAAGAATTTTCCGACATAAAGTGGACCGATACTTACATTGATTACCATGACCCAATCGCACACTTTATNGAGGGACTAAGCGANCAGGATTTGAAAGTTTCAAAACTACCAAAAGAGGAATACTCTATCAAAAGTTTTATCGATCCCGACGGATGCAACCACAGCATTTACGACGACTGTATGTACACCTGGTAAAATCAACAAAGAATTCGGTCACGGTCACCGGATAAAAAAAAGTCGTGGACAGCTTATGCGAAAAAATTTGCTTACAGATTTTTCTCAAACGCTAGTGCCTTTAAATTTGAAATTGCCATCAGCTTTCAANAACACGGCAACCAGAGCAATGAAAACAATACCCCAAAAATCACGAAAAATGAAATNAAAAAGAAGGATAGCGCCATGTAAATATTTGACAGCCACTTAATACCTCGTTTTGATCCTGACATTTTAGAGACGCATGTTGTTCCAATGATAATAATAATTATTAATCCAAAAAGTTGTGCCCTAGAAAGAGGACCCATTACTCTCATCTATCACCCTAGCAATACCATCGATGTTAAAGATACCGAACGCAAANNGATAAACTCCACAAGCGATGGTCGCTCCAAGTACGATCAAAGTTNCTAAAATAGCACCTATGTCTGTAATGTGTCCGGCCCATCCAGACATTGCACTGCCAAAAAAGCGCTCCAATCTCGATCGAACAGAGAGCGGCAATGCACGCGCATAACTTAAGTATCCCAGAGAAATTCCGACGATTCCGCAACATGCCCACTGGGTATGACNATAATGCAATAACGCCCACTTATAAGCATTTCGAACATTATTCTCAGTAAGTATGGTTGTATTTTCCATTACAGTGGATGGATTATACGCGAAGTGAATGATCGGTTTCGCGATGGTATACGTGAGCACTCCGATGCTGATCCCAGCTCCAAAAATCATAGAGAGCCAAGTAAACATNGAAAATTCTGATTTCTCATTCGCCTTGCCCAGGACCTTGTTACCCCTTACCGGTCACATTGCAATGGCAAGGCAACTCAGCATAAAAAATGCAGTCGCATAAATATACCATCCGTCAAATGCTGAAATTATCCATTTCTAAAGATAAAGCAACTGCCCACCAACAATTNCTGGTGACATACCAACCCACAAAGTTAGGGCAAAAATGAAGACTTTTGGTAAAAAGTAACAACTGGGTTTAATCNGCGATAAAAACCAACCTTCGAGGTTTTGANTGATAAAACTTTTGTTCTGCTCAAACAAAACGATGACAACAAGTTACCCCCAGATNTGGCACCTATTACTAAACCTCTTTGAAAAAAAACTACCCTAAACCAAAAAATAGTGAAAATAATTACTAATTATCAGTAGTTCACCTAAGGACAAATCCAACAAACCCCTAAAAAAAGTTTAGTATGGTGAGGAGGGTAAAGTTCTGATTAGTTAGCGTAAAGTCATGTTGAGCTCAGCATCACTCCTTGAGTGGCGCATTCATTGTGGGCTTGGGGCTCTCTAACTGAGCACTACAGGAGCTAAAAATATACGGANTTAATTTAATGAGGTACTCAAAGCTCCTAATTTTAGTATTTACATCGAGTCCCGCTGTTGCCTCAGAACTTGCATATGATGTGACAGGCTTTGCAAACGACGAGCAAGTCTTCGGAGGGTTAATTGACAATCTCGATAACACACGCGTGAAAGGATTGCTGTTAGTTGAAGCTGACACTACTCGCTGCTTCATCGGCNACTGGATTGACANTAGTTAGTTCGGGGGCAATGACGAAAATGATNATTACTGAATGCTTAAGTTAGTCACAGAATAACAATTGGTGAGAGCGAAGACTACATTGATCTCTCACTAACATCTGTGCCTGTTAGTATGCCAAAATGATCTCGCCAGACGTGACGTATAAGACTACTATGACTAAGAATTTCCATCAATCAACAATTTGTAANCCGTTATCGGAAAAGCCAAAATAATCTGCGATAGCCAGCCCGCTAGCAACGCTTGTGAAGGGATCATGCTCAACGACTTTGCCACTAAATTTATAGTCTAAGATATCTGTAACAGCCGGTATCAAGGATGATCCGCCTGTACGCAGAACTATATCTATGTCTTGAGGCGTTAACTTTGCCCTCATTAAAACCCTGTCTATGGATCTCTCAAGCTCCAATAATATGTCAGAAATCATACACTCAAATTCCCAACGCTCGATTTCCACCTCAATATCAATTTCAGGAATATCTAGAATAACTGAGTCAGCTTTAGAAAGACCCATTTTGCATGCTCTAATTGATTCAAAGACCTGATAACTATAATTTTGGCTAATCAGCTCATAAAGTCGCTTAAACTTTTCCGCTGCCAAATCATGTTGTGACATACGCTGAATCACTGAAGCGGTGTATTTATTTTGATTTAAAATATAACTAACAGGCCAATTCAGAAGTAGCTCCTCAAACTCACTAAAAGGAAAAAGTGTATCAATTCTCTCTCCATCAACTATCCTGCTCCAGCGCTCTCCCTTACCGAGAAGCGGAAAGATAACTTCTCGAAAAATCGTCTGATCAATTTTGTCACCACCCAGGGCGACACCGTGAGTTGCTAAGATCTGAAAAGACTCTCCCTCACGCTGAAGAATACAAAAGTCTAAAGTGCCGCCCCCAAAATCCAGCGTCAAAAGTCTTTCGAAACTAGCACTTGGATTCGTATGTATATAACTTATGGCGGCGGCAACCGGTTCAGAGCAAAAGGACTGCTCGGTAAAACCGGCATGCACATAGGCCTCTTTTAAACGACTCAAGGCTATGTGATCGCGGTCAGGCTCTGAGCCCTCAAAGCGTACCGGATGACCAATGCAAACTCGTTTTACGTCTTTAACAACAGTCGACACCGCCCTCTTAATTTCAACTATGATGGGTGTTATCAGCGCAACCAAACGAAATTGTCGTCCCAAAACCGGTATTCTGTCCCCCTTCCTATTGCCCAAAAGGCGTTTTGTACCTCGGAATAAACGTCCAGGAAGACTTGCATCATGGATTGCATGGCCAAATATCTTTGTCGTTTCACTTTCACCAGACGGACCATCTGCAGTTCCTGTGCTGGTTCTTGCCTCACCTAATAACTCAGCACTTAACTCGACTTTCCTACCACGATTACTTGCAACATATTCATCGATAGCGTCCTGTCCAGTCGTTATGGAGAAATCTCTATCAATATAATTCGCAGACGGCATCACAACATCGGAGTGCCCTAATTGCACAAGTGTGATCTCTCGACCATCAAATGTGGCCGCAACACTGTTACTAGTGCCAAAATCGACTCCGACACCGTAAGCTGCATCGCTGATTTTATTGAGGTTAAACATTACAATTCATAAAAAAGTAAATACTTACTATGCTTTATTAAGTTGAATCATCCAGATAAATTTTTAAGGTTGAGAGATAAAACATAACTTTTCGCAACTAATACCTTTCTTTACAAAAAACTCTTTATTGGAAGACTTCACATCTCAATTATAAGCAGATTTCACCCTTGTTAAAATTCGGTAACACGTAGATCATATGACCTACGTAATTAAGTATGAAAAAACAACGGACAACAGAATTGAACAACATGACCGCAAATTTTTTTAGCAAGTTTCTCAAGCGTTTAAACAAAGCTGTCTCAGAGGACATGTCTGACTTCGACCCCCAAGCTGAGTACGATACAAGGGTAAAACTCCCAGGATGGCAAACTGCCAGGCTTCGAGATCATTCAAAGGACAAAACACCTATCACGAATAAGCCTGACAAATGATCTCTATCGACGGCAAAAACACTCAAATGGCACCCGGTTCAGTTTCATCATCCATTGAGTCTTGACTTCCACTGAGAGCATACCAACCTATATAAATGTAACACAACATCGGGACTAAAAAGCTAGCTTGGATACCGATACTGTCTGCAGCTGCCGCTTGCAAGACTGTGACGAGCGCTCCGCCAACAATTCCTTGGCACACTAGACCAGAGCCAGTGCTGGTTAGGGGGCCAAGTCCCTTCACTGCCATCGTAAAAATTGTAGGAAACATAATCGAGTTAAAAAATCCCACTGATATAATAGAATACATAGCTAGCTCGCCGGATGAATTCACGCTGATCAGTATCATAAAAACAGCCAGAAGCGCGCTTCCCGCAAGATATTTTTTTGCCTCTACAAAGTTCATCGCTATGGATCCGACAATTCTTCCAATAAATGCGGCACCCCAATACAACCCTAGCATCTGACCGGCAACAGTCTCATCTAACCCTCCTATGGCCTCTTCGGCAAAATAGTTAACCAACCAGCTCCCAATAGATACCTCGCCGCCGACATATAAAAATATCGCAAGGGCACCAAATATCATAGACCTGTGTTGACGCATAGCATAAAGGCGGCTGGCAAAGGCAATCAACACAAGCATACTCGCTACAAAAAGCTGGTCTGCTACCATTGCAAGAATGATCAAAACTGAAAATCCCAGATGCACTGGGAGACTAGTCCATAAGTTCTGATCTTGATCTACGTCCCCCTCCAAATCACTCAAAGTTGGTAGAGTGGTCGTCCTAAAAAAGATTGCGGCGGCTACCAGCACACCTGCCATCATCAAGTAAGGCGTTTGCACGTCAGCAACCGAGCCTATTATGAGACCCGCCAATAATAATGGTGCTACGGTCACTCCAAGTGAATTGCAAGTCTGAACTGCAGTCAAGCGGACCGCAGCCGTTTCCTCCGACCCTAAGGCAGCAACGTAAGGGTTAGCGGCGACCTGTAAAATAGTAATTCCGCCTGCCAATACCGCTAAGGCCCCTAAAAAAAGAACATACTGGTTCGCAGATGCTGCTGGAAAAAATAGCAAGGCTCCTCCAGCGGTTGTGAGTAAACCTGCCACGATACCCATTTGATAGCCCATTTTTTTAACGACCAGATCTGCTAGAGGCGAAACAATAAAATAAGCGCCAAAGAAACAAAATTGTACCAGGGAAGCTTGGGTATACGTGAGGTCAAATGAAGCTTTGAACGCTGGAATGAGAAGATCATTTAGTACTGTAATGAAACCCCACATGAAGAACAAGGATGCCAAGGCCACAAATGTAAACATGTTCGCCTCAGTCTCTAGTGTATTAATTTTGTCAATATTCTCTTCTGCCATAGGAGTGAACCTTTTCTGTTTTATAGTTTTCTGAGTTTGCTTAGCTTAGATCGGGTTCATCGGGGATGCAAGGGATAGAGTAGCGTCATTTGAGTGGACAAAGACCAACTAAGTCAGTTAAATTTTTTGGCCAAAATTCTAAGGTTGAGTGCCAATTTCTGGCGATGGTTTACTAGTATCCAAAAGTGGACATGATTCTCGAACGTTTTCTTCATTGATGCCGAACCGCATATCAATTTTTTTATCCGCATAAACTCGTGTACCCAACCATCCATCCCAGATAGATAAAACGCTTCCGAAGTTTATATTTCCGTGATCCACACTGTGGTGCATCTGATGCTGTGCTGGACTGATAAAAAACCTTTCAAATGGACCAAATGAAATCCAAATATGCGAGTGCCTCAAATTNGCNGCTGCAAAATTAAATAAAAATCCAAATGCATCTACCCCGAGGATCTGCAATCCTGTCAGACGGTGAGAAAAAAGCCAAATGAANACGCCCGTTACAACGCCAAACACTAAAAAGCTTCTACTAAAGTAGAGTAGGTGCTCTACCGGGTGCACGCGAAACACTGTCATCGGNGTCAACACGGTCGCACTATGATGCGTGCGATGAAAATACCACAGAAAATCAAAGCGATGCATGCAATAATGTAACGCAAATCTACTAAGATCGTCGGACAATAGAAAAACAGCGCTAAAAATAGCCGCAACCCATATCCACCCAAGTCCAAATTGGGGAGCATCTCCAAATGTCTCTTGTAGGAAGCCACCCACTAACACGGTCACGGCGAGGTGACTTCCGAAGAGAGGAATTAAAAGCCCTAGTCTGATCACTGAGTTAAAAATCATTAAAAACAAATCATAAAGACTTGATTTTGAGAGCCAGTATTGTGGATTAAGAAGGCTGCGCAGCTGATCCATCGGTTGAAATCGCCCCTCTTGATACGTAACTGCGAGCGAGGCTACTACCAAAGCACTGAGCAAGTAAAGCCAATACACACGTTTCGCCGGATCTAAAAAAAACTGTGCTGGTTCAAAAATCCAATCAATGATCATAGTCACTCCCAAATATCATAACTGATATCCGATCCTTCCGAGTATTGCACGTGGAGCATTCGGGCGAGCACCATAAGGTCTATGCGATATAATTTTCGCAACATCGCCGACGTTTCTTATTAAAAGCTGTATCTCAAATTTCTTATTAATGGTTCTTGTCACCGCCAGATCTATCGACGTTAAGGTCTCTGTGTGAAGTCTATCCTCAACAGGGCCCGCCCCCGGCACCTCGCGCATCTCATGCTGGTGCTTTGTCGCAAAGTCGAACGACCAGTAGCCTCTTGTAAAACTGATATCAAGCCGTCCTACGTGCCTCGGTATATAAGGAAGTTCATCTCCGAAATTCACCAAGCCCCATTGAGAGAACTGAGATAAAAAACTTTCTTTAAAGTGTGCATCTGAATAAGTGTACCCAAGTCGCGCTGTTACTGTTAAGAGATCCGTAAATTTCCAGCCTCCTTTCGCCATCATCTCGAGGCCTTGAACCTCGACTGACCCTCCGCTGAATTCTTGCCCAATGTCACAGTCAACATCAGACGCGCGACAACGCCCCAGCAAATTATCATAATCACTCTTGAAGGCAATTAATTCTCCGGACAATTTATCACCGACAAATCGAACACCATACTCTTGATTCACACTCTCCTCAGCATCTGCTCCCGATCTACCTGGCCCTGCAGGAGAGAATCCAACATAAACACCTCCGAACATGCTTAGACAACTTGTTAACTGTCGATGCAGTCCTATGCCTGGTGCGGTAATCGTTTGTTCATTTTTGGCATTGATATCGAGTAAGTAGTTGTCTACCGAACCCTTAATATCTTCATGTCTCACTCCAAAATTCAGTGTCCAATCCTCCCACTCAATCTCATCCGAAACGTAAAGCGCCACTGCAGAGGTGTGTGCAAAATTGTCAGTTTTATACGGTCTGACAATATCATCATAAATGAGGCTTCCTGCGCTCATTAGATAACCCTTTAGCTTATGACGACGACGAACCTCATCTTCGTGATACCGAATGCCCACTCGCAGAGCATGTGACAAACCAAGAAACTTGTTAAACTGTAAAATATCTAGCTGAAACCCGCGAGAGCTATATTCTCTGTCATTGTCAGTGATGTCAATGGTGGAATTAGTATAGTCGCCAACGACTGAGTCTCTCACTCCCACCAGTGTGCCGTATGCACTGGTGTAAGCGCCCGTATCAATTAATACATCCTGAGCCTGAGGACCGTCTATAAAACCATTGAACTTGTCCCAGGAACGATAGAACTCGTTGAAATAAAGCTTAGTTTTAAATTCTAAGTTATCCTCGAGCCCTATAACATGACTCAAGTGTAATTGCTTATGCTCTGACCGAAATCGATCTAGTTGAGAGGCCCTGTATCGGCGGCTTGGCGAGATTTGGAAATCATCGTCAGACAAACCAAGATAGGTTTCGTCCGCATCCTCCTCCGCAAACCCCAGTTTGGCAACGAATTCTTGTGGGGAGCTGGTCAAAGGCTCCCAACGCACCTTAAGGTTAACATCATTTCGGATGAAGCCGGTATCTCCTCCGCCATCTAGTTTTTTAAACCCGCGACTACCATAACTAAGTCCCTCCAAAAGGATTCCGAAACTTCCATTGACTTGGGTTAGGGCAGCGGAAATATTGTGGTACCCATGTGATCCTGCTGTGAGGTCAATTTCGAGTGAATCTTTATGAGAAACTGGACGAGTCAATAAGTTCACTGCTCCACCAACCGTGTGTGGGCCCGCGCGAATCACTGAGGGTCCTTTGAGAACCTCAAGCGCATTTAATCGTGATGGATTAGTGATGTAATATGCGGCTGGCGCCGAGTAAGGCGCGGGGCCGATAAGTACCCCATCCTCCATCAGTGTAATTTTTTGGCTTCGATCCGATGTTGCACCTCGAATACCTATGTTGGGCCTTAATCCATATCCATCCTCCTCCCGAACGTAAACACCCGGAACAGAGCTGGCGATTTGATTTAGGTCACTATAATTTTGCTTTTTTAACTGATCAGAATCCACATAAATACCGGATCCCGGTAGCTTATCTTTTGTTTGATTAGTGCCAATAATCAAAATGTCCCTCACCAAAATGTCGGTGTTTGGCCTCTTGGAAACTGCCAACACATCAAACGAAAATAGGAGTATACATAGGAAAAAGATACAGGGTGTTTTATTAATCATTGTCACCTTGGGCGCCCTCTGGTAGGTCGACATCAAGATACAAGGCAAACTCTATTTTCATGTCGTCGGTCACCTTTTTCATAAGTCCTGCCAGCGAACAGATTTCAGGTCCCGATGAACTATCGGGGTTTGCAAACGAATTCGTGCAAGCAGTCAAATCGCCCGTTTCGGTTATGTTATTTACACGCTCTTTAAGCGATAAACTCGGTGACGAATCCAAAATTGAATCTATTTTAGCGATAACATCAAGAATCATTGACTTGAAACTAGAAGACCAAGAATCACTACCTGATCGTTGGGCCGACAAATCGTCTAGACCAGCCTCAAAAATATCGTAAAACTGTTGTGCATTTACTCTAATATTTTCTAAAGACGTTTCACTGAAAGGAGCTTCGACCAACTCTGGACAAGTAAGATCCTTGGTGCAGAGGTTGTCAACTCCGAGCGGAGCATTTAACTTTGCCGATTTCGAGTACTTCTCAAAATAATATAATCCATCTGTCATCAGTTCAAAGAATGTCCCTACGTCACCCTCTCTCGTAAAAATTTCTCGCTCAGTTGCTTCCCACTGACTATGGATTTTCGCTGCGTTTTTAGCAACGTCTTTCACAAGCGCTTTTGCATAAGCGCAACGCCTGGATTTGCGCTCTAATTCGGGCAAAGTTGACCAATTAGCCACAGCCGCAACTCTTGAGCTGCATGTGTGTCCCAGATCGTCATTAAACAAAAGGTATTCAACGGCCGATAAGCTTCTCCGATTGGAGGTTACCGCCGAAACATCAAAATCAACGCTGTTATGTAACTGTTCTACAGCGACGTCGGTGTAGCAGGTTGACAACTGCTGCTCTGGCGTATAGTAATAAACTCGATCATGAAGGGAATTACTATTCTTCGCGGAAGGTCCAATGATATGAAGCTCTGTTTTCTGCACCACACCCATAAGATTTTTCCATGATTCTCTCGCATAATCTAAATTTGCACTTTCGTTATCAGAGCCAATTGAAGCACAGTAATTCGAAATAGCTCCTTCACTTGAAGCAAAATTTTCAGCGCGTTCTGCAACCTCCTTGTGATTCGGAATGACGACTGTGTCAATAATCTTAGTCAGCACAGAGTGCTTTGTAACTGGTGCAGATGAATCAACAACGCTTACTATTCGGGTAACCTCCTCAGCATCATTTCCTGCCGCGTCAGATACGTTATATGTAACTATATATTCCCCGGGCGTCGACATATCCACGTTTCCGCTGAATGCATCCACCGTCTCTCCAGTGTCTGAAATTGCACCTAACTCCACATAAGCGGTGCTAACCTCTAGAGTCTGAGGGTTATTTCCAACGATACTTATGACAGGCGCGACAGTATCTCGAGACTCACTACTTGAATCCGCGCTGTGTTCTCCGTTATGAGCGCTCGCAATACCCCACTGTGCGTTGGCGCCGCTGTGCAAAGAAGTAATTCGCGCAAGGTGACTATCTGAAATTTTTGCGCTCTGGCCAGCCGAGGCCCAGCTTCCGTTAACATCGCCCATCAAGATGCCTACAACATTTTTAGAGCGACTTTCAGAGTATTCGACGGTAATACCGTCACGCTCCCAAGTAACATTAGAATTTGAGGTGTGAAAGCTCTGAGAACTGTCATTCCAGAAATCATAGTCCTCTGAAACAAATACCCAACGACGCGGTTCGGCAGTTCCTAAATTAACTGCGGACTTCAATATTGCAAGTGCATCTAATGATGTTACTCGTCCATCACCATTCATGTCAGATGCAATATATTGGTAAGGTGAGACTGCTAAAGCCTCCATTGGTCCGGAACCATCTGGGTCATTATTGGGATTGATGCCTACAGCAATTTTAAGTGCCGCCAGTGCATCTGCCGAACTTATCACGCTGCCAGTTTCCGCATCAGTAATCGGCTTACTCACGGTGAGATGATTCGTTCCACTGGACTCTGGAATTATAGAAAAGCTACCCGCGAAATCTGACGACGTAGTTTGTGGATTACCTGAGGTGTTGCCTCCATTCATTCCGACCATACTAAACTCAACATCTTTGATTAGAGTATGACTGTTCCAGTGGTATGCGATACCCTCAATTCCCTCTTCAATGGTATTCGAACCAATACTCAATTCTGCGTTCTCGTTTGCATTGACGCTCTCTGATGAGTCGATAATCGAGACAGGCTCGCTCATCCAGCTGTGCGCGTAACAATAGTATAAAAGAGGAGTGTCGCTTGAAAAATTACTGGGAATCGATACTGTTAAGGTCTGACCAAATTCTATTGAACCAACGCCACCCGGAGGGATATCTGTCGAGGAAGTGCTCGTCATAGTGATACCCAACATTGGCTGTAGCCACGCACTGCCCAAATTGAACGTATGGTTGTAATCAGTTCTTATAAAATCATAGGTCTTACCGCGCTCCAAATTGAGCGTAATAGGCTCGCCATTTTCTGTCACTGAAAACAAATAATACGGGGCAGTGTCTTCACTGTTCAGGCGAACAAATATTGTTGAAGGGGTTTCGGCAAAGCCGTTGTCAGACACGAACATCCAAATTATAATTGCTGACAAGAGAACCTGACTGGAAAACGGTCTGGGCAACATAGTTCTATCAATCCTCTAAATGAAATGTTGTAAGTGAACTACGAAAAACTTGCAGAGTGTGGACTCTTGCTGTGCGATGTATCGAACATAAATGTTTTACTGCGCACTGTCTTGCTTTACCACAAGGGTGGTACCAACCTGTTTTATATTTCATTTCCACAAAACCTCCAGACGTGGGTGAGGGCCAACCTGAGTTGACCCTCACTCCGACGAATCCCTGCGATCGCTATAGTCAAATTTTGAACCAACTACCAAGCAAGAGTATTTGCATCTGAGAAGTCGTAAGCTTGCTGAAGGACATCTCGTACTTTGTTTAGCTTCCCTTGGTACGCATAAAGTGCGTCCTCATAAGAGCCAGTTGGCGCGACCCCCATCTGATATCCATTTGCTAGCATTGGGCCATCACCCAATAAGCTACTGATCATCTTTAAATGATCCAAATCGACTGAAGAGTCAGGATCACGAAACGGAGACGCCGGACTGAACTGCAAACTCAAAACAAATCCTTTCAGCTCTGACCAGTGTTTTGCCACATTTTCAAAATTTGAAAGAGATGCTGGGTAACCGTTACTGTATTCCGCCATATCGGCAAGCAAATCATTTACATAGTGAACTGCCGTAGCCGCAATACACTTTTCCCATGCAACAGATGCAGTCTTTATATGAACTTGAAGCGCCGCATCCTCTGCCGCAGTTAGTCCCGGAGTCAGTTTATTTGCGCCATCACTGATAATCTGACGTGCAGCTATCATATGGATCATAACTTCTGTGGAGAAGTCAGTTGGCGTTGGACCAGAGGCTGATCCGGCATCCCTCTTAGCACAGTTTTGTGAGTGCGCCATATTGTACTCACTTCGCACATCAATCATTCCATCGCCATTTGTATCGTGATAACCCTTGTTCCATCCAACTCTTCCGCTTTTTGCTCTGGCCTCGAGGTCGGTATAAAGTAAGTTATCGCGGGCTGCCCCGTAATAACCAAAACCTTCATCGAACTTATGCTCTCCGCTAGAATAACCTTTTCCGTTATATTCGGTAGCCAAAGAGGTCACAAAGTTGGTTTTAAAGTAGTCGTTAGTACCCTGTGAAAAGTTGACTGCGCCCATCAAGAACTTTTGCATGAGCTGCCGGAAATTGCGGCCGTAAGCGTCTGTGTTCACGTTTGCTGATGAAATCGCACCCGTGGCATCGGTGACCTGGACCGCAACCCCATCAGACGCCAACACAGCCTGCTGATTAATCCACTGGTTGACTAAGTCTATTGGCAGGGTGGGGCTTCCCTCACTCCATCCAAAAAACTCATCCCCAATTAACTTAGCCGTCTCTCCGCCACCGCTCCCATTTCCTCCCGCAATCTTACCATCGAGGTTTTTTCCAGTGGATATTGCTCCGTAAGTCGCAGCATCTTTCAGGGTGACATTTGCAGCGTCGGCGATGTGAATTGCAATAAGAGTGTTAGCAACATCTGCGTCGGTTCCCTTAATAAAGAAATCTAGGTCTTCTGTAACTGAAGCAACCGTGTTTGCAGCGTCATCGGACAGAATAGATGACATGTAATACGCCATATCAGCAATCAAAAGCTGACGCGCTGTTTGCCCCGTGTAACTGACTGAATCAGTTTCTGCTGGGGAAAAATGGGTATTGGTAAACTGATAAATTAAACTTTCAGTTAACTCGCTTGCTGAAGCTCCTGCTGGTCCCGGAGGTCCTGCTGGTCCTTGCGGTCCTTGCGCTCCGTCAGCTCCGTCAGCTCCGTCAGCTCCGTCAGCTCCGTCAGCGCCTGCTGGACCTTGAGGGCCTGCTGGACCTTGAGGGCCTGCTGGACCCTGAGGACCAGTCGCTCCTGGCGCACCATCCTCACCGTCTGAACATCCAGTCACAAATATTACCAATACAACCATCAAGAAATATTTAAATTTACTCATAAACTAATTCCTTATTTTTACGTCATACAGAAAATTCTAATCTCGAACTGTTCGACCAAGAGAAAGACAATTTTTCCTTAATCTATTTCCCCAACCACATGTGAAAGGGATGTGTACTCCTTCCATGACTAGCATATGTAATTATTCTTACAAACGCAAATGATAATTATTATTATTATTATTCGGTTTGTACTTGCTTTCGATTGTTGGATGGTAGTTCTAAGATGCTTGGTGTTTTGAATGAAGTTAATCCACACTAGAAACTTGTCCGTAATAGGATTAAATTACTAAATTAAATGCAGTATGATGCACATTCCAATCGAACAGGTGAAATTGTCTACTCAAATGAGCGAAGCAGTTTCTGAAATCGGATCATCGATAAAGCGCTCTGATCAGTGGAGCAAACTTCTTATTGATGTCGGAATGAATCGCAGTAAGGAGTCCTTTGCAAAACTTTTTAAGCATTTTGCTCCTCTGATAAAAAGTTTTGCACAATCTAGCAAGCATGAGGGATGGTTTCCAGGTCTAAATGAGGATCTTGTTCAAGAGGTTATGATTAAGGTGTGGCAGAAAGCTTCCGGGTTTAATCCTGAGAAAGCCTCTGCGACGACATGGATTTATACTGTAGCAAGAAATTGTAGGATCGACATGCTTCGTAGGAAAAGTAATACGCAACACTTACCTCTTGAGAATGAAGATTATTGGCACGAGCCTGATGAAGAGACACCTGCGTCTTTGTTCCAGCAAAAGAGAAGCGAAAGCAAATTGCAGATTTCTTTGTCAAAATTGCCAAAAGAACAAAACGAAATCCTCCGAAAGGTTTATCTTGAAGGAAAGTCCCACGCAGAAACCTCGGCTGAGTTAGGTCTTCCCCTCGGTACAGTGAAGTCGAGAGTCAGGCTAGCACTTCAAAAGATGCAAGTATTGGTCCCCTCAGAATACCAAGAGAATGATTAGAATGAACAATAAGCCGTCACACTGTCCGAGTGCCGATTTGTTAGTCGAATTTGCAGCTGGGACCCTTGNAACAGCNGAGTCAATTTGCGTTTCGGCTCACCTACATTTCTGCCCACACTGCAGAGGGACATTGCATAGATTAGAACAAATAGGTTCTCATTTTATGGAAAAAAATTGTGAGGCGGTCACACAAAAATCGACTGACAAATTAAATGTTGCGGAGGAAGAGGATCTCTTTGAGGCAGTTATGAAAAAGATTGACGCTGTGGGCACCAACCGTCCCGACANAGCAATGCCCATCAAAGGAGAGTTTCCTCCGCTAGTAAATAAGCTTATNTCCGCAACGTACGATAAGTTAAACTGGCGCAGATTGTCTAAGTCAGTGGACGTGGCGGGGCTTAAAACTGGACAAAACAAATTCGAGGTCGCGCTGCATCGGATATGTGCAGGCGGCAAGACCCCCAAGCATGACCATAGAGGGCTGGAATATACTGTAGTTTTGAAAGGAAGTTTTTCTGATGAGAAATCAGTATATAAAGAAGGAGATTTTATTCTACGTCAACCGGGAGACACACATCAGCCAATGGGGGCCCAAAACGGTGAGTGCATTTGTCTTTCGGCGCAATCTGCGCCGATAAAACTGCAAAGCTTCTTCGGATCTATGCTGAACAGCTGGCTACGTATTAGGCCAAGCTAAAGGCGCACTTCGACACCATTTTCATGCATAAAACGTTTCGCTTCCCAAATTGAANACTCCGAGAAGTGAAAGATACTTGCTGCAAGCACAGCATCTGCCCCTCCGTCTAAAATTCCTTCTACCAAATGATTTAGCGTGCCAACCCCGCCNGACGCAATAACGGGAACAGAAACAGAGCTTGTCACGTTGGCAAGTAACTCAAGATCAAATCCATCTCTAGTTCCATCCCTATCCATACTGGTGAGCAACAGCTCACCAGCACCATAGTCGCACATTTTTATAGACCAATCTACAGCATCTATTCCGGTGGCTTTCCTTCCACCATGAGTGAAAATTTCCCACCTATTTCCGAGAGGATTTGCAGATCGTTTGGCATCAACTGCTACCACAATACATTGCGAACCAAAACGTTTGGCTGCGCTTCGAACGAATTCCGCATCATTGATTGCGGCTGAATTAATAGCTACTTTATCGGCGCCTGCGTTCAATAAATTTCGAATGTCACCTATACTGCGAACCCCACCACCAACAGTAAGTGGAATAAAAACCTCACTTGCCATACGCTCTACCGTATGCAACGTTGTATCTCGCGCCTCATGGCTCGCTGTGATATCAAGAAACGCTATCTCATCAGCACCCTGNTCGTTGTATCGTCTTGCGACCTCTACTGGATCCCCAGCATCTCTAATATCNACAAACTGAACCCCCTTTACAACTCGGCCCTTATCAACATCCANACAAGGAATGATGCGTTTTGCTAANTTAGATCTTTTTTGAACACACATATTAAATCTCGTNACAGTCATCAAANATATGTCCAAGTTTCCCTGCCTTCGTCGCAAGATAAGAACTGTTATGAGGGTTACTNTTAGTTTTGAGCGAGACTCTTTTGACTACGTCAATGCCAAGCGCTGAGAGGGCCTCTACCTTCCTCGGGTTATTAGTCATCAGATGGACCCGATTTACTCCNAGATGTTTCAACATNGGCAAACACACCGAGTAATCTCGCATATCCGCACCNAATCCAAGACGTTCATTAGCCTCCACGGTGTCAGCCCCAAGATCTTGCAACTGGTAAGCTTTGATTTTGTTCACCAGTCCGATACCACGCCCTTCTTGCCGAAGGTACAAAATAGCTCCTCGACCATACTCCGCGATAAGGCGCATGGCACTATGAAGTTGCTGGCCACAATCACAACGCAAACTCCCTAGGGCATCACCCGTCAAGCATTCCGAATGGANTCTCACCAAAAGCGGAGAATCGAGGCAAACATCTCCCATGCTAATGGCAATATGCTCTTTTCCTTTAAATGGGTCCTCAAACCCATGAATATCGAAATCACCCCACCGGGTTGGCAATTTAGATGACTCGATAAAACGCAGAACCACAAAACCACTCCTAAAAACCTAAGCTCAGCTAAATTTTATTCCANGTTNAGAATCGGATTAAACACATCTTTACNAAGTAAATCACGATTCATCACCTATTTTTGCTACAAAAAATGTATCGCTCTCAAAACCCAAATCACCGATGCTGCAAAAATACCAGCCACAACATCATCAAGCATGATGCCAATCCCACCATGGATGTTTCTGTCTATCCAACTAATTGGCCATGGTTTCACTATATCTAGGATCCGGAAAAGAAAAAAGCCTACAGCCAGGCCAGTCCAACTTACCGGTGCTGTTGACATCGTGATCCAAAAGCCAACAAATTCATCCCAAACAATGCCTTTGTGATCAGNCTCATTGACTTTTTTTTCAGCGTAACTACACACAAAACAACCCATTGCAAAAGCCACATAAACCAAAACAATATAACTTGAAATAGAAAAATCGCTGGCTAGATACCAGAGCGGTATCGCAGCCATCGTTCCAATAGTGCCCGGCGCCACCGATGAGCAACCGCTACCGAAACCAAATGCTAGTAACAATCTNGGAGATAACCATATGTCGGAAATTGTCGGGTTAAGCAAAATGATCATACCCCGAGTAATCCGCAATTTCTNGCGCAAAAGTATTTGCTCCAGATGNGTCAATGATGGTTACTCCGTCGCCAGCGGTNATCAATCCAATTCGAGTTGCGTCGATATGGCCTTCAAAAATCATCTTTTNTAAACTCTCTCTTGCTCTTTCCGGCACTGTGAAACANAGCTGATAGTCATCCCCACCGGACAATGCCCANCGCAAAGAGTGATCAGGATAATTGCGNTTAGTATGCGCATGAATTGGTATTAAGCTGCAATCAATCTCAGCAGCGACCCGACTGGAGGAACATATATGGTTCAAATCAGCTACTAAACCATCCGAAATATCTATACAAGAACTCGCTATTTCCCGGAGCCGCATGCCAGATTCAATGCATAAATGAGGAGCATAGAAATGCTCAAAAAGCCTCTCACAGTAAGGACTCGTATTTCCTTGAGATAACATGTCTAAGGCCGCAGCTCCGTCTCCCAATGTGCCAGTTACATATATCTGATCGCCAACTTTTGCCGTATCGCGTCTCAGCGCTGCCCCCCTTGGCACTTGTCCAATGACGGTAATCGTTATGGTCAAAGGGCCACATGTGGTATCGCCCCCCACCAAAGCACAGTCATTTTGGTTTGCGATATCGCTTATACCATCGCTCAACTCAGCAAACCACTTTTCTGCCGCTATATCTCTAGGGACACTCAGAGCAACTGTGAACCAGCGCGGTTTCGCACCCATTGCAGCCATGTCGCTGAGATTTACGCACATTGCTCTCCGTCCCAGATCCTTAGGTTGTGTTAAATCTGGAAAGTGAACGCCTACCAGCAAACTGTCAGTAGATACCACCAAATCAAGCCCTGCATCCGGTTTGATAACCGCGGCATCATCGCCAATTCCCCTCAAGACCCCAGATTGCAGTGTCATTCCCTTAAAGTGTCTTTCGATGATTGCAAACTCTCCTTGACGCGAGGCGTTTGATCCATTATCACCCATCACGAATAGACCCCCGAAATAGTTCTGAAGCTCTAAAGTTCTCGGCAACTCCCTCCAATACTGCATTAATAAATTTAAAGGCATCTGCAGGACCAAAAGTTTTTGCTAGATTGATTGCCTCGTTTATCACTACTTTGAAAGGCACATCAATCCGATTTACCAATTCAAAGGTTGAAATTCTTAATATGGCTTTTGATATTGGATCAAGTTGGTGCTGATCTCGATCTAAATGTGGCTCATACGCTCTATCAATTCTCGCCACATTATCCACGACACCCAACAAGATGGAATGAAATAGTTCGGAGTCTACTTTAGCAAAGTCATTTTCGGATCGTAGGTGGGTCTCAATTGAACAAACATCATCTCCTGCAAGATCCCAAGAGTAAAGCGCCTGCACCAAAAGCCGCCTTGCTTTCTGACGCTTTCGAAGCAATGACATCTATCTGCGATTCCATATAAGTCGCAGTGTATTGATCATCTCTAACACCGCAAGGGCGGCCTCTTCACCTTTGTTCGAGTCATTTTCAATAGACCGAAAAACGGCTTGGTCATGAGTATCAGTCGTTAACAGACCAAATCCTATAGGTACAGATTCCTCCAAAACAACCTGCCCTATACCTCTCGTAGTTTCAGCACAAACATAATCAAAATGCGGAGTATCCCCTCTAATCACACTACCAAGCGCAATAACACCATCAAAATGTCCGGTTCGGATCGCTTGCTGCACTCCCAGAGCCAACTCAAACGCCCCCGGAACATAAAAAACACTTACTTGGTCCTTATCCAAACCTTGAGAAATACAAGTTCGTAGAGCACCACTTAGAAGTCCTCCCGTAATGTCGGAGTTCCACCTCGCAACCACTGCTGATAACCGAAGTGTCTTAATGTCGGAGCGTCTCGCCTCCGGTCGAGCTGAACCCATTTGACCTCCTTTTAATCGTAATAATCGACATAACCTGTTACTTCCAAATCAAATCCAGAGATTCCAGTAAATTTAAATGGCGCACTCATCAACCGCATCTTGTGAATTCCCAGATCATTTAAAATTTGTGACCCGGTACCAATTTGGAGGTATACACGATCCGTTGCTAATTGATGTCGGTCTGTAACCGGCGTGAGTAACTTGTCGATGTTTAAATCAATATCTTCCGCTGTCTCCGGGTAGTAAAGTAAAACCAATACTCCCACACCCTCACGCTGTATTTGCTTCATCGCTCGCTGAAATGACCAAGCTTTGAAGTCTCGAGCATCCTCAATAGACATTATGTCTCTTGCACCACGATTTATATGAACACGCACCAGCGGCTCAGGCGAAGCAGAGATATCCCCCATAACAAACGCGAAATGCTTTTCATTTCGCACTTGGTCTAAATACGTCTTTAACAGAAATTCGCCATATTGAGTACTAACTACCCGCTCTCTTATACACTTGGTAGTCTTTTCGTTCACTAAACGATAATGAATTAAGTCAGCGATCGTGCCGATTTTTAAACCATGCTTTGCTGCAAAAACTTCCAGATCGTCCCTTCTCGCCATTGTGCCATCGTCGTTCATTATCTCTACAATTACTGCTGCGGGCTCGTAACCAGCAAGCCTCGCAAGATCACATCCGGCTTCGGTATGCCCGGCACGACTAAGCACACCACCGGGCTGTGACCTTAAAGGGAAGATATGTCCAGGTTGCACAATATCCTCTGAATGCGCATTCCTCCGAACTGCAACCCGCACGGTGTGTGCACGATCAGCCGCTGAAATTCCAGTCGTCACACCCTGCGCCGCCTCTATTGACAAAGTGAATGGAGTGCCATGGCTGGCTCGGTTTTCCTCAACCATCATTCCGAGTGAAAGCTGATTACATCTTTCCTCTGTTAGGGTAAGACAAATGAGGCCTCGCGCGTTAATCGCCATAAAATTGATGTCTTTACCGGTTACTAGAGGGGCAGCCATGACTAGGTCACCCTCGTTCTCTCGATCCTCATCATCTATGAGGATTATCATTTTCCCTCGCCGAATATCATCAATGAGCTCTTCAGTGGTATTAAAATCCATTGACTTATCCTTTGTCCTCAGATAAACCGTTTTGACTTTCAACACCTTCGCGGTGATCATACGCCATTGCTGACTTGCCCATCAGTAACCGTTCTAAATAACGTGCTACCAAATCCACCTCAAGATTTACCGTTGTGCCCTTTCGATAATCATCGATGACTGTGTGTGTTAAAGTTTGAGGGATAATATTCAACTCGAATTCGTTGCCATCTACACGGTTTACAGTCAAGCTGGTGCCATCAACTGTAATCGAGCCCTTACGTGCAATAAACTTTGCTAATTCATTCGGCGCACGCACAAGAAGCCACTCTGAACGTGCATCTTTCCTTCTGTCTATAATCTCACCCATTCCATCAACATGGCCAGATACGATATGTCCTCCAAAGCGATCTGTTGCCTGCATCGCTTTTTCTAAATTAATCCGTTCCCCGATTTTCCAATGTCCCACTGTCGTGAGGGACAAAGTCTCTCTGGACACATCAACAAAAAAAGTTTGTTCATNCATATCGATGACAGTCAAACATACTCCACTGCACGCAACGCTGTCTCCAAGAAATAGATCATCAAAGCCGAGATCATTCGCAATTATCCCCAATCGGATATCACCAGACGATTCNTTTAGGCTNCTGACTTTGCCAATAGAACTTATGATGCCCGTAAACATATTTTTACTCCAAATTCTTATTAAACCTAGTTATTAACCCCTCACTTACCCATTATTCTTNATCTCAATAATCTGAATCAGGGCTAAGCGTNATACGTATGTCATCTCCAACCCGACGCATGTCTCTAATCGACATTGCTAAATGTGCATCCATCATATTTATTGGTAACCGAAATAATGGTCTCGCGTTACTACCCATCAATTTTGGAGCCATATAGTAAATAAATTCGTCAGTAATCCCCTCAGCGATAAAAGAACCGGCGAGAGTAGCGCCAGCCTCTACAAGAACATTGTTACATCCGAACTGTGCTAACCGATACAAAAGTTGCGTCAAGTCCACCTGTCCATGACCACTCTCGGGAAAAAATTCAACCTCCGCTCCAGCTTCGATCAATTTTTCCGCTCTTTCTCTCTGAATGTCACCATCTACTGATGCCACTAGTATCCGTCCGGTTTGAGAAAACAATTTTGAATCAGTTGCCATTTCACAACGGCTNTCTACAATCACCCTTAGTGGTTGTCTCAAATCGCTATTCGCCACCGCAGGATCAGACCCAAGGGCCTCATAGTCAACCCGCAAGGAAAGAGATGGATCATCGATCCTCTGAGTTCCGATGCCAGAGACAATTGCACAGCTTTGTGCCCGCAGTCGCTGCACGTCGAGTCGCGCAGACGGCGAAGTAATCCATTGACTTTGCCCATCTGCCATCGCAGTTCGTCCATCAAGACTAGCAGCCATCTTAACAGTTACCCATGGTAGGCCCTTTTTATGACGTTTAAAAAAACCTCGATTTAAATGTCGGGCTTGGTCCTCTAAAAGCCCTAACTTAACCGCTATTCCTGCAGATTGTAACTTTTCAATTCCGTTTCCGCGCACTAAAGGATTCGGATCCTCGCTAGAAATTATTACAGAACCCACTCTAGCCTCCAAAAGAAGGTTTACACAAGGACCAGTCCTACCGAAGTGCGCGCAAGGCTCAAGGGTAATATACACCTCTGACGAATGCGCCATGTGCCCCGCCTGTCCGAGAGCTATTGCTTCAGCATGCTCTTCTCCTGCACGCAAATGCCATCCCTCCCCGATAATCTTACCGTCCCGCACTACAACACAACCNACCATAGGATTAGGGCTTGTTGTNAACCGCCCNTTTNCTGCAAGTTGNAATGCATANGACATGANTGAGATGCTAGATTGNTGCTTATCCATCAACTCTTTNAAACTCCACNATCCTTATNTGTCAAACGATTAAGCTCAGCCTGAAACTCACTCAAATCTTGAAAACTTCTNTAAACTGAAGCGAANCGTACGTANGCTACTTCGTCTAAGTGTTGTAATTTGTCCATAACCGCTTCTCCAATTAATCGTGAGGTAACCTCCCTCTCTCCGAGGCCCCGCAACANCTGTTTGATCTGNCCTAGNGCGTTNTCTATTTGATCAATAGACACAGGTCTTTTTTCCAACGCCCTTTGAAAGCCCGATCGAAGTTTAGACTCATTGAAAAGTTCTCTTGATCCATCGCTTTTTATAACTCGTGGCATCACAAGTTCAGCAGACTCATATGTAGTAAATCGTTCATTACAAGTCACACACTCTCGACGACGACGAACCTGATTTCCATCAGACACCAAACGTGAATCAAGTACACGGGTATCCTCTGCACTACAAAAGGGGCAATACATGGGCAAAATTCATTGGGTCTTTATGTAAAACCACGAAATTAAGCGATAGTTTATCATATCAAACGGGTTTGAATATCATAGGTATACGTGAAAGTACAGTAGTCTCACGAGTCCGGTTTAAAGCTTCAAAATTTAAGGTCAACTGTTATTTAAAATAAACGACCTGAACATCGGGGCACTCGACGCACTGATTCTATTTAGCGACTAGCGAAAGCCAGTTCGCTCAGCAATATACAGGATACCGCCCACAAATTTCTAACACTTTTGTTTTTACTTCCTCAATAACTTTTTCTGACATGCCAGTCTCTAGACTATGCAAAACGTCACATATCCAGTGTGTTAACAACTCACACTGTTCTTCACCAAATCCGCGAGTGGTGATTGCAGGCGTACCAACGCGAAGACCAGAGGTGATAAAGGGCGACCTAGGATCGTTGGGCACAGAATTTTTGTTAACGGTTATAAACGCCCTACCTAACGCGTCACCTGCATCTTTTCCAGTGTACACTTTACCGATCAGGTCAACAAGCATCAGGTGATTCTGAGTGCCATTTGAGACAATTTTAATTCCTCGCTGGATAAACGTAGATGCCATCATTCTCGCGTTTGCCAGGACTTGTTTCTGATAAGATATAAATTCTTCAGTTGAGGCTTCTTTAAAAGCAACGGCCTTTGCTGCTATAACGTGACATAAAGGTCCTCCCTGCATGCCCGGGAAAATTGCTGAATCACATTTTTTCGCAATATCTCTATGATTTGTGAGAATAATTCCACCTCGCGGCCCACGCAACGTTTTATGGGTCGTAGAGGTGATAACATGAGCATGGCTCATTGGACTCGGATATACTCCGGCGGCTACTAGTCCAGACACATGAGCCATATCAGCTAAAAGGTAAGCGTCTACGAGATCCGCAATTTCACGAAATCTACTCCAATCCAAAATCCCTGAATATGCAGAAAATCCTGCAATGATCATTTTAGGGCGATGTTCAAGTGCTAAATTTTTAACTTGCTCATAATCAATCAGTCCCGTTTCTTTACAAAGACCATACTGAACTGATTTATAGAGCTTGCCAGAAAAATTTGGTGTTGCGCCATGGGTAAGATGCCCACCATCTGCAAGGCTCATACCCAAAATAGTATCCCCTCCAGATAACAACGCAAGAAATACTGCACTATTGGCTTGAGAACCAGAGTGGGGCTGAACATTCGCAAACTCAACCCCAAATAATTCTTTAGCCCTCTGAATCGCCAGTTCCTCTGTTAAGTCAACGTACTCACAACCACCGTAATATCGTTTTTGAGGGTACCCTTCCGCATATTTATTGGTCATTTGACCACCTTGCACTGCCATAACCGCGGGACTAGCATAGTTCTCCGATGCGATCAGCTCAAGATGCTCCTCTTGCCTTTGGTCCTCCAACTTAAGAGCACTGTATACCTCTGGATCAGTCATCTTAAGCAAATGTTTTGTGTCATACATGATTTGTTTCCAAAATAGTGTTTATTTCCAAATTTCAAATGTTTTCATTAAAGTTTTTATTGAATAACTAATAGACGAAAAGATTTGAGTGTAGAGGTCACCGTGAGCGCCTAAACTCACTTAAGCTGACACCGCAATATCTCTAAAGCCTCACCATTCTATCGGCACACCCGCCCAATCCAAAAATGATAGCTCCCCATCGACATCGGTTTTTCTCATAAGATCCATCAACTTAGTTGCCACAAAATTAGCAGGAAAAAGCTTATCGCGCGAGACCGACGATTGGAAGGGCCGTGATAGTTTTGTGTCTGTTGTTCCCGGATGAAAGCTGATTAGTTTAACGTTCTTATATTTTCTATTCAGCTCGATAGCAGAGGTCTTTAGTAGCATATTAAGAGCGGACTTTGATGCCCTGTAAGAGTACCACCCTCCTAGTCTGTTATCTGAGATGCTGCCTACCCTCGCAGATAAAATAGCAATTTTACAAATATCACGCTTTGAAAAAACTTGTTTTAATTCCTTGATCCATAGAATAGGAACAACAGCATTTGCAGTGAATACTCTATG
>PBJN01000047.1 GCA_002720735.1 Porticoccaceae bacterium
GAGTTATGAGGGTTACGCATATTCTTATGAAAGATATGATTCTTGGTTACAAGCAAACATTGAGAGGCTCCTCAATGTGTATGCTGAAGATTTTGCAATACAAAAAGAAATAGCTTTCAAGCGATTTATCGGGGACATGAGATTTCTAGTTTCTGCTAGATTATCTGCATCTGCCCACAAAAATACGCCGGCAAAAGTATATACTTTTTATACGGATGCAGGGTTGGTGACTAAGAACGATAAAGAGTTGGGTACCCCTCATGGTTGGGATAATACCGCTTTATGGACGCGTGTCGAGGACAAAAAAAGAACACTATTACAAAAACATTATCATGAAAATTGGAGCCGTTTTGCCTATGGTAAAGAATTAATGGGTAATGGAAGTTGGCAGCCCTGGCATGAAGATCAGGCTTACTGGCAGATCCTTGGGAGGGAGGGCGGCGATGCGGGACCCGAACTCGAGGAAAGATTCAGGCTTACTGAGTATTACATAGGCCAATAATATAGATTTATAGAGGCTTACTGATTCGTTTGTGTTATGGGATATCATCGCAGTCGATCCCTAGGCTAGGAAACGCACCAACATTATCGCTGACCCCGCTCTGTGAGCTTGGCGAAATTTGCTCACATAGTTTATAAGCATCAAGAGCCGCTGGATCTGTCATGTCCACATTTGATTTTATGCCGTTAGCATTTCGGAACCGAGGAAATATGGACGGCCCCCTGTGATTAGGCTCATCTAGGCCAAACACAAGATTGTTTACGAACCGATTACCTAATTCTTCGAGCGGTTCTGCTCCCCATGTCGCCCCTTCTCTTGCAAAGACAAATATATTATTCCGAAACTCAGAATTAATCGGAATTCGGTGTTTCATGGGATCGAAGTTCATAAACATGTGCATATCTCTGTATTCACTATACATTGTGTTGTTGTAAATTCTTGAATTGACGAGTTCTTTTTCTGTTGGAAATCCATAAAAGAAAAATCCATATTTATCATTTTGGCTGACGTTATAGCGAATTTTTAAGCCAACCTGATACCTGCGCATAATTGCAAATGCACAATTATTATCATGAGAATAGTTGAATTGAAACACAGAATTTCGAGAGTTGTAGTCGGCATCAAAACCACATCTATCTTTATCAACTGCGGGTCCTGTGTTTCCGAATGCTTCGTTGTATTGGACAAGGGCGTCGTCGGTCGCAAATACGAATAGTGAGTTTCCGGTTACCTCGGTCGATATGTTGGGTCCGATGATGTTGTATTCGATGAGAGGTNTATCAGAGCTGGCAACGATAAGTGCATTTTTTGTGGTGTTTTTNATTTGATTTTTCCGAACGACTNCGTTCTGGAACGCATACCGACCAATCGCATTACTTTTTCTATGGCGAGGGTCTGTTGGATCAATTTCCCATGGAGATTTAATTCGAATTCCAACNCCGCTGATGTCTCTTATCTGATTGTTTTCAATTAAAATATCAGTGAATCGTGTTGGTTTATTTCTGCCCCAAACTCGAATAATAATGCCACCATTATTTTTGTTACCTGGTTCTCCAGCAATGTCTCGGATGATATTGTTGCGGATTATNAAATTNCTGTGTGTGCCACTGTCTGTAGCTGAGATGTAAACGCCATGTCGTTCTCGATGATTTTCAGAGTTATTAATGAGCTCAAGATTTTCTATGATCCAGCCNCCTGAATCGCGGATGTCAAGGATACCCATTTTCGGGGCATTAGCATAAATTACTGGTCTGGCTTGTTGCTCATCGCCAAAGTCTCCAATCTTTATCACAACATCAGGATTTAAATCACTGCGTCTCAGGGATATNGCACCTTTGAAAGAGAGGCCTCTCTTAAATAAGATTTGATCACCTCCANTGAAGATCCTGCTTTTCGCTTTTTCATAGTCCTCCTGTGTATCTAATTTGTAGATTTTCGCCGACCGGAGAGGTTGGTTTNAGGACATTGGGATTTTATTTGCCGAAGCAGGGACGAAAAGCGAAAAAAGAATTATGGCGATAATTAGAATATTTAAAACCTGTCTATACATTCGTGTTTTCCGCTATTTGGTCTTCATTCATCNTGCTGTGATTTCAATATCCTTGAGGGATNTATCGGCTCANCTGGTTTTTCAAATAAGTACATAAAGTAAACAACAATCACTAATTGATTAATTAGATCAGGTTTCTCGCTGAGACACCGTCTACGGCATCACTGAAATCGTGCACATTTTCAAGGTCAGAGAGGAGCTTTTTCAGTACACGTTTGATGTATGAGATGTACATCAGCCGCAAGATATCTGGATTATTAATGTTCTCCTCGGCTTGTAGCCTCCCTGTATGGAACTTGATGGCTTGATAATCTTCAGTAAGCTTTTCTATCGCCGGTAGTATCGGCGCGACTTTTTCGTCGAGATTGTCCAGTGCCACCGCTGCACGAAGCTGCGCCGCCCCTGATTCATTCAATAAAACGTTTTCTAGCACCTTTAGAGAGTCGCTGCATTTGTTTAAGTGGCACATCGCTTCTGCAGCAATTACCCTTACCGCNACGCTNGTATCTTTAAGCAGCNNACTTAATGACGGAAGAGCATCTCTCCCATCCTGTTTAAGAGCCAAGATCCCAAGTGTCCCCCAAAAACGAACAGTATCACTGTTATGNTTGGTAGAAGCGATAAGCTCAGAAATATTACTTACGTTCTTTTGGCTGGCTAGTTCCGCAATTTTAAGAGTCTGTTCAAAATTATAGGTCGATGCATNTTGCCCCATATCATAAACAGAACTATGAGCGGATTTTTTCTGTAATTCCGATTCGGCGATGAGACCGATATCTTTTATTTCTTGCATCCACTCGACTGTCGCCACCCGCATTCCTANTAGTATNTCCTCGTACTCACGATCATCCGCTAAGTTATTTGTCTCGAAGGGATCGACCAATATGTCATAAAGCTCTTCATTGGGCCTCTCAGAAAAAAAACTCGACTGGATAGCTGGTGGTGACCCATTTTGGGTTGCGCTCTTCCAAACGCGCGCTACTTCGTGGGATCGATACATCGAGTCTATGTATTGTCCATGGGGGTGATGAGGCATGAAGTTCTTGATGTAGTGGAAACGACGACTTCTTGCTGTCCTGACTACGTCGAATCGCTCATCCATTCGATCACGAAATCCAAACGCATGTTGAGTCTCGCTATTTTTACCTGTAAGAAGAAAAGGAGTCCCTTGGAGGTGACTTGGAATTTTTTCATTAGTTAGGGCTAGTACTGTGGGAGCAAAGTCGATAAACGAGACAATATCATCAGTTTTTGTGCCCGCCTTCAGGTTGGAGAGATGCTCAAACTTTTGAGGTACGTGAATAATTAATGGTATATGAAGTCCAGAGTTGTAAGGGGATCTTTTTGATCTAGGTACACCTGTACCATGATCTGAAAAGAAGAATATTATTGTGTCTTTGGCAAGTCCGTCTGAGACTAATGTCTCCAAGATTCCAGATAAGGCTGAATCTATATCTCCTACGTTATCATAATATTGCGCCATTACTTGCCGAATTTGCAGCGCATCCGGGTAATAAGTTGGTATTGTTAGGGCGTCTGGATTGTGCTTAGTGTTCGTCAAATCTCGAGTCTGATTTTTCATGTCACGCTTGACGCGACTTTCATGGGAATTAAACAAGTTAATAATGGAGAAGAAGGGCTGCTCACCATTAGTTTCCCGGAAGTACGCCGTTCTATCCCAATTTTGCACTCGGTTATTGTTGTTTGTTTCGTCCCAAGCTCCGTCGGGAGCGATCATGTTAAAATCATGTTTTCCAATATTTGCAGTGTAATAACCAGCTTCCCTAAGATATTTTGTGAAAAATGTAATTTTTGAGGAAATTTTACCAAAACTTCTCATATTGTGTGTCCCTATGGAATTTGGATACATACCCGTTATGAGTGTTGACCTTGCGGGAGCGCATACCGGAGCCACCGAGAAAGCATTTGTATAAATGATGCTCTTACTGGCAAATGCGTCAATAACGGGAGTAGTAGCGTGAGAGTCTCCAAATGCACCGATCATTGGGCCGTGGTCCTCACTAATAATCCAAAGAATGTTAGGCCGATTACCATCAATCTCTGTGATGGGATTGCTCTGCTCTTTACAACCCCACAACAAAAGAAGTGATAAGCAGCAAAGACATGCTTTTGTAACATGTTTGTAATTTGATACCATGCGCTCGCTTATCAAGAAATCTATCATTTAAAAAGTATTCCTTCGTTTGTATGAGAAAACTGTACCTGCTTTAAATGTCTTTGATGATAAATTTTCTTTGTGTTTCATTTACATAGTCACTGGGCAAATAGAATGTCCACCCCTCTCTTGTTAAAAACTCGATGATTTGAACATATTCCTCAAAGGCGCTTTCGGTAAAAGCATTTGGATGGAACTGGAGTGCCGTAAATCGAATGTTGGCGGTTTGCTTGTAAGCGGAGACGAATTTTTTAAAATTCGGCTTGCCTGTGCCATCTTGCTCTCCTCGGAGCAACATCAACGCACTCAACTTAGAAGTNTCCTGTTTTGTNTATGAAAAAATAAGATGAAGATTACTGTTTTCGTGGATTACTCTTAATGTGTCTTCGTCCATCGCATTGTATGGCGCNCCGAAGGCAACAGGCTCCTGTCCCAGCACATCCTTGAGCAACCGCTGGCATGTTTCAAAATGCTTTTTTTGATGGTCATACCCTGTTCTGTTGAACTCATGAAATTTTAGTCCATTTTCTCCTTTCCAGCGCTTGTGGTTATATCCATGGTTCCAGAATTCAACCCATCCCGATTCATGATTTGCCCTAATCCAGTTACCGTACTGTAATTCATTTTCTTCGATTGAATTACATACGACCCCGGCAGACACTGGCACACCTCTCGATCGTGAAACCGCAAAAAATTTATCCCATTTGGCGGTCCTTTTTCTAACATCGTCCGCTTTTATAATGATGATCCTTGGATCCTTTTCACTGCCTGACACATTATGGAAAAAGACAAGCAAAATACCCAAAATCAAAATTAGCGATAAAGCTGTGTGCTCTNTTTGAATCATGGTCGGCTCCATATTGGACACTTAATGATGGATGTGCATAAAATATTATTGAAATAATCTGCCTTTTGTTTACCTACTACTTAAGAAGGGTTTTTGGATAAAGCAGCCTTGATAACGAATCGTTATTCGCTTGTTTATAGTGACGAGCCTTCTTCTCATATTTTCCATCGCCAAAAGCATCCTCAGCACGAAGNAGGTTTGAATAAAATGATTTAGTATTAAATGAACCGATCTCCTTGAACCTCCAGTTTCCTAATTTCCCAGCAAAATCGGCTTGATAATCAATTGCTAATTTAATTCCCACGCCTCTCTTAGTCTTAAAATTCCACAGATCCTCACCAATGCATTCACCCAGATCTGCTGCATCGAAAAATCCTCGGAGGGTATATGAGGTATAGTGAAATGAGCGAGTTCGTTTCAATTCATGGGGCATCTGACCTTTTCGATTGATGTGGCCGGGGATGCGGTATCGTTTTACACTATCGATCATTGCGCGCAGTGCTGTAAAGTCGTCCGCGAATGCGGAGAAAATAGCAACTTGCACGTCGTAATACAGGCCGTGATTATTGGATTTTCGGCGTTCCTCTTTTCCATGTTCACTGGTGATCAGCCATAGGGTGTACTCTGTGAACCATTGCTTTAGAGCCTCAACTTGTTTTGTCGAGAGTTGGTCAAGGTATCTAAGTATACCAATCGAGTCGACTACCTGGACAAAGCTGTATGTGTCAATGATTCCTATACCTCTCCCGGGCGTTATGCCAGGAATTGCCTGTGCGTAGTTTAAGTTTGGATTCATTCGAGTCTTTTTATCTAAAAACCAGACTCGGATTAGTTCTGACGCCTTTTTTGCATACCTCTTATCATCACTGAAATATGCAGCAAGTGCTAAAGTGGATACATTGTTGCTGAGGTGAGCGAGAGGAACCCTGTCGCTGGCCGAGGATTTACTCTCTGGATTTCGCTCTCCATCTCTCTGGATGTACGGCAGACCGTTTTTGGTATTAGGATTTGGCCACCAATAGGGCGCAATGCTGTAGTAGTCGTGCTTACTACCGCTTGGTGGTAGGGACGTTTTTAAAATGACACTGTAGGGGCCTTCGTCAATTGCCCGATTTGCCCGCTTAAGCAATGCCTTATAGGATTCTTCCAGTTCAGATGATGATGAGATATGCAGAGAGTCTTTTGAAACTCTGAGATTTTTGTGGCTCCAAATAAATAAGTTGGGTTCATTCACTGCATGCCCGGCGCATCTATCCAAAGCAACGGTCGAGACATTTTTTTGTTCCGCTAGAACCCCTTTGGAGATAATCGCGCATGCTGATAGCAACAAGAAATGAATCGGGAATTTAAACTTCAGTGGCATCGTCATAGTAAAATCGCCAACCTTGATATAACCCGTATTGCTGATGTCAGGTCGATAGAGGCACCGAGGGTGAGTGTCTGAACACAAATCACCCCCGATTAATCTTTTAGAATCTACCTCTTACACCTACAAAGTATCTCGCTCCACTGTAATCAGATTGAGCGACCTGATTATAGAGTGGCCGGTTCATTACATTAGGCTCATCTAATAGGTTCAAGCCTTGAAAGCGAAGCTCCCAATTCTTGTTCAAATCATAGGATGCTGAGAAGTTGAGAAACCCCTGATCCCCAACATATCGAAGTGGTCCTTGCCTAAAGTCTTTAAAGTACTCTGAGCGCTCATAATACGAAAGTTTTAAGCTAATATCCTTTGTTTCCCAAAACAACATGGCATGCATCGAGTCCTCGGAAAAACCGACAAGGTTTGCTGGGTCTACGAAATTTGCCATTGGGTAAGCAGATCCCCCGACGGCTGATGGGTCTGGTGTCTCATAGTCAGAGTCTGCAATATTAAATCCTGCTTCGATTCCAAGCTTATCAAAGGGCGCAGGTGCTAGAGTGAAGGTGTGCCTTCCGGTAAACTCTATGCCTGACATATTGCTCGACTCATCCGAATTACCATTTCGAATGACAGATACCGTGGTGGGCGTGCCATCAACATCAATCGATAGTTGTTCAGTAGTTGATGCTGTGCCAGTCTTCAGCTCTTTCCAGTATGCGGCTATCGACATGAATGACGTATCACTGATGTACCACTCCCATGAGATATCCAGATTTGTTGCCTCTAATGGCTCCAGGAATGGATTGCCAGCAGCGCTAATTAGTTGCCCGATTGTATCCTCGGCTGAATCAAACTGACTGTCTTCGCTCAAGGAGAGTGCAGCGGTCATCTGACGTACATCTGGACGTGCTATTGCCTTGTAAGCAGCAAACCTAAGTAGCTTTTCTTCGTCTAGCTCAAAAGTTATATTCACGCTTGGAAGTACATTTGTGAAACTATTAGTCTCTACACCACCAAAGCTACCTCCGACAACGGAAACAGTCTGGAATTCGTCTTCAGTATTATCTGTTATAGAAAATCCTGATCTAATACCTGTAGATTCTATATCGGTTTGTACCACCCTTAGGCCAAAATTTCCCGATGCCGGAAGTCCGAATAGCTCCGTAGAAAAGTCGCCCTGTGCATAGAGGGCGGTTATGTCCTCAGTGACGTCTGTGTCATGAGTTGACATTGAACTAGCCCCAGCATCAAATAAGCCAGCATCAAGGCTTCCAGTCAGTGCACTAAACAATGGTAGTGCGTCCCATGTCGCCCACTCGGTGAGTGCAAAATCCGTGTTTGCGCCGTCGAAAAAGTCTTCGACAATAAAGGAATCTCTCCTTGCTGCGATAGCACCCTCACTAGCGTAATTGCCGCTAACAAGTGCGAAGTCTGAGCAGTTATCACTCGACTTTCCGGTTTCACAGTCAATCCCATCATCTCCCATCTTCGTGTGTGTGGAGATCCTGATACCAGTTTTTATGTTGGTAAGAAAATCTCCATCAATGGCATAGTCGAGATCAAATTTGGCCGCGTGAATATAATCTTCATTGATCTCAACACGCCTCCTAGCTCTGGCACCGTTGTCGTATATGCTATGATCCATGAGATCGAGACTGGCAGCTTGGTCTTCTCTGATCACCCAACTCGGAACGTTTGTGCCTCTTCGGTCTGCCTCGTAGTAAACACGGCTATTCCTTCGGATGCGCATGTCGTATTCATCTCGGTATCTATCTGATTTGTTGTAGGAAATGTCTCCATCAAAGGTGAATGCTTCATTTGACCAGGAGAAGCTGAGCCCAAAACTTTCATATGTTTCGTCCTGAGTCCTGAACACGGTTTGATTTTCAATTCTCGATTCTCCCGTCCAATTCATGAGGGCTCCATTATCAGCGATCATTAGAGGGGTTATTTTACGCCTGCCATCTGCAAGAACCAAGTTGGCCCTTTCTTCTGCGTCATATCTATCAGAAAATTGATAGTCTAAGCTTACATCAAGTTGGTCATTCTGCCATTGCAAGGTTGTATAAAACGAATCGCGATCCGTGTCGGTCTTCATGGCTCTCCAGATGTATTGGTTTGACACTAGGTAGAAGGGCACACCGAGAGCCGCAACCTCAGCTGCGCTGGTTAACGAGTACCTCACTGCTTCAGGAAAACTCTGGCCAGCCGCGTCTGTGTAGGCTGGCGCATACATTTCACAATTACCGCTATCATAGTAACCAGGCCCATCTCTGCCTTCCGCATATTGGGTGATGCAAGGCCGGTAGCTACTGCTTGTGACGAATACTTCCTCTGGTGATGTATCGTCTCTGAGCTGACCACCAATAGCAATTCCAAATCTGCCGGTATCAGTTTCCCAGTTGTCAACAAACGATGCGGTGTAGCGGGTATTTACACTCTCCCCATCATCAACCCGTGATTCATATTCGCTGTAACCAAAAAGGCTCTGCACCTGTAGCCGGCGTTTACCATAATCTATTGGTTTTAAGCCTTTGAGTTCCATCGTTCCTGCAATCCCCCCCTCGGTGAAACTTGCCTGTTGCGCTTTGTATACAACAGTGCCACCAACTAGTTCTGAGGGAAACATGTAAAGATTGACCTGTCTACCATCGCTACCCGAACTCATCTCCCGGCCGTTAAATGTTGAGTATGCAAGAAAATTACCCATGCCCCTNATGGACATNGATGAGGCCCCACCCTTATACCTGTCTGAGGCCACTCCAGTGATTCTTACCATNGACTCGGCTATGGANAAGTCTGGAAGCGCACCAATTTCTGCACCGAAAAGTGCGTCAGAGATCACGGTATTGTTTCTTTTGACCTCTAATGATCTGAGAGCACCCCGCTGAATCTCTCCAGTAACAATAATTTCTTCAACNTCGGGCGCACTGGAATCTGATGTTCCTTGAGCCATGATTTGAGAAGTAAAAAGCATTAAGCTTATGACATATATAGCCNTGCTGAATAAATTAGCCATANGGCCCCCCTTTGTACTTTTTCATTATTTTTTACAGCTATTAATGTGGTCGGATTNAATAANCNATTCCNTAAATGATACANTCCCTCGTGCGGACAATCAACACACCGCTGAGTACAAAAGAGCCATAATTGTTACTCAAAACATAAACTCTTGTCCCACCTGTCTTGTGAAAATCTTCTTACCGATAGTTACTTGATAATTCATGCAAGATNTTGAGATTCTATAAAATCCATGTCATCGAAATCCTGGTTTTCCCCACCCATTGCCCAAATGAAACTATAGGCGCTGGTGCCCGCACCGCAGTGCATCGACCAACTTGGAGAAAGANCTACATCTTGATTTTTTAGTACCAAAGTTTTTACAGAATNCTGTTCACCCATAAAGTGGAAAATCCTAGAGTCTTCTGCGAGGTCGAAGTAGAGGTAGAATTCGGATCGTCTGAGATGCGTATGTGGTGGGAATGTGTTCCAAACACTTCCAACATCGAGCATCGTAAAACCCATTAAGAGCTGGCAAGTAGCTACTCTATCTGGATGGATTGACTGGAAGATAACGCGCTTGTTGCTTCTACTTTGCTCACCCATCTCTTTTCTGGGCACGCTTTTCTGCTTGATGTGAGTCGTGGGATAGTTTTTGTGAGCAGGATAGCTTACAAAATAAAACTTCGCAGGCTGACCCGGATCGGTGCTATTAAAGGCAATATCTTTTGATCCTCGGCCAATGTAGAGACTATCTAGCTTCTCGAGCCGAAACAGCTTCTCATCTACCTTAATCTGCCCGCTCCCACCGATATTAATAACGCCAATCTCACGCCGCTCTGCAAAAAAGTCTGACCTTATGGCATCTGATGTCTCGAGCAAAAGATCGGAGCTACCAGGTACCGCAGATCCAATTATGCCTCGATCNATGTCCGAGTAGACAGAGGAAATACANCCTCGCGAAAATAAATCACGGATGGTAAAGGAGTCTAAGAGTTCCANATTTGTCATNGTCTTGTAACGGACAATGTCGGCAGTGTGGCGTATTTTCATTATGTAATCCTGTAAGGTGTTATGGTGATGTGGTATTGAGCTCTGCCAAGGTGTCGGTAAGCCAGATCTGAAAATCGCTGCTGTTTAGAATTCCATCTGGCTCTTGTTCCCAAGCGGCGGCAAGAAAGTAGTCNGGGTTACGGTCATTCTTAAAGATGATGTAATCGTCATCTGGATCTTCCCCCAAAGACACAATATCCTCGGATCTAAAAAAAATCGCGAGCCCGAGGTTATCCGGCACAAGACTTTGACCACCATANCTTGCGATGTAACTCCAACCAGCCCCTTCTTCGAGTTGAAAAATCTTTTTTGTTTTAGGGTGCTTGACCAAGCCCGCCACCAAAGGTAAGCGACATTGGCTACCCACCTCGACTCGTGTTAATCTCGACCTANTCTTTATAATGTATCTGGCTGTAATGTCTCCACCACACTTTTGTGATTGCTTGTGGTTCACTTCTACTNNGGANATTTGGGGTCCATTCTTCAGAATTTTTGCTGAAAATTGGGCTGCGGGGCCGATCTGTACCGCTTCACCATCCTCATGAACACCAAAACCTCCACTACCAAGCGACGCGCCAACCTTCAAAATATCCATGCCCCAGGGTTGTATCTGATGGTAATCATCTCCACGCCCAACTTGTTTCAGAATCATGTCGCCGGTTTTTTTGCCGAATACGTCAATCGCATTCCGACCATCAAGGTAGAGTCGATAGCCGACCATTTGAGATTCCCATCCTGGGCCCTCATAAGTTATTAGGTTGTCTCCGGGCGCGTAATTTGGCGGCGTAGCCACGTATTCAACTGACTGACCTCCAAGCGCAAGAAGTCCGATGTCGGCCTGCACCAGCATTTGTATTGTTTTAGTCTCGTTTTGGTGGGTGTCTATTGCAGGATTCTGCGATTTGCCGCACCCCAAAAAAAAGACCGCAATGAGTACAAGCAGCACTGAGTGTAAAGGCTTAGATATGCGATTGGCCGTAATTGTCATCATAAAACACTAACGAAAACATGTCTGATATGCAACATGCGTTTGACCAAAATAATCATGGCTGGTATAACGGATTGACAAATTAAGGGGTCCAAATGAACACTGAATTTCTTCTTCGGGTGGAGTTTTCGTTCAAAACAGTCGGTGTTGTTCTATTTTCGTGCTGGAGCAGCGCATGCTCTTACTATACGGTTGATAGCGATTCAAAGACTCATGAGATCTCGACAACCCAGCAGAGCATTATAAACATCACGAACCGAGTAGCAGATTGGCAGTTAGGTCATCTGCACGATTTTGACGGGCATATAAGAACATTTCAAGAGCGTTCTCGAGATCCGAGGGAGTGGCATCAGGGCACCTTTTTTAAGGGGCTTGCAGATTGGGCCATGGAATCAGGTGACGAGGAAAAGCTGCTGTGGCTGCGTGATGTTGGTTCAAGCCAAGAGTTTAAGCTGGGAGACAGAATTTATCACGCAGACGATCATGTGGTTGGTCAGTACTATCTTACACTNTATGATTANTTTTCAGACCCCGCCATGTTTGAGCCCACCCAAAGNCANTTTGATTTCATATTATCGGCACCNTCGGACGTGNCACTTGACTTTAATTTGCCAGGTGTGGATGAGGGGTACTATAAGCAATGCCTGAAAAGGTGGTGCTGGTCTGATGCTTTGTTCATGTCTCCACCCGTCTGGACTATGTTGACTAGGATTACAGGAAATCATGACTACGTTGATTTTGCAAATAGGGAGTTTTGGCTAACGGTCGAATATCTTTTTGACAAAGATAGTGGCCTTTTTTTCCGAGACAGCCGTTTTTTTTCAAAAAGAGAGTCAAATGGTGAAAAAATCTTTTGGAGNAGGGGGAATGGATGGGTATTCTCAGGTTTAACTGACATAATTGATAACCTCCCTAACGATCATCCGGACTTGGAAAAATACACTGAATTATACCTCGCAATGGCAGCTGCATTACTTCCCCTTCAAACAGAGGAGGGTTTTTGGCCGGTCTCATTGAGGGCGGGCGATCTTTACCCTGTCCCTGAGACGAGTGGGACTGCCTTTTTTATCGCGGGCTTAGGTTGGGGCATATCAAGTGGTTTGTTAGACAAAGATACATATNTATCCCCTGTGTTATCGGGTTGGAGTGCACTTAGACGCGCAGTAGCTCCCTCAGGCATGATTGGTTGGGTTCAACAGGTGGGTGAGGCCCCNGATCAGGTGTTTGAGGATGAAACCCAACTTTATGGGGCGGGCGCTTTTCTGTTAGCGGGTGCGGCGGTGNTGAGGCTTCACACNGCGGGAATTTTACNACAATGAAATTNTCGAGGGTCCTACTAATNATAGTGGTTTTGGTTCCGATCCTGTTATCGAGCTTTGTCCTNTTAAAGCATGATAATTCNTCAGAGGTTGCTGTATTAAAGNTAGCCCATGGATTGAGCGCTGAGCATCCGGTCCACAGGGCTATGGAGCACATGGCTGANCGTCTTACTGTATTCTCANGCGGAAAGATGCGGATTGACATCTATCTTAATGGGCAACTGGGCAGCGAAAGGGAAATGATTGAGATGTTGCAAGTTGGATCGATTGCCATGACAAAGGTCTCCGCCATCTCGCTTGAAGGTTTCTCTTCAGGCATGCGTCTATTTTCTATACCTTACCTATTTACGGACAGTGATCACTATTGGCGGGTGCTTGACAGTCATATTGGCAAGTCGATGCTTAATACCCTCGGTGACGTCAGGCTGAAAGGGGTAGGCTACTATGATGCCGGTAGTAGGAGTTTTTANATGAGCGATGCTGCGGTAAATGCCCCGCAAGATCTTTTGGGAAAGAAGGTGCGTGTTTTGCCTAGCCGCACGTCCATAAAGATGGTTGAAGCTCTTGGAGGAGCTGCAACCCCCATAACCTGGGGCGAGCTATACACCGCGCTTCAACAGGGTGTGGTGGACGGAGCAGAGAACAANCCTCCATCATATTTTTTATCAAAGCATTATGAGGCTGCTAAATACTANACCTTAGATGAACACACCTCGGTCCCAGATGTNCTGGTGATGTCCAGNGCTGTATTCGACAGGCTNTCAGAGGAGCAAAAAGGATGGCTCAATCGANCGGTNNCNGAGTCGGTGGACCTCCAAAAAAAGCTTTGGGCAGAAGCAGAGACACATGCTTTGCAACAAGTNAAGGCTGCTGGTGTGCAAGTGATCTATCCTGATAAAAAGCCTTTTAGGGCAGCGGTGGCAGGTATGAGGGCTGCTTTTCTCGATAGTGAGCTTGGATCTATCATAAAGCAAGTGGAAGCCCTGGAGGCGTCACCTTGAAGAGTTTAATAAGTGTGCTAGATAATTTTCTAAAGATAGCACTCCTGATTATCGGCACGTCGATGCTAATTGTNGTGCTTTGGCAAGTTGTCGGCAGGTATGCCTTANAAGCGCCAAGCTCNGTGACCGAGGAGCTGGCACGATTTTTACTGATATGGTTGGGTATGCTTGGNGCNGTNTATACATTCCGAAACCGAATGCATGTTTGTATTGACGTCTTTGTGACAACACTTGANNANGGTGAGCGAATTACTGCCGAAGTGCTTGCGATGCTTGTGAGTCTNGTGTTTGCGGTTGTGATATTAATATTCGGAGGATTCCAGCTCGTTGAACTGACCAGAGACCTTGAGCAGACCTCTGCTGCACTTGGAATACAAATGTTCCAAGTNTATCTAGTGCTGCCTNTGAGCGGCACATTAATATCGATTTATGCTGTNAATCACATNGTNAATATATTGCGGACAAATGATAGGAAGGACGAAGAGGCCGCACCATCACATAAAGACCCAGATGAGGGCCAATGAGNTGCTTTTAANTGTACTCGTGTTGCTCGGTGTTTTCTTTACTCTGATTATCCTGGGTGTACCAATCGCGGTGTGTATTGCNCTCTCGTCTNTGATCACTTTAATGTTGAGTATGCCTTTCGAGTTTGCGACTACGACGCTGGCTCAGCGACTTGCGGGAGGGCTTNATAGCTTTACCTTGTTGTCGATCCCGTTTTTTATTATGTCAGGGTACCTAATGGGACGAGGAGGCATTGCGGAGCGNTTAATAGAGGCGGCGAAGGCATTGATAGGCACTGTTCCTGGGGGCCTTGCGCTTGTAAACACGCTTTCNTGCATGCTGTTTGGTTCCATTTCAGGTTCTGCAGTTGCGGCGACGTCAGCAATTGGCTCGTTCATGATTCCAAAAATGGAGNGGGAGGGCTACGACAGAGACTTTAGCACTGCCGTNACAGTGACTGGCTCTATTTTAGGGCTGTTGATTCCACCCAGTAACGTGTTAATTGTTTANGCGGTAGCAGCAGGAGGTGTGTCGATTGCGGCATTATTNATGGCAGGTTACGTGCCCGGAATAATCGCCGGAGTTGCATTNATGNTGGTGGCAGCTGCCTATTCNAAAAAACACAATTTCCCGGTATCCGAGCGTATTCCATTGGGAGTCGCAATTTATAAGGTTTTGGATGCTGGGCCCAGCATCTTTATGGTAGTGATTGTTGTTGTGGGTATAGTCGCTGGCCTTTTCACTGCAACAGAGGCGAGTGCTGTTGCGGTAGTATATGGACTCGCATTGACACTTNACTATGGTGAGATAACTGTTCGCGATCTTCCCAATATTATGCTCAAGTCCATAGAAACAACAGCTATTGTTCTCCTTCTGATCGGAGTTTCTTCTGGGATGGCGTGGGTACTGGCGTACGAAAACATTCCGCAGAGTATAAGCGACTTTATGCTAGGGATAAGTGATAATCCTGTCGTCATCCTGCTAATGATCAATATTATTTTACTTTTGATTGGGATATTCCTTGACATCACACCTGCGATATTNATATTTACGCCGATCTTCTTACCTGTGGCCACCGACCTNGGCATGTCGCCAATCCATTTCGGGATCATGTTGGTATTGAATTTATCGATTGGCCTTTGNACCCCCCCGGTGGGTAGTGTGCTCTTTGTCGGATGCGCCGTTGCCGGCACTACTATCCAGCGTCTTATTCGGCCCTTAAAGNTTCTTTATCTGGCACTGATCGGTGTTCTATTGNTAGTGACGTTTCTTCCTTACTTAAGCGAGGGCGTCCCCAATACCCTTGGCTTGATTACCTAATGAGCTTCNATATGACTTCTTTTGACTTGAAAGGAAAAACAGCAGTGGTNACTGGCGCGAGCCGCGGGATTGGTAGAGCTATCGCTCTTGGCCTTGCAAGAGCAGGAGCTGATGTCATAGTCGTAGCTTCAACTCAAGAAAATGCTATGGGTACCTTGGCAGAAATAAAGGCCTTTGGTCGTCGCTCATCAGCAATCGGCTGTGATCAGTCTCGGGCCACNGATGTTAAGGAGGCTTGCGAGGCTATTTTTCNCCTNTNTNAGAAGATTGATATTTTGGTNAACAATGCAGGAACGATACGTCGGGCTCCCTCCGCAGACTACACAGATGAGGATTGGCAGTCGGTGATTGATACTAATTTGACAGGGGTATTTCGGTTTTGTAGAGAAATTGGTAAAGACATGTTCAAGCGAGGTTCTGGAAAGATCATTAACATTGCGTCTTTGCTCAGCTTTCAGGGAGGACTAACGGTGCCAGCTTATGCCGCGAGCAAGGGTGGCGTCGCACAGTTAACAAAGGCGCTTGCTAATGAGTGGGCGGCGGGAGGAGTGCAGGTTAATGCAATCGCTCCGGGCTATATTGCCACCGACAACACAGCAGCATTGCGGTCGGATCCTATTCGGAACAAGGAAATTATGGCAAGAATTCCGGCAAAGCGTTGGGGCAAGCCGGAGGATATTGTGGGAGCTGCACTTTTTCTCTCATCCTCATCTGCTGA
>PBJN01000048.1 GCA_002720735.1 Porticoccaceae bacterium
TTGAACCGAAGGGTTCAAGTCGGCGACTCTTGCATCGCATCAGGCTTTCCGACGCACGGAACTGCTCAACAGCTCTGACAAAGAGAAGCCATAGCAAAATTATCGGCTCAGGGACTTCTCGGCTGGCGCACACTCCAGGAGCGATATTGTATCAGAGCTACTAAAAAAACATCTACGTTGAGGTATCAAATTCAAAGAGTATTGACTCGAGCTTACTATCAACTGATGCTAATCGTTGCGATGCTTCGGCATTAACTTTGGCAGAGTCTCGAGTTCGGATTAAATCGTGGCTTAAATTGAGCGCCGCCATGACAGCAATGCGCTCTAAACCAATTATATTAGATCGATTTCGGATCTCTTCCATTTTTTCATTCAGTAGTTTCGCTGAGGCTTCCAGGGCCTCTCGCTCTTTTGGTAGACAGTTGACTTGGTAGTCTTTGTCTAAAATCCTTACTTTGAGAGAAATGTTTTTCATTATTGCTCTGTACTCATATTTTTAAGGCGATTAATCATGGTTTGTATCTTCTGTCTAGCCAATTCGTTTTTTTCTAACAGTTGTCCCCTTTCTCCAACTAGACCCGCTTCGCGTTCTCTCAATGCCTTATTTTCGGCTTTAAGTTGCTGGCATAGTTCTATTAACCTGTCCAGCTTTTCTTCAAAATTTTCAGGTGTATTCATCGCACTGCCTAAGTATTAAAAACTTTCTTAAATTCTCCTCACTATATTCATTGCAGTCATTAGGGTCAATTATTTGCTCACGATAAACCATCGTGCGATTATAACCTCAGTGATATAATTCTTTTCATGGAACATTCGATACACGATTTATCCTTTGACAGCCTTGAAACTCTGTTCTTAGATTTGAATTTAGATGCGACTCCAAGCATGTTCCATGGTTTTGTGTGTGGAATATTAATAAAAGGGGGAATTGATGAGTTACTAGTTTTTGAGAAATTAGAAGAGTGGCTATTTTTGTCCTCAGAACAGACGGAAGTTTTACAAAAGTTTCTTTCTGGGTATATGAATGTTGTAGATAGTGATTTGAGGGACTTAAATTACGGATTTCAACCTCTTTTACCTGCCGAGAGTGCGGCTTTAGATGCTAGATTAAATGCAATAGCAGAGTGGTGCAGGCATTTCTTGTCGGGACTTGCTGACGTTTGGGATGGACAATTTGAGACAACCGAAGACACGATTGAAGCTTTAAAAGATCTTGCTGAGGTTGCAAATGTGTCGTCAGATGCAGAGCCTGACGGTGAGAGTGACTTTGAATATCTTTTGGAACACGTTCGAATCCTGGTTCAAGTTATCTACTCTGATTTGCATCGAAGTGATTGAGATAACTTGTCAGGATATTTTTTTGAGAATAGTGAGGTTAGCGTGATTACGAAAAGAGAGTATGCCAGTAGGCGGTCAGGTCTGATCAATATGATGGAGCCAAACAGTATCGCGATTGTTGCGAGTGCTCCTGTGCGGGTGCGCTCAAAAGATACCTTTTACCCCTATAAACAGGACACAACGTTTAGTTATTTGAGTGGGTTTCCTGAACCTCAATCTGTTTTGGTACTCATACCGAGTAGATCACAAGGTCAATTCGTAATATTTTGTCAGGAAAAGGACCAAATGCGTGAAATTTGGGACGGGTTCCTGTACGGCCCTTCGGGCGCTTGTGATCATTTTGAGGCTGATGACGCGTTCCCGATTACCGATATTGACGACATATTACCCGGAATGCTGGAAGGGAAAGATCGAGTATATTATGGAATTGGCAAGGATACCGAATTTGATAATCGGTTGATGGGATGGGTCAATGAAATTAGGGCTCGGAGGCGGAGAGGAGCGATCCCTCCGGGTGAATTTATCGATATTGACCACTTTGTCAATGAAATGCGTTTGATAAAAACTTCTGTGGAGCTCAAAATAATGAAGAATGCTGCAGCTATTACAGCCAGCGCACACAGGCGTGCTATGCGAGTTGTTCGGCCAGGAATGTACGAGTATCAATTACAAGCTGAAATTGAGCACGAATTTCTTTATCAGGGAGCAACGTGTCCTGCTTACACAACGATTGTCGGCGGTGGCAAGAACTCTTGTGTTTTGCATTACATAAAGAATCAAGATTTACTGGCAGACGGAGATTTGGTTTTGGTTGATGCTGGGTGTGAATATTACAATTATTGTGCTGACATTACGCGCACATTTCCTGTGAATGGTCGATTTACCAGACCGCAAGCATCGATATATGAAGTTGTTTTAGAGGCTCAAGCTGAGGCCATAAAATCTATAGCTCCTGGAAAACCATACAATACAGCGAATAATGTGACTATTAAAACCATTACGCAAGGTTTAGTCGATTTGGGGATTCTTTCTGGAGACGTTGATGATTTAATTGGTAGAGGGTCCTATCGAGATTTTTATATGCATCAATCTGGACACTGGCTAGGAATGGATGTGCATGATGTCGGAGATTATAGACTTGATCAGATTTGGCGCGATTATGAGGCGGGTATGGTTGTAACTGTTGAGCCCGGAATATACATCGCCCCTGATAATTTGAGTGTGGAAGAAAAATGGAGAGGTATATCAGTGCGAATAGAAGATAATGTGGTTTTAACGCGGGACGGCTGTGAGCACTTGAATGAGAATGTCCCCAAGTGTCGAGTTGAAATAGAGAAATTAATGATTTGAATTTAACGTCTGGTGCGGTGTAATGTCACGAGACTGTGCTTTTGATGTGGTAATTGTGGGTGCTGGCCTGGTGGGGGCGAGCTTTGCGCTTTTGTTGAAAAGAAAAGAGCCAAATCTAAGAATTTTGGTGTTAGAGTCAAATAAATTGATCTCATCTAACAAAACAGCCGTTGCTGACTCGGATATTAGGGGAATTGCGTTATCCAGAGACAGTAAAAATATACTAAAGACCGCCGGTATTTGGGCTGCCCTAGAGAAGTCATCGGCACCAATTGAATCCATTCATGTGAGCGATAAAGGTCATCCGGGTATAGCTCGTTTAAATCGGTCTTCTGATGATGAGGATCCGTTGGGATATGTTGTCGAGGGGCGATGGCTGAGCGATAGCTTAAGAGAAAACGTGACCCACAAGAAGATTCAAATATGGTACTCCACCGAGGTTATAGACACGTTAATAGAGAAGGATCAAGTTAGACTTACTACAAGCAAAAATAATACAGTTATCGTCGCTAAACTACTTGTGATAGCCGACGGCGTATGTTCAAAAATAGCTTCACAACTTGGTTTTTGGGTGAATTCCACGGACCTTGGACAAAAAGCGATTGTTGCTAGTGTCACTCTTGACCGAAAACATAAGGGAATCGCATATGAGCGTTTTACNCAATCGGGGGTGTTGGCNATGCTTCCACTACCAACGAGTTTGGGCCAACCTAAGGTGTCGCTNGTCTGGACGCAGCCATCAGAATTTGCTTTACAATTGGAACAAGCAACCGATGTCTTGTTTCTAGATGAATTGCAAGCGCAATTTGGTTATCGTAGTGGCATATTTACAGACGTCAGCGCTCGGACGAGCTTTGCGCTTACAACTAGTTTTGCGGAAGAAATTATTCGTGCCAGAGTGGTGTTGCTAGGCAATGTTGCACATAGTTTGCACCCTGTGGCGGGTCAAGGTTTGAATTTATCATTAAGAGACGCTAATGGACTTGCTGAGGTGATAGCTTCTGCATCTAGTGCGAATAGAGACTTCGGAAGTGTCTCTGTGCTGGATAAATACCGTAAAGATCGATTATTTGAGCAGCATCTTATCGCCGAATTNACGGGCAATCTTCCAGCGTTATTTTCATCCCAGAATATTGTTTTAAAGTTAGGTCGTAACCTTGGTTTGTGTAGTTTAGATCTTATTCCTATTTTGCGGGCGAAATTTCTTAATTTCGGAATTAATGGAAGGGTATTCTGAAACTTTCAGCGATATATTTCAGGTCGGATATAATTTTTCTGGAGCTTTTCGATCAGGCGACAATGTTTGTGATCATTTGGCTTTTCTTTTTCATTGACTCAATAAAATTAGCTTGAATTGTTTATTTTTGCTCAGAGTGTGAACGCGCGAAAAATTATTCATAGCGAGAGACTCAATTGGAGTGCNNACATCAACTACATATAGTGCTTTTCCACTTTTTGTTAGAAGGCNTCTTGTGCTAATTAAAAATTTTCTGATTAGTGCTAAATCGACCCTAAAGCCTATATGTATGGGCGGGTTACATAAAATTGCGTCAAAATTTTCTGAAATTCTTTGTCCTGCGTCAGTTGCCATGACATTGGCCTTACGAAGACCGTAATGGTTAAAGTTAAGTTTACATGCAGCGATGGCGGCTGCATTATTATCGGTTGCGAAGATGTTTAAGAACTTGAATCGTCTTGCTTCGCACGCTACGTAACCATAGCCACATCCAAGATCGAGGAGTGTACTCGGTACGAAATCATACGTCTCAAAGAAAAGCTCTAGATGCTCACATAAAAATTTACTCCCTTGATCAATTTTGCGCCAACCNAAAATCCCGGGTTTGCTAAAAAATTGACTGTCGTCTGTGTGAACTATTTTCCTCATCTCATTGTACTCATNTTCTTGAGCTTCGTTCCTGACAATACTCCTGCATGCGATTGATGCAATGTAATCAATGCCAAATTTTTGTATTTTCGAAGTATCAGCGAGAAGTTTTTGAGAGAGCTTAATGTAGGTTTTTATACCATCTTTTTTTTGTCCGGCAATNAGTAAGGAAGCTCCTNTCTTAAGTAATCGTGGTGCGTTATTAATCGTATGTTNTGTTATTGCTTTTTCTTTTGAAACGCGAAAAATTATGTGGTCTAGGCTATTTTCTGGTATTTGTGAGAAATCAAAGTCGCAAAAGATACATTCAATTCCCGAGTTATTTACATTTCCCACTATGTCGAATCGGTTACTAAAAACTCGCATATTTCTCTGTTCAGGAATCTTGATGGAATGCCAATCTACATTTTGCCAATTTTCATCTGCCACTATCATTATCGCACCTTTCAAAAAGGGCAGTTTGTTTAGCAAGAGTTGGACGCAGTTGTCCATTAAGATAGCCTCATGAGAAGTTTTGGCGTATCGTTTTGTTCACATATTGTTGTATAGCAAGATGTTGGTTCATGGTGTTGGTGCTTGTGTTGAACTGAGGTTGAACGATTTTTATTTAAATTAGTTTATGTAGATTTCGATAGTAAATGTGCGGCTTCTTTCGCAAAATAGGTCAGTATTCCAGTTGCTCCAGCACGCTTGAACGCAATTAACGATTCTAAGATTATTTGTTCTTTTGACAACCAATTGTTGTCGAAGGCTGCAAAATGCATCGCGTATTCACCACTGACTTGAAAGGCAAAAGTGGGGACTGCAAATTCATCGACAACACTCTTTAAAACATCAAGGTATGGCATTCCCGGTTTTATGAGCAGCATATCGGCGCCCTCTGATAAATCCAAAGCGCATTCATGAAGAGCTTCCTTAACATTCCTTGAATCCATTTGATAGCTACTCTTATCAATTCCGCTTTGGCTTGCGGCGGAGCCAATAGCATCTCTGAATGGACCATAGTAAGCGGAGGCGTATTTGGCTGCATAGGCCATAATAATGGTATTCACCAATCCTACTTCCTCTAAGCTTTCTCGAATGATTCCAATTCGGCCGTCCATCATATCTGATGGAGCAACAATATCTGCTCCNGCGTGAGCAAGTGAGAGNGCTTGTTTTACTAAAATTTCGTTTGTGATATCGTTTAGAACGTATTTGCCCGTGTCATCTATGATACCGTCATGGCCGTGGATAGTGTATGGGTCCAAAGCAACATCNGCTATGATTGCGATTTTCGGTGCAGCAGATTTTAGTTTGCGTATTGCGGTCTGAATGAGACCATTTTCATTATATGATTCCTCTGCAGTGAGGGTTTTTCGTGATTTTTCAATCATGGGAAATAAGACAACTGCTGATATACCTAGAGATTCCGCTTCTATCACCTCATCTATTAAATAATCGATTGATAGTCGCTTTACCCCGGGCATAGATTCTACGGCTTGACGTTGATTAAATCCCTCAACTACAAAAAGCGGCAGAATGAGATTACGTACATTAATGTTGGTTTCTGCGGCTAGGTGTCGAATTAAGGAAGAAGAGCGTAATCTTCTCATCCTTGAATATGGGAAGTGGCCGCGATGAAATGCTTGTCTTATCAATTTTTGGGTCCTCTATTTCTCCAATGTCTCGGTTCAATGAAGGGTTTTAACGGCTCAACAACCATACAGGCATCTTTTTAATTCTTTGGTGGACATAGTTGTTTTAACTTTGTCACTCAAAGTTTGCTGAATACTCTCTCCGCAGCATCCAAGGTATATTCTATATCTTGCTCGCTGTGAGCAGAAGACATAAATCCGGCTTCAAAAGATGCNGGTGCAAGATAAACACCCTCNGAGAGCATGCCGTGAAAAAAATTTGCGAAGCGATGAGTATCACAGNTTATCACGTGCTTGTAGTTAGTTATCTTTTTTTCGTGCGAAAAAAAGATACCCCACATGGTTCCAACATGATTACTAGTCATTGGAATGTTAGCATCGCGAGCTCGATCAACGATTCCATCGACAAGTTTAGTAGTCAGATCGGACACTGGGGTGAAGAAATTCGGTTCCGATATCAGCTTAAGGGTCGCTAATCCGGATGCCATAGCTATTGGATTTCCAGCTAGTGTGCCAGCTTGATAGATTGGACCACTGGGAGCGATTTGTTCCATTACCCTTCTGCTACCCCCAAACGCTCCCACGGGTAATCCACCCCCTATTACTTTGCCAAGACAAATAATATCTGGTTGAATGCCGTACTCTCCGATGGCGCCAATCGGATTTATTCGGAAACCGGTCATTACCTCATCAAATATCAGAAGCGCACCTGTGGAGGTGCAGCATTCTCGTANTGCATTCAGGAAACCTGAGATTGGCGGTACGCAATTCATATTACCTACCACGGGTTCAACGATAATAGCCGCAACTTCCGAACCAATTTGCTCCATTACTTGTTGAACTTGATTAATGTCGTTATAGTTGAGTGTAATGGTTTGGTTAGCTAAACACTCTGGAACACCAGGGGAGCTAGGGACACCTAGTGTTAATGCACCTGATCCTGCCTTTACAAGCAAAGAATCCGAATGTCCATGATAACAACCTTCAAACTTAATTATTTTATCACGACCGGTAAACCCTCTAGCTAAACGGACAGCACTCATGGTTGCTTCTGTGCCAGAATTTACCATTCTTATCATATCTATGCCGGGTAGAAGGCTACAAATGTAATCTGCTAAGTTTACCTCCAATGCAGTGGGGGCACCGAATGTGGTCGCTCGATCAAGCTGTTTCTTGACCGCGTCAATCACAACAGGATGGCCATGACCAAGTAGCATAGGGCCCCAAGAGAGNACNAAATCGANAAAGCGTCTTCCNTCTTCATCAAACATATANGCGCCTTTCGCGCTTTTAAAGAAAACNGGAGTTCCACCAACCGCCTTGAATGCTCTTACCGGTGAGTTTACGCCACCNGGAATACGTTTTTTTGCGTTTTCAAAGAGTNTNNNTGATCGGNTTGTNTTATTANTCATAATTAAGTTTGTTACAGATTTTTTAGATTGAGTCAATCAAAGAAGAGCTCCATTTATCATTACACCGGTGTACGTTGTGAGTTGGACCTTAGATTTTGATCATGAAAGGATTATTGTATTCGTTTGACTAAAATGATTGGATGATGGGTTCTACACTATTGAAATGGCCGTACTACTGCCAAGATCACTATCGAGACAAGAAAAAGAGCTGGAATCTCGTTGAATATTCTAAAGTATAAATGAGACTTGAGGTTAGCATCTGCGCTAAAAACAAGCATATATCTCAAGCATACAAAATGGTAAATTACCGTTAAAGCAACCATTAACAGTTTAATTTGAAACCAAACTTGAGCCAAGTAATACGTTGGGGACAATAAAAATAACCATAAACCAAACAACATTGTTGCTAACATGGATGGATTNGCTATGCCATGATAGAGTTTTGATTGCATTATTTTGAAGCGTTCGATACTTGNCCTATCTTGCGCTATCGCGTGATAAACAAATAATCGAGGAAGNTAAAAGAGTGCTGCGAACCATGTGGTCATCGAGATTATGTGAAAAGCTTTGNCCCACTCGTACATTTTAATAGCTCTCTCATGTAAAAAACTTGTTAATGATGCCTCTTTTGGCAACTTCAAAAAATAACAAGGCTACTGATAAGATATCATAACGTCAGNAATCGAATTTTAATATTTAAAGAGGAGATTTAGTTTGATTAATGTAGGTATCGTTGGTGGGTCAGGGTACACAGGAGCCGAGCTAATAAGATGGTTATTAGCTCATCCTCATGTAAACATAGTATCCGCTACGTCACGGAGTTATGTAGATGTAAGAATAGATAAGGTTTATCCAAATTTATCTGGGACAGGAGATATTTGTTACTCGGCTCTTGATATAAATCAACTACGACAATGCGATGTTGTTTTTTTCACGACCCCTCACGGAGTGTCGCAGACAGTTGCTCCGGATTTATTGAATTTGGGTGTTAAGGTTATCGATCTCTCTGCAGACTTCCGCATTCGAAATGTTGACGTTTGGAAAAGCTGGTATGGATTTGAGCATAGTGCGCCGGATCTTATACCTCTCGCTGTATACGGATTGCCCGAAATCAATGGTGAGCGGATCCGGGAGGCTGATTTAATTGCTTGTCCCGGTTGCTATCCCACTAGTATTCAATTAGGCCTTTTACCCTTACTTCGCTCTCAATTTTTGGATACAAGCGATATTATTGTGAATGCTTCTTCCGGTGTTAGTGGCGCAGGCCGTATAGCAAAGCTTGCTAATATTTATTCGGAAGTAGGAGACAATTATAGGGCTTATGGGGCCGATGGACACAGGCACCTTCCCGAAGTGGTCCAAGCTTTAAAAGATATCTCAGGAGACTCAATCGGAGTAACTTTTGTTCCTCACTTGCTACCCATAAATCGTGGTATTCATGCGACAATTTTTGTAAATCTGACAGATTTAGACCTGGATATATTTAATCTTTATAAGAGTGTTTTTGAAGACAAACCTTTCGTATCGATACTACCGTTCGGAGAGCATCCGCAGACCCGAAACGTGAGGGGATCAAACCACTGTCAAATTGGCCTCCATAGACCATTCGGAGGAAGAAAAGCGGTTATCCTTGTGGTNATAGATAACTTAGTTAAAGGTGCGTCAGGGCAAGCAATTCAATGCATGAATTTGATGTTTAAATTTCCAGAAACCTGTGGTTTGAAGAGCACAGCATCGGTCCCGTAATGCAAGAACACAAATCAATCGTGGTCACCTACAGACCAAAGCGTAAGATTTTTTTTGGTCTACTAGTTTTTTTTTCGATAATGTTTTCTTTCTTAGTAGGGCGTTACTTGGGAGGTTATGAGGCCGCTCAGATCATGACGCAGAAACTGGACTCAGATAAACGGTTGAGAATGTTGCAAGCTGAATTAGTTAAATACGAGGAACAACTGAGCCTCATGAAATTAAGCTCTGACGTTGACAATGTGGCTTTGGAAAGTGCTCGTCAGCAAATGGTGATTTTGCAACGACAAATATATTCGCGAAATGAAGATCTGAAATTATATCGAGATTTATTACAGGATAATGATAGCCCAAGCGGAGTGTCTATAAGCGATTTTAGTCTTACTCTTTTAGATGACGATAGAATTAAATACCGTTGGGTGGTGCGTCAAAAACAAGACGAAATAAAGCGACTAAGTTTATTCGCCGATGTTAATGTGGGTGGTAAACAAGGTGAGAGTGCGAGAACTCATAAACTTTCCGATCTAGATCAGCAGGTTGAAAAATGGCCTATTAAAATTGAATTTAAGTATTTTTCGATCCAGCAAGGTGTAATGGAATTGCCGGAAGGCTTTAACCCTGATAATGTTACCATCAGCTTGAGGTATACTTGGGATAACAAGTCTATACTACGGCAAGAGTATGATTGGAAATATGAGGATTAAATTATGTTCGGCAACAAAGAAAGCGCAGTACCGCAAGGCGCAACAACGCTGATTGCGCTCGGAGCGCGAGTGGAGGGAGATCTTCACTTTTCGGGATGTCTTGAAATAGAGGGCACTGTTATTGGCAATATTCGCTCTGAGGAAAAAGGCGCTCGCGTGCGCGTTTTAAATGGTGGATTATTAGAGGGTGAGATTTGGGTAGGAGATGTAATTGTCAACGGACATGTCCGAGGAAATATACATGCAAGTAATTTGGTAAAGTTGGCATCTAAGGCGGTGATAGAAGGAAACATTCACTATTCTTTGATTGAGGTTGAGAAGGGAGCAGAGGTGATGGGAAATTTTGTCTTGGAGCAGCCGATCAATAATGTAAGTGCCTTCCCAAAAGATAACAGCGTAGCCGATGGTTAGAAAATAAATACATAATTTTTTAAAGTTCGTTTGTTACAGGAGGATGTAACTTTTAAATGTCGGAAGCAACAATTTTTACGCCAAGCCTGCTTGATATTGCTCCAAATGCTGTTGAAAAGTTGAAGTCTTTAAAACTTGAAGAGTGCGACGATAGTTTGAAATTGCGAATATTCGTCACTGGAGGAGGATGCTCTGGCTTACAATATGGGTTTGCCTTTGAAGGGACGGTTGTGGAAGATGACACGCTCATCAGTCGTGATGGTGTTGACGTCTTGATCGACTCAATGAGTTTACCATACTTGGTTGGATCGACGGTTGATTATGAGCAAGGTCTGATGGGCTCAAGGTTCATGGTGGCAAATCCTAACGCTCAAACAACTTGTGGATGTGGTTCTTCTTTTTCGATATAACAGTTTTGTAACTAATCCTGTTTTATTAGACAGTCAGAAAACTTTTACTCGCGTAATTGGGGAAGATAGAAACCACCCAAAACTGTTGGTCCGCTTGCTCCAGTGACGCTGGGTAAATTTCCAGATAACGAATTTATTCGGCGCATTGCAAGCCAAGCAAATGCAGCTGCTTCAACGTCGTCAGGATGAATGCCCAAATTTTCGGTGGTGGAGAGTTGCACATTGCCAAAATTTGTTTTAAGTGTTTTTATGAGCGCTTGGTTGCGCGCGCCTCCACCGCAGATATATATTTCATCTACCGGTAATTTCAAGTTNTTTATGCAGTCTGATATCGAATCGGCGGTAAACTTGCACAATGTAGCTTGCACATCTTGAGGCGATAACACGATCTGGNTTCGATTGATTCGTAATTGTTGATCGAGCCAATTTAAATTGAATGCCTCTCGGCCTGTGCTTTTTGGAGGACTTTTAATAAAGTAAGGGTGGTTTTTTAGTTGACGTAATAANATTTCACAAATTGTTCCTTCGGNGCCCCAAAGTCCNCCCTCATCAAATGGATCCCCTCTGTGACGCAGACACCAACCGTCGAGNAGGACATTTCCGGGTCCAGTATCAAATCCTACACATGATCTCTCCGGTGAGAGTACGGTAATATTAGCAATACCGCCAATATTTAGGATGACTCTCGTTAGTGAGGGGTGTGAAAAAAAACTTTCATGGAAGGCTGGAGTGAGGGGCGCCCCTTGTCCCCCTAGAGCCATATCTGCCCTCCGGAAGTCCGCGACAACGGGACACCTCGTGTGAGCGGCAATAATGTTCGGATCACCAATCTGAATGGAGAAGGGTACACTCGATCCTCTGGGCGGAGAGTGTCTTATGGTTTGGCCATGACTACCGATCGCTATTATATTTTTAGAATTTAACCCTAGCGCTGACATTAGTGACTTAGCGGCTTCCGCAAACAGGACACCCATTTGAATGTCGGTCGAACCAAGGAGTGCAATGCTTGGTTCATTTGATTGACATAATTTGGCTAGCTTTTTTTTTATGCTTTTTGGTATTTCATGTTGATGACTACCTAAGCACTGCGTGCTCTCTCTTTCGAAATTCATTGCTACAGCATCGATGCTGTCCATGCTTGTGCCAGACATTAGCCCAATGAAATAATTAGATTGATTCATAGATAGATCCGATTAATTAGCATCAGATACGTCTAAAGGGTCTGTCACAGAGTATTGTGATGCTTGTTCGTAAATAGCTAATCGCACAAGAAGCGGTTTTGTTGTTAATTCAAACCTCTCTCGCTCCGCTGCATTGATAGGATCTGCTTTTGGTAATTCGACTGTTCGAGGATTTTTATGTACGCCATTCACCAAAAACTCATAGTGAAGATGTGGACCAGTTGAGTAGCCAGTCGAGCCTACAGTTCCAATGAGCATGCGCTGAGAAACTGTTTGTCCCGTTTTAACTTTCCTCTCATGCAGATGTAAATATTTTGTCATATACGTTTGACCATGTTGCAAAAACACATAATTACCGTTTGCCTTACTATAACCTGATGCGGAGACTTTGCCTTTACCGACAGCATAAACTGGCGTCCCTCGAGGTGCGGCATAGTCAACACCTCGATGTGCCTTTATTTTTTTATGAATTGGGTGTTTTCTTCTTAAATTAAATCCGGAAGTAATTCTAAAGATGTCCAAGGGGGTGCGCAAAAATGTTTTTCGCATGCTTAGTCCCTCTGGAGAGTAGTATAATGTTGATCCATCGCTGTGCTGGTAACGGATTGCTCGAAAGGTTTTGCCTCGGTTAGTGAAAGAGGCTGCTATGATGTCACCAGCATCAAGCTTCTCCCCATCTAAGTAACGTTCCTCAAAAAGCAGTGAGAATTTATCGCCCTCACGAATGTCAAAAACGAAGTCGATATCCCAGCCAAAAATGTTGGCCATCTCCATAATAATATTATCGGGTAATTGAGCCCTCTTTGCGGAGTTATAAAGAGAATCGATAATTATGCCTTTTCGAAATCCGAGAAGCACCTCAGCCTTACGTTCTCGTTTTTCGGTTTGGTAACTCCCGTCGCGATAAGCAAAGATGTATCGCATTAGAGGTGACTTTATATATTCGAGCTCAATAATTTGATTTTTATTGTTTACACCGATCCGAAATTTTTCTCCTGGATAAAGGTTCCCTAAGATGTCTCCCCCGGGAGACGCAGTCAGGTTGTATATTTCGCTAGTTGGGATACCCTCACGATTAAACAAAGTGGATAAATTATCACCTTCCCTGACATTGGTTGAGTACCACCTAATTGGAGAATTGATTAACATCGGTCGTTGGTTCCTTGTCACCTGAGGATCAGGGACAACTAATGGCGCAAACTGCAATTCGATCGACTCAACTATTTGACGTTTGTCAATTTTTTTTTCCGCTGATAGGAATGTCAGCACCAATGTCCACAGTACAATGAGGCTGGCGGCAACCAGGTGTGGTTGGGGAAAACTGCGGGCAACCAATAGCAGACGTTGTAAAGTTTCGGATGAAAATTTAAATTTACTGATATAAGCCATGTTTCACTGGAAGTCATCATTTCACGGGCGATTCTATCTGAATAAATCTATGTATGCCAACCTCTTGCAAGATATTTCAAATGATTCTTTTAAGGAATGTTTCGCTCACAAATGGCATTAGTAAAAGTGGTATATTTGTGGACCTCATGTTTAGGTTATACTTTTCGCTGTTTAGTTAAAAATGATGAATATAGATGACGATGACAGGCAAAGAATTTTTGGACCACCTTAATGAACGTGGTTTGATCGAGCAAAAAACCGCGAATGAAGAGCTTGAAATTCACTTAAACGCTCGCAGAGTCATTTATTGTGGTTTTGATCCTACGGCAGATAGTTTACATACTGGCAGCTTGATACCCCTTTTGATGTTGAAACGTTTTCAACTCGCGGGTCACCGCCCGATAATTCTCATTGGCGGCTGTACAGGTTTGATTGGTGATCCAAGCTTCAAATCCGAAGAGCGTCAGCTGAATAGCCCTGATCTGGTAGCTGCTTGGGTTAAAAAGCTGAAGAAACAGCTTAGTAAATTTTTAAATTTCGACACTGCAAATGAGAACTGTGCAATCATTGTGGACAATCTCGCTTGGACCTCTGATCTTTCTGTGATCAAGTTTCTACGTGAGGTCGGTAAACATTTTTCTGTGAACACAATGTTGTCTCGTGAGTCGGTAAAAAAACGTCTTGCAAGAGAAGGGTCAGGAATTTCTTTCACTGAATTTTCCTATGCTTTACTTCAAGGATTAGATTTTGCTGAGTTATATCGAAGGTATGCATGTACTGTTCAAATCGGTGGTAGTGATCAATGGGGTAACATTGTAAGTGGTATTGACTTGAGTCGAAGACAATCTGATGCGCGATGTTTCGGTTTAACTTTGCCGCTGATAACAAAAACGGATGGGACTAAATTTGGAAAAACTGAGCAAGGAACAATTTGGTTAGATCCAAGTAAAACTTCTCCTTACAGTTTTTATCAATATTGGCTTGGTGTTTCTGATTCAGACGTTTACCGTTTCCTCAAATTGTTCACTTTTCTTCCTCTCGAAAAAATTACGGAGATAGAAGCATCTGACACTTTGTTTGACGGTAAACCATCGGCACAGAGCTTATTGGCGAGCGAAGTTACGCGTCTTGTCCATGGCGAAGATGGATTATCTATGGCCAAGCGCATCACTGGATGTCTCTTCAGCGGAGATGTATCAGATTTGAGTGAGCATGATTTCTTGCAGTTGGAGGAAGATGGTGTGGCTACTAATGTTCCGATCGATTATTGTGATTTGCCACTCACAAAATTGCTGGTAAAGGTCGGTGTGGTTAAATCCGGTAAGGAAGTAAAAGACGCTCTTACCAGAGGCTCGCTCTCCGTAAATGGTGAAGTTAAATCACCAAAAGATAATATGCTAGGTGCAGAGACGTTTTCAGTAGAGAGGGCATATTTTGGACGATATTTTTTACTTCGTTTAGGCAAGAAAAAATTTCATTTGTTTTGTAATTAATGCTCAGGATGAGTTCTGCTCAAGTATTATTTTCGGCAGAAAGATCTCCTCTTCAACTATAGTGATTAGCGTTTTGGTTTGACCAACTTTTATATGTTTTGAAATGTAATTTATTATCAGGGTTTTCATACAAAGGAGGGAAACCGTCTCGCAAAGTGATAAGAAATACCTTGTGGGAGCAAATTTGAAACTTAAAGATTCAGTGGTTATACTCTNCAAAAGTTGGACACATTCAGTTATTAATGTGTCCAAGTGCGATGTAGAACAAATTGTTGCTAAAATAAACACGTTATCTGTGTTTTTGTGTTTCAAAGGTTGACAAAGGTTTCTTCACATATAGAATATCGCGCCTAGCTTGTCATAAGCTTGTGATCTTTAAAAATACAATCAAACAATGCGTGTGGGCACTTGCCCTCGAAAATGAGACATTAAATTTTCGCAAGCAAGTGACTCATCGATTCATTACGAAAAGGTAGTTCAGTTTTGTGATACTGAGATTTGAATGGTAAAGCAAGGTTTCGCGTAACCATTCCCTCACTCAAATGTGAGGTTAAAGATTAAACTGAAGAGTTTGATCATGGCTCAGATTGAACGCTGGCGGCAGGCCTAACACATGCAAGTCGAGCGCGAAAGCATTTCGGTGTTATTAGAGCGGCGGACGGGTGAGTAATGCTTGGGAATCTACCCAGTAGAGGGGGATAACGTGTGGAAACGCACGCTAATACCGCATACGTCTTATGAGAGAAAGCAGGGGATCTTCGGACCTTGCGCTATTGGATGAGCCCAAGTCAGATTAGCTTGTTGGTGGGGTAATGGCCTACCAAGGCAACGATCTGTAGCTGGTCTGAGAGGATGATCAGCCACACTGGGACTGAGACACGGCCCAGACTCCTACGGGAGGCAGCAGTGGGGAATATTGCACAATGG
>PBJN01000049.1 GCA_002720735.1 Porticoccaceae bacterium
CCTGCGGAATTATGGTTCGCTTCCAGTCAAAACGCCAGTATGGCCTATGCATTATTAAAAATGTCCAACGAACATCATTGTATTCTGTAAGGGTGCTCTCCAGCCATTTTAGTTGCTCTGACTGCTCTTCATTCCAATTGCCTCGGCGCTGACCGTGTCCATCAATTCCACTTCTATCAAAAAGACCAGAGTTAAGCACTACGAATAAAACATCTTTGTAAAGAAGGCTATAGTAATTTGCGCCATAACGCTCTCGCCATACATCTGCCATGGATTGATTTGAATAATCATGATTACCTGGCGTATAGAAAAACGGGGCATCGAGTTTTTCCACGAAATTGTCGAGCTCATCCCATTCTCTCATAACTGTTTCTTTATTGTCTGTATAGCCTTCTATGAGGTCACCGACGCTCAATACAAATGCTGGCTGCATTAGTGCAACTTTCTCCATCGCTGGCCCAAATATCTCCGTTCGCTCTCTGCCAGTCCGATCTGAAATAATAGCAAACTGGAATTTTGAGTCTTCATCTTCTGCTTTCAGTGATGTCCAAGGTGCAGGCGAAATTTTTTCTATTAGTGGTTTGATATATACAGGACTTTCTGACAACTCGTGTGATATTGATAAATGACTTATACCTGCGAAATAACATATAAAAATTTGTATTATTTTGACTTTCATGAGATTCCCACATCCTGTATGTCGTCAAAGATAGTTGGACCGTTCGCGGCCTAGTTAAAGAGATAGTTTAGTTCATCAGGGTGGTTGACCGTGGTTGATCATAATGGTTTTTCCGCCGTAAGGCGATGGTGTTGAGTTTAATCCGTTTCCGTAGAGTTAATATAGCCTCTCCTCTTCCATAATACACGTCAGCCGGTGTTAGGTTATCTATCGACTCGTGATAAGATTTTGATTGAGCAAGATTTGATTTTTCATCGAACGATGCCAACGCTCGATCTTTCCTTGCGTTTGTGGGTGTTAAGGACAGCCGCGCGTATGATTCATGCCATTTTCTTCAAGATAATCAGCGAGCTCACCCGAGATATAACACGGGCCATTGTCACTGAGTAAGCACGAGCGGCTGCACAAATGAATACTCAACTGAATGATCAAATGGGGAATAGGTTGCGTCAATAGTTTGCAGTGTTAACCACAGGCGCTACTATCACGTAACTGTTGATAAACTATCGATAGAGCATGAATGAGCGATTAATCAATTACTAGTTAACTATTAATCAACCATTAATTAACTGTGGTTTTTACCCCGACTATGGATATTCATTTTAGCGTTCAGTTTTTTGAATCGCACCAGGCGGTTTTATGGCTTGCTACTATCGTTCTCGATCTAGGCAGCGCGTTACTGCTTTACTATTTGTTCGGCAAGCAGGGGCTTTACGCGACCATCGTTGTCAGCTTACTGCTGGCCAATGTTCAAGGCCCCAAGTTGACCGAAATATTTGGTATGCAAACCAGCATGGGTGTGATTCTGTACTCTAGCATTTACTTTGCGACCGATTTACTCAGCGAACGCTACGGCAAGCGCGAGGCAACTCGGGCGGTGATGATCGGGTTTTGTGTGAGCGTGATCATTCTGCTGATGACCAGCGTTAGCTTGCTTTATCTGCCGTCGACGGTTCCCAGCACGGCGAGTTTTGCGCAGAGCATACACGCGGCAACGGCAACGCTGTTTAATTACAGCCCGCGTTTTATTTTGGGCTCTCTGCTGGCGTATTTGATCAGTCAACGCGTTGATGTATATGTTTTTCACTACATTAAAGAGCGCACTCAAGGGCAACACCTGTGGCTGCGCAACAACCTGTCGACGCTGATCTCTCAGGCGCTCGACACGGTTATTTACGGGTTGGTTGTGTGGTGGGGCGTGGTCGACCTTGAGGTGGCGATGGCGTTGGCGCTGTCAAAGTACTTTTTTAAAGTGCTGATTGCGCTCATCGACACGCCGTTTATTTACCTAGCGCGCAACTGGAATGTCAAAGACCGTGACTGGGTAGGCTAAGCCAATTATGTAGACAGCCAAACAGAGGCCCATGCTGATGGCCCGCGATGTTCTGTTGTGAGGCTTGTTAGGGGAAATCAATTATTGAATTATAAACTTCGATCATTTACGTTGTTTGACCAGTTCGAGAGATTCAAATATGCACGATTGTTACAAAGGAATCGTTTTTCCTGCTGGGGTAGCTCCCCTTCCAGATGACTACTTTAGCGGAACTCGCATTATGGCTCAGAGTGTAGGTATCGAGAAAAAATTTGAGACCAAAGGGCTTTATTCATTCACTGTTTTTAAAACTGATCGCCACGCTTGGATGAAATTAAAATGCAATTTGGGCGGCGCTGCAACCAATAGAGTCGTGCCTGTTTACATAGAGAAAAGCAAGAGATCTTACTATGCCAAATATATTGCCGATAAGACTAACGAACTAGCTCGCGAAAACAGCTAATGCTTCGACTGATTCTCAAGCAGATTATATTGTCTCGAGCCGTCAAATCATTTAGGGAGGACAGATAGGATCACCATACCTATTTAAATCTGGATTGTAAGTATAAAAGAAAATAACATCATCTACTATTTTGGATTAAAAAAAAATCAAAAGGAGCGCACTATGAAATACATCATGATGGTAATAATTTTTCTCAGCCTTGCACAACACGCTTTCAGTGAGGACTTACCACCCGTAATTTACGCAGAGTACTATGCCTGCGAATACGATGAGGGAAAAACTGAGAGGCAAATGAGCAAATGGATCACGAGGTGGAATGCTTGGATGGATAGCACTGACCTCGATGAATATGGTGCAGTCTTGTTAAAACCCCTATTCCGATCGCCCTCCTCTGGAATCGATTTGATGTGGGTAGGACACACCCCTTCCAACTACGAACTTGCTAGAGGTCTAAGCGCTTTCAACGCAACCAACCAAAGGCAATATTGGCCGGCGAAAAAATGTTCAATTAATATGTTAGCTCGGCAATACTCGATGGGAAATTTATCAGTATCGGATCTTGATCCAAACGAATTTGTAGTTGGATATTGGTTTTGCAAATTTAACAAAGAAGCGACTATTAGGGACGCATATTTTGCGCAAAAAAAGATAGTGGATAAGGCCAACGTGGCGGGCAGAAAAATGTCATCTAGAATCATAATACCACGCCAGGGAGTCCCCGCCGATCTGAAAGAATACGATTTTGCACTAGCCTACATACACGAAAACATGGAGGAGTGGGGTGCAAATGTGGACGACCATTTTTCCAGTACACGTAACACTGAAAATCAGAAAAAAGCAGATGAAATTTTTTCTTGCGATAATTCCGTTGTCTACACTGGAAAAGTAATCAGAAACTGAATATCTTTGGAAACGAATGATGATCGATGATAGCGAAGATAGTTATAGAAAAAAAGATGGATAAAAAACAGAAGCATTCAGAAGAACTTTCTAAATATGACCTAAGTTATTGGGATGCCAAAGCTTGTAAGAGGACAAGTGATGGTGCGGGATCACTGATGGCAGTAACCGGATATCGCTACATGAATCAAATAAATGAAGAGACTCAGGCAATGAGTCTTGCGCTGATGATCTATTCACTGCAGCAGAAAAACATCAGGCATCGCTGCAAACGCGGCAGCCACGTTCTCTCCTTTTTGCAAATTGTAGTTGGTGTGTTAAATGAAAAAAATCTCTACCCTTTCCTTTATACTTTTTTTTTGGAGCTTTAATTTGTCGTCCTTCCCTTTAAATATTGAAAACCTTTCTCTGACAGATGCACAGACATCAGGATTGAAAGAATCAATGAGTGCTGAGCTGGATACTGCGGTAAATAGGTATATTGATGACGGAAAAATCCAAGGTGCAGTAATTGCAGTAAGTCGTAAAAACAAACCCGTGTATTTTTCTGCTCATGGGTTAGCCGATGTACCTAACAAAATACCGATGGTAAAAGACTCCATGTTTCAAATGTGGTCATCGACTAAACCTGTCCTTGGTGTCGCAGCGATGATTGCAATAGAAAAAGGTTTATTTAAACCCGAGGATGAGGTCAGCAAATATCTGCCAAAATTTAAAGATATCGAAGTTGCTGTGCTACATGATCCCAAAGACAAAGATATATCCCCGCTGGGGGTCTATGCGGAGATCGGTAGAGAAACTGGTTTTTTCACAAATCTTTACTGGAGAATTTGGTCTTGGTTCCATGATGGATACTACATTGGATACATCCCTGAGCATCGGTTAGTCAAGGCTGATAAACCGTTGACCATACATCATTTGCTGACCCACACCGCAGGACTCGGAACAAATGGACTGGGCCAAGCAAGCGCTCCCTGGAATGCAAAACTGTCCTCTGGTAAAGGTGGTGGTAAACAGGAAGAAAATGCATTTCTATTTAATTTAACAATAGGATCATTGACAGACTTGATCTCAGTGGGACCGCTCGACTTTCAACCAGGATCACGATTTGCTTACAGTGGCTTTATGGGATTAGACGTTGTTGCTCACATAATTGAAATCACATCTGGGGAATCTTTTGATGAGTTCGTTCAAACCAAGATTTTTGATCCACTAGATATGAGAGATACATACTGGAATGTGCCCAGTGAAAAATTCGATCGAATTGTGAGTATAAGCGGTGGAGGTAAAGATGGTAGTAAACCAGCCAGGGAAACAAAATTTTTCTCAGGCTCAGTTGGCTTGATTAGTACTGCGAGAGATTATTTGCATTTTGAAAATATGTTACTTAACAAGGGTGAATTTTTAGGTAACCGGATATTATCAGAAGCCTCTGTTAAATTAATGTCAACAAATCAGTCGGGCGATTTATTTTCACAAACCGAAAAGGTCATAAAAGGCTCGGAGGGTTTTGGTTATACTGTGTCTGTCACGCTTGATCCAGAGAAAGCCTCTCTGCAGCGAGGCAAAGGCTCCTTCGGTTGGGCTGGTGCAGCGGGAACCATGTCGTGGACGGACCCTGATAATGGCATAAATGTCGTGATAATGGTGCAGCAACCTACAAAGGAATTTCCAGAGGACATTGCGAGGATCGTCTATAACGCGATAATTAAGTAGTCGCTATAAATCTAGTCTTGAATATTTTTAAATTCAGCACTTTTTAATCAATGAGTTGGCGTTCTTCGTACGACCGCAAGCAACGATTTCAAGATTCTTTTTGAGGCCCCATGCCACCGGTATCCTCTATCCAACTATCTTGTGCATTACGCATAATTAGTAAATCATCGCGGTAATTTCCATNTNAAGCCAAATTTATGGTCTCATTTGGATCATTTTGAAGATCGTATAATTCCTCAGGAACTCNATCNCCAAATNGAGCTGCCTGAGTTTCANTCAACATTCCGNTCNCATATATCGATCTNAACTTTGCAAAATAACCATATTTTGAGTCTGGGTAATTTACTTTNGCGCATANATGTATGCTAAAGCTAAATCAATAACAAAGGACATGTATTTTTACCGGCCGTACACTCGTTCATCAAAGCATCGTATTAACCCCCTTTCCAAACGTCTGTCGCGTCTACGACTAGACGTAATGAATTTTGCTGCAGTAAAATGCCGTCAGCCGTCAAAACCGCTTAATCTTTTGAGATCAGCCAACTTATCAAGCTCTGAAATTACAGTTTGAAACAAAACGATATCATCTTCGGTGTCGTTGGACTCTTCATAGCAAGAAGAAGACAAAGAATTAAGCTTTGAAAAGATTTTGACCTTCACGTTTGCGTTACCACCGGTGTCGTTAATGTAATTAAGTGCCCAATTCAAGCTAGCAATTGAAAGCTGATCAAGAAGCTTACTGATTAACACCGACCGATTATTGTTTATCCGAGTCATCTCAGCATTAAATTCGGGATTNTTCTTCCAGCGACGTATGGTTCTCTCTNTAACCTTAAACCGACCAGCAACGTCTCTTGTGGTAAAACCAGCGGACATTAATTGTGCTGCTTTATAGANATTGTTGGCTTCCATAGATGTCCACATCTTTACGAAAACGGGAACTATTTCGGGAATTTTACCAGCAAATACTTAATTTTTCTATGTATATCAATGTTTTATGTGAAAATAATGGCGGAAGAGGTAGGAGTCGAACCCACCAGGCGCAGTAAAACGCCTCACTGGTTTTGAAGACCAGGCGCTCCACCGGGAACGTTGCTCTTCCGATATCTAAATAAGAATNCTACNATAATCTATCCACATATTTTGGTCTTAAAACAGAACGGCGATCTTTAGACCGCCGAGTGAAGCCAATCGAATCAAAATACTCCATCAAGTCGATACATGAGTTTCGTCCCAAGCCTAATTGCTCTTTTATTTGCGTAATCGAAAAGGTAGGCTCTCGCTCTGCGAAATCTCGAGTCGNTGCCATCAGTGCGCGTAGCCTTTCTCTCAGAATATAACGCTGTCCTCCTAGTTGGTAGACCCTTTTCTCCTTTACCGCCTTTCCGAGGACATCCGAAATAGTATCATTAGCAATGTTAATTTCTAAACATAAATCATGAAACGCCACAATCTGCGAGGAAGACACAGACAACGCGTTCTCGATTAATGACCAGTTGCTATTTCGCGATATGTCTAACTTAAAACGAAATGATTGTAGATTCATATATCCATCAGATCGTTCAATAAGGTTTGTTTTTACAAGCTGCGATACGACTGACTCAAACAAAGNGTTATCAAATCTGTCTTGAAATTGACTTCGAAGGTCACACTCCTTTATTCCAGGACCTACGTGATTGTTNTTATGCCAAAGATAGAGCGAATCTTGAATAAATTTCTCAAAACATTCCCATTGCCTTTTTAGAACTATATATTCCTCATCAATCCAGCTGAATCGGAAAAGGCGCTTTTTTTTCGAAAACGAATGCAAAANTCTCTCGAACTCCTCAGTCTGTAAATTAAACATATTTTTAAACCATTTGACAGAAACGACTTGCTTATAATTTAAAATCAAAACTGAGAACAATGTCTCAGGAGAGTGATCATCTTTTTCAGACAAAAAAGCTCGATGAGATTCGGTTAAGTTTTTTGTCGAATCAACCGCCGGATCCAGCACAACGCCACCTCCCAAAGTAAACGACTCACTGTCATCTCGGACAATNAATTTATCTCCCCTGCAACATGCCAGATCCGATTGAGTAATAATTTCAACAAGCGCAGTGCTTCCTGGAGACAACTTAAGCCCATGCTTTTCCCTATCGTGAAAGATCAACAGAGCACGTTGTTGTTTCGCACCAATGTATAGTTTTATGTGAGTGCGATGCTTCAAAGANAAGGGTGCCGAAGACAATAGTGTAAATCGGGCATCGAATCGAGGAGTACCTTTTGCAAATAATTTGCTTACAAGCCAGTCCCCGCGAGTAATCTGAGATTTTTTTATTCCCGAAATATTCAAAGCGCAGCGTTGACCNACGTGAGCGCNATTGACTTTTTTGTCAAATGCATGAATTTGCTTGACTCTGACTCGGTGGCTACCAGGCAAAATCCGCAACTCCTCACCGACAGTGACAATACCAGAAGTTACCGTGCCAGTGACAATAAGACCAATTCCTTTAATCAAAAATGAGCGATCAATCGACAAACGAAAGTGCCCTTGCTTTGATTTGTCGGGTAGTGTTTTTGCCTTAGCACTTAAATATTTCCATAGATTTAAACCGGAATTCGGTTTTAAACTATTTATCANGAATAAATCTGCGAAATTTGGTATGNTTGATTTAACCAGGCGCAAGACGTCCCGTTGATGAAAATCATCCGCTTTGTCAATCTTGGTAAGCACAATTACAAAATCCTTCACACCAAGCAGCTTGAGAATATCNAAGTGCTCAATAGTTTGGGGCATAGGTCCGTCATCTACTGCTATCACGATTAGTGCTAGATCAATACTACTGACTCCGGCAATCATCGTATTTATAAAGCTTTTATGACCTGGCACATCAACGAACCCAACACTCACGTCTGCACACAGTTCTCGGTATGCAAACCCGAGCGATATCGACAACCCTCGACGCTTTTCTTCCTCTAATCTGTCGGTATCNACTCCGGTCAACTGTTTAACCAGCATTGTTTTTCCATGATCGACATGTCCTGCAATTGCCACGATCACTTGAGGAGATCCGCCAATTCACTTAACTGGGTCAAAAACTGTGTCTCCAACTCCATACATCTGATGTCTAAAATTAATTTCCCCTTGCTCAAACGACCTACCACCGGACAAGGCAATTTGCGAAAGGCATTTAGTAACTGTATTAACCGCGCATCATTCACGGCAGAGATAATCAACCCATAACTGGGAATATTTTCAACGGGCAGCGCACCACTCCCGATTTGACTATTGCAGATATCAGCGCTCACAGAATAATCGTTTGGCAAAACAGCACAGAGTTGCGGTACCAATCTTTTCGCTTGAGCCTCGATCTCCACCACGCTCCGCTTGAGAAAACGTATGGTAGGCAGCTCTTTCTCGAGTTCACAGGGGTTTCGGTATAGTTTCAACACTTCTGCGAGAGCAGCATAGATCATCTTGTCAGGTCTTAGTGCTCGTTTAAGAGGATTCTTTCGAATACGATTAATCAAATCCCTTCGACCAGAGATAATGCCGCACTGAGGNCCACCAAGAAGTTTATCGCCGCTAAAAGTGATGATATCAGCACCATCAGTTACAGCTTTTGAAACGATTGGCTCCCTCGGCAGACCAAGTTTGTCCATATCAATCAGATTTCCGCTCCCAAGATCNACAACTAATGGGATTCCATTTTGTTTCGCTAAAACCGATAACTTATTTTCCTCCACAGCCGCAGTAAAACCCTCCACACGGAAATTGCATGTGTGAACCTTTAAAAGAAGTGCAGTTCGATGATTTATCGCACACTCATAGTCACGGAGATGAGTCCTATTGGTAGTGCCAATTTCTACCAACTTACATCCAGAGCGTATCATTATATCCGGNATTCGAAAGGCTCCCCCTATTTCTACTAATTCTCCCCGAGAAACGGGCACCTCCNTCTGATCTGCCAAGGTATTCAAAACTAAGAGTAAAGCAGCAGCATTATTATTTACGACCGTTGCAGCCTCCACTCCAGTTAACTCACAAATTAACTGCTCTACATGATGATCCCGCTCTCCTCTCCCCCCCGATTTCAAATCATATTCAAGATTGGTTGGGCACGAGGCAACGCTAACAACTGCCTCGATCGCTTTTTTTGGCAGTAAAGCNCGGCCCAAATTTGTATGCAGGACGATCCCCGATAGATTAATAATACGGCGAAAACTCGATTCATCCGACATAAGCAAACGATTTTCCACAATCTTAATTATTTCGTCGAGTGTAACCTCCTGCCTAAAGTCATTAATAGGCAAGGCTCTTATTCGGATTAATTCACTCCTAAGACAATCAGTGACCCTAATACGCCCCCATTTCTGGATTAACAAACCGGAATGTCTAAGCACCTTATCGACTGAGGGAAGCAATCGACGTCTGTCAAAATCCTTTTCTTTTATTGTCATTCAATTACTCATTAGACCCAGTTTATACAGATAAAAAATAATAGAACGACTAAGTGAGAAAAACTAGCCACCAAGGTCCTGGCTAATTTGATTAACTTTAGCAGAGAAATATCAATACTTATCTGTAACAGCGCAAAAATAAGAAGAAAAACCTAGTGAATGCTTGCATTGAGAGTCCCACCAATGACTTTGATCTCGAGCAAAAAATAACTAGTTACAGCTCCCCTTTAACATCTGAACTATTCCAAAATTAACGGCAATTTCAAAGTATTTCCATATTACTAATATAAGAGTAAATAATCATGCTGAGTTCCCTCGATTTAAGATAGAAAGATTTTCAGCTGATTGCTTCTTCTAATTAATGATTTCAACCCTAATCACCATGGGTCCATATGAGGATATTTCCTTGATGTCCTCTTATGCACCACCGGAATCCGTTTTAAACCCGCTACAATCCATCCCCGAGTCTCTGCTGGATCAATAACGTCGTCCACACCGCCCCCAACAGCCGATGTTACTGCCTTTGCAGCTTGATATTCCCTTGCAACCCATTCATCAAAAGTTCTTAACCTTTCTTCGGTATCTTCTATTGCCGCCAATTCTGATCTATAACCAAGCTTTACTGCTCCNTCTATATTCATTGCTGCAAACTCTGCAGTAGGCCAAGCAACAGAGAAAAAGCCGACCATAGAGCCCCCACCATGCATCGCCTGGATGCCTAAACCATAGGCTTTGCGCACAACTACACCAAACAGCGGCACCGTTAAATTTGCACCAACATTAAATAATCGCGCAGCATGCCTGACGAGGCCAGTTGCCTCTACCTCCGGTCCAACCATTAAGCCAGGACAATCCATAAGACTCAGTACCGGAAGATCAAATGCATCACAAAGCTTTAAGAACCGAGCGCCTTTATCAGCACCATCAGAGTCGATGGCACCTGAAAGATGATGTGGATTATTGGCAATTACCCCTANTGGTCTGCCCTCGATCCTAACAAGGGCTGTTATTATCCCAATGCCAAACTTTTCTCTGATCTCTAGGACAGAGTGCTCATCAGCCAATACTTCAATAACTTTACGCATGTCATACAATCGTAATCGATTTTCAGGGATAATATGTCTCAATTTAAGCTGTTCATGCGATGTCCAATCAGATTTGTTTCCTTGGAAATAGGATAGGTATCGTTGTGCTTTTTCAACAGCCTCTTTTTCATCCTCAACGAGAATATCAACCACACCGTTAGGCACTTGAAAGGACATCGGACCTACTTCTTCAGGAGTGTAAACGCCCAACCCACCGCCCTCNATCATTGCAGGTCCACCCATTCCAATCGTNGAATTTTTTGTTGCAATAATCACATCACAGCAAGCAAGTAAAACGGTATTACCAGCAAAACAACGCCCGTGATTTATACCAACCAAAGGAACAGCACCGGAGAGTTTTGAAAATTGTGTGAACGTTGGCGTGTCATAAGCAACCCATGGGCCAATATTATCCTCACCAGGCCGGCCGCCGCCGCCCTCCGAAAATAAGACTACAGGCAAACTAAACCGGAGTGCNAGCTCAAAAATACGATCTTGTTTGTAATGCCCTCTCCCCCCTTGCGTTCCAGCGAGCACAGTGTAGTCATAATGAACAATTATCGCTGCTGACGCCTCATCACCAAAGTCATCGGCATTTATCGTTCCTGTACCCACGACTACCCCATCAGCTGGAGTNCGTGTTCGCAATGTCTCCATATCATGTCTTTGGTGCTGACGCGCGACTACNAGNGGCCAATATTCTTTGAATGAACCCTCATCTAAAAGATGAGCAATATTTTCTCGAGGCATCCTCCCACCGCGACTACGCCTTTTTTCGACTGCAGAATGCCGGTGCTCATCAAGAGTATAGGCATGCAAGTCAAAGTTTTCCTGCAGATCTTGCCTAACAATATTAAGATCAAGTTCCTCCACAACTGATTCTTTATCGATTGAAACTTCCGACTTCTCCAAAAGAATTATTGGAGATCCCTCACCAATAATTTGACCTACACTTGCTCTTACCTCATAGATGATCCCATCACTGTCAGAAACAAGCTCATGCTCCATCTTCATTGCTTCCATCACGGCAAGCACCTGTCCTGCGCAAATTTCTTGNTTTACTTGGACATTTANAGAAACAATTGTCCCNTGCATTGGCGCGGAAATAGGTATCATATCGTTTGGCACATCGGCCTCAGCAAATACCTCCTTTTGATCCGTTTTGGCTTTGCCGACGGCCATTTTTTTGTCATAACGAAATAATGCCAAGGGATCAGAAGTTGTAGCCATCATCACTGGCGAATCAGTTTCTTCAAAAGTTTCTTCAGCATTGATAAATCTTAGTTTTCCATCCCATTCCTTGGCAAGTTCATTGCTTTTTTCTTCGATCCACCGCGTGTGGATACCACCATGCATAAAATCCTGATGAGATATTATATTCTTAAGAAGCGGAATATTATTTTTCACACCCGCAAATCGAAACTCTGAAAGCGCCCTCACTGCCTTTTTTGCCAATTCCTCTAGTTTGGTAGTANTTGAATGAACAATAACCTTTGCGATTAGCGAGTCATAATTTGTATTAGTAGTGTAACCTGCATAACCAAATCCATCTGTCCGTATTCCTGGGCCACTGGGTGGCTCATAAGTTTTAATGACACCCGATGAGGGTGCAATCGACCCATTTGAAAGTATACGCTCCATATTTACCCTCGCTTGCAAGGAAAATCCCCGAGGGGCATATTTATCCTCAATAATATTAAGATCGCTGAGGGATCTTCCGGAAGCCACCTCAATCTGGCTTACGACTAAATCAACACCGGTAACCTCTTCGGTAACAGTGTGTTCGACTTGAAGACGCGCATTTGCTTCAATAAACACAAAATGATTCTCTTCACTGTCCAGATCTAAAAGATACTCGAATGTCCCAAGACTTGAGTATTTTTGGCTTCGGGCAAACTTTAAGGCTGATTCAAGAATTTCATCTCTGAGTTGATCTGGTAGATGAGGCGCAGGAGCGATCTCCACGAGTTTTTGATTTCTGCGTTGAACCGAGCACTCTCGATCACCTAGATGCACCACATTGCCATACTTATCACCAATAATCTGAACTTCAATATGTCTGGCATGCTCCACAAACTTTTCCAAATAAACATCTGAAATACCAAACGCCTTTCTAGCCTCCGACTGACAAGCTCTGAATGCTTCTTTCAGATCCTCTTTGTGACTCACCAAACGCGTTCCTCGACCTCCACCGCCCGAAAGCGCTTTTATAATCACCGATCCATTGGCAGAATCGAAAAATTCTTCCGCTTGCTCAAGACATACCGCTCCGAAAGTTCCCTTTGAAACCGGAACGCCAGCATAATGTGCGGCAGAGCGAGCGGCCGCCTTGTCCCCAAAAAGTCGCAAATGATGGCTTTCAGGCCCAATGAACGTGATACCTTTGGCATTACACTGTTCCGCGAAATCTGCCCGCTCAGATAAAAATCCATATCCTGGATGTATAGCATCACATCCAGTATCCTTTGCAACTTGCAACAAAGCATCAATGTCAAGATATGACGATGCTCCCACCCCTGAGATCGCAACTGCATCATCTGCCATCTTGACATGCAAACTATTTTTATCATCCTCTGAGAAAATTGCCACAGAAGGCACTCCTAAATCGGCACAAGCCCTCGAGATTCGAATAGCAACCTCTCCACGATTAGCAATTAAGATCCCACGAAAACGCATAAAATTTCCTCTTATAAAGACTAAGCCAACCGCGGCTTGGTGCCAATAATCCCACCTCGCTCTAAAGACGATAAATCTGCTGTGGAAAGACCAAGCATCTCTTTAAAAACGAAATCGTTGTGTTGACCCATCGTGGGCGCAGAGTGACGAACTGGTATTGGCGATTCGCCCACACGCCATGGAGGGCTGGGATGAATTTGTGTCCCAACAAAAGGTCTCTCCAGGAGCTGCATATAACCTCTGGCTACTAAATGCGGGTCATTCAACAATCCATCGCCGTCGTTCAAAACGGCAGCAGTGACGCCCAAATCCTGGAGCTCATTCATCAGTAATTTAGCATCTTTGCACTTTGTCCACTCCCCGACACAGGCATTGATTTCATTGTGCAACCCCGAAAATAATTCAGCTGAATACTTATCATAAAGCTTCCTTAGGGGAGGAACATTGTTAACGACACTCTCTTCAACATCGTTAACAATTTGAATAAGTATCCAACTTTCGTCACCCTTACAAGGAAAAACACCAAAGACCAAATAATCTGGATGAATATTCCCCGATCGTTTGAGAACAATACCGTCCACGCTGTAGTGGAGAATGCCATGAAGTGCATGTGGCAAAATACACTCTGCGTGACTCAAGTCAACGAACTGACCCTTACCGGTGTGAAATTTGTGGTAAAGAGCTGTCAACAGAGCTGCGGTGCCATTTACGGCGGCAATTGCATCCCCAAAGGCGACATGCTGCATTGCAGGAGATTGATGCTCGTCTCCGAGCAGGTGCGGTAATCCTGTAGCCTGTTCCGCAGTCGAACCATAAGCTCGGAATTTAGCCCAAGGTCCTGTGCTCCCGAATGCGGGTAGGGATACAACTACAAGCTTGGGGTTAATTTCCACTAACTGCTGATATCCAAGATTTAACTTAGACATCACTCCTCCCGAATAGTTTTCGAGCACGGCGTCTGCCTCTTTCAAGAGACGCACCAGAAGTTCGTAACCAGCCTTCTTTTCATACTCGATGGTAACGCCTAATTTGTTTCGGTTAAAGTGGACGAAATTCAAAGCTTTTTCTGCTCCATTATTATCAATCCATTCTTGCGTGGCTTCCCAACTACGGAACCAGTCAAATCTGATGCACCCCTCAACTTTTATGACTGTGGCTCCAAGATCCGCTGCGTTTTTTGTCGCTACTGGGCCTGCCCAACCCATGGATAGGTCAATGATTATAATATCCTCAAGAGGTGTTTTTGATATCTCATCACAATATAGTATTTTATCTTCATTGCGCTCAGATGAATCCTTGACCTCCCCATTTCCATCGGACGGACTATTCCACATATCATCACTTCCACCCAGCATAATCACTTGCCCACCCAATTTAGGTGGCGTATCAAACAAGCGAAAAGGCGTCGAGGGTACCCTAAAAGTCTCAGTTCCATCTGATATATCGCAAAAAGCTTGCCTAAACTCGAATTGATCGACAGAAAATAATTCATCCATTGTCGGAACTCTGGCCAGGGGAATACGCATCGCCTGTCCTTTTTGGAATATATCCTCTGCATTGTGCTTTGCTAAGCTCTCCAAGATCAGTGGCTCTAAAATATCAATTGCATTTAAACGTCTAATACTGCTTTGGTATAAGGGCTCGTCTGCAATATCGCCAAGATCCAATAACTTACAAAAAGCTTTCCACTGA
>PBJN01000050.1 GCA_002720735.1 Porticoccaceae bacterium
TGCCGCAACTAAGTTAAATCTTGGACCATAAAAAAAACGGCAAGTAGACGAACTCAAGATAGCTTCGGTGTACTCCTCACACTGCGCATTAGGTATGTAGTCTCCCGACGCATAATCCCCAGCGTAAGGACCAGATGATACAGAAGCATTTGAACTCGCAATAAATGTGCTGCCAAGTCCACTGATAGCGTTGTCGATTAATGTGGGCCTTGATGGGCCTCGTAATGCCGATCTATGGAGATAGTGGGTGCCTAGAGTAACTGACGTGTCACCGAATTGATTTCCCCAAAGGATGCCTATGTTTTTATCGCTTTGATCACCATTTTGTACGCGTTGGTAACCGCTAGTAACCTCAAAGCCATCAAAGTTAGTGCGTAGGATGATGTTAACAACCCCTGCAATCGCATCTGATCCATAAGTAGACGCTGCTCCTTCTTTCAAGACTTCAACGCGCTCAACAGCATTTATTGGAATGCTACTAGTATCCACGAATACACTCCCATCATTAGCGAGTGCGCCAGAAACTGTTTGACGTCTCCCATTAAACAGAACAAGTGTTGAACTAAGTCCGAGGCCCCGTAAGTTAATATTTTCCGTACCTTGCGAGAAACCTTGTGTAAGAGAATCAGATCTATTTTCTGCACCAGAGCTTACTGTTAGGTTATTAATCACGTCAGAAACTGAGGTGGCGGCGAGGCCGGCAATATAATCTTGCTGTAGGATAGTTAAAGGAATTGTCTCATTTCGCTTTAAACCCTTGATATGAGTTCCTGTCACATAAACTTCTTCGATTATTCTATTTTGCGTGGTTTCCGCAAAGATGGCTGATGAACTTAAAAGTAACCAAAGCCCGAAGATATATCGAGATAAAAGTTTTTTGTTAACTCTTAAAGTTTCTGACCGATGCACTAAATTCATATTTGTCTTTGTCCTAAAAGTATGTCATGGATGATAAATTGAGGATTAATCTTTAGGACGATGATAATAAGTGGAACCATGAGGATGTCAACTTATAATAATACATCAGGTTTACAAGTTGCGAAGCTCTGAATTTTTTCCGGCCCTGATATGGTTGGAAAGTAAATGTTTTTTACTTAGTCCAATTCCGCCGTATGCGGTGCTAGCAGTTCATTGTGCAACTTATTGATAATCGAGGGTGTCTCGATTTTTTTGATAATCAACGGTAAATGTTGCTATTGATTCTTAAAATTTAAAAATAGACGCTGATTCTGTCCGGCTATATATGATTAGTATTCACCGAGCCGTTGATGCAAGCGTATAATCTGTGGTAGAGAATATACCGTGAGATTAGTTGTTTTCCCGAGTAAACCACAAAGAAGGTATTAGATGTATAGATTGGATTTTGATGCGGTTATCATTGGTGGCGGTATGACTGGGCTTGCTATGGCTGGCCAGCTTGGTGGACTTGGATTAAAGACCGCCATCATTGAAAAACAAATCCCCGAGCCTTTTCATCCCACTCAGAATTTTGATCTAAGGGTATCTGCTTTAAGCCCTCAGTCGGTTAAAATGCTGGAAAACATCGGTGCTTGGGAGTACATAGAAAATATGCGTTTTTGCCCATATCGTCAAGTGCGCGTGTGGGAAATGAGGGGATTCGGGGATGTTACATTTGAGGCAGCCAGTATCGGCGAACCGTGCTTGGGGTACATTGTTGAAAACCGAATTATCCAGCTTGCCCTCCTGGAGTGTATTGACAAAATGGAAGAAGTTGACATCTTGAGTCCGGCAAGTTGCGTCGCATTCGATAGAAATGGATCAGGCATGTCGGTAACACTCCAAGATCAAAGGGTTTTAAATTGCCGACTACTTATTGGTGCTGATGGAGCAAATTCGGAAGTGAGAGATTCCTTTGGGATTACGATACAAATGGATACATATAATCAATCGTGTTTGGTAGCGTCAGTTATTACTGATTATCCTCAGCAAGAGATAACTTGGCAGCGCTTTACCAGCTCCGGCCCACAGGCATTTTTACCTTTACCCGGTCATCATGCGTCACTGGTTTGGTATGATCAGCGGGACATAATAGACAGTTTAATAAAACTTGATCTCACTAAATTGGGCGAAAAATTTCAAGAGAAATTTCCGGGTGAGCTAGGACTTATCAAAGTGCACTCGAGAGGTAGTTTTGATTTATTTAAGCACCATGCAAAAAATTATGTGCAGAGTCGACTTGCACTCATTGGAGATGCTGCCCACACAATCAATCCTCTTGCCGGTCAAGGTGTAAATTTGGGATTTCAAGATACTCAGTGTCTAAGCCAAACTATCAACAAGGCCCTGCAACAGGGAACTGATTGGTCCTCTTATCGAGTTTTGCTGGAGTATCAGAGACACCGAAGGTGGGTTAACGAGTTGATGTTGCGGGCAGTGGACGGTTTCTATTATGGCTTTAGTAACGATGTTGTGCCATTGAAATGGGTTCGAAATGNNNTATTGACGGGTGCAAAAAATCCCTNTGTNAATCNAAGCGTTATGCGCTATGCCATGGGCCTCTAAATTNNNTCATTGGGTGCATATNAAATATTCAAAAGTTTTGTAAGTNATCGAAACAGAAATTCCTTTCGGTGGGAGNTTTTCTTGGCTTTTTTCACAACCAAATATGTGCAGTGTATTTTTTAGTAAANCCTTATGCGGTTCGCGTGTCGGCCGGAGAAGGTTAAATTGTTTTTAAATGATTAAATTTGGGCCGTCGANANAGTTGTTTCAGTTTTCAAAAGGGAGAAGCGTGAAAAATAAATACAATTTTTTTTGGGGTGCCTTTAGCTCCTTGCCATTTCGTGATCTCTTNNGNCTNTTCAGATCCGNTNAAGTATGTAATTGAATCCAGTCACACATGTCCATCTTTTGAGCCANATTACTTGAGTGGACTCTCGGAGTGGCGAGGCAAAATAAATTCATCTTTAGGCCATATCGTGCTTGACAAGACCGCCTTGACAGGCATTGTGGCTGTAGATTTTGGACACGAGAGATTAAACGAACATGTGCGTAACGGNGAAATGTANGACGTATAAAAATTTTCCCCATCCTCTTATGCTCGTTAGTTAGTCAGATTTGTCGAGGGTAAGCCGACTGAAGTGAACAGTGAGCTTACTTTGCGAGGCATCACCAAGTCGGTTGATGCTGCAAATAAACTAGTTCAAGTGAATGATTCATCACAGGAAAAAAAGAGAGGTTTTCGGAGCAGACGCCTCTGCNAAGTTTATGCGTGACGATTTTGGGATAGACTATGTCAAAGAATATGGGTTTAAGATTGATATACATCTTAAAATAGGCGTGGAGGCATTTCTGGAATAGGATTTGTGTTAACTCAACGTCCTTATTTCCGCAGGTATAACTATAATTTGGCGACTNAAGTGTTCGCTTTTACTCTATTAAATAGCCGTTTATAGTCTTAGNTTTACCGGTCANAATCTGTACCGTAATTTTATCTGTACNCCCTCATTCTCTCGGTCAACAAATCCTCGGTTTAAGAGTCTTCCCAAACTTTCGTCTGCAAATGAGCTCGTATAATTAGCACCTCTACTGAAAACGACAAAAATTTCAGATAGTGGGGCGATATTGTATTTATATCTTAATTGGATGCCGCTGTTGCTCTTACTAAAGTCTGTCGGGCTATGGGGGGAAACAAAAAGATCTCCAATTGAATTTATATCAAAACTTTCGAGTGCATTTGCAGAGATGCTGGTCCATTGTAATTTAAACCTTAACTCTTGATTTTCAGTGGGATACCAATCAAACCTGATGTTGGTGATATATTTGGAGGTTTCGAAGGTGCTCAATATTTGGTTTCCCGAATCCCAAATCAATTCACTGTCAGTGAACTCGCATGTTAACCCTACTGTCAACTGCATGGTTTCAGATAGGAATATTTTGGGATCATATGAAACCGATTTTGTGAGACCATCTATCTTGTCATGTGATATGGACAAGCCTCCATCATGAAATATTGACCCTCCTTTTAAACCGCTAAAAGATAGACCGCCTCCTATATTCTCAGGCTGTTTGAAAATGTCGTTNCCGCGGGTCTCTAAGTCGTTCCAACTTGCAGAGTTAGCCCAAATTTTTGAAGAGATTCTTCTTGTAGATAGAAAATTCCATGATTTTTTTAAGTAAAACCTTTGTAGAAGTTTTTGGCCACTTAAATTTTCCTCATACGCAAATGAAAAGCGGGTTTCTGTTGATGAAAGTTTGGTTTTCTCCCCAAAACGAGTTTCCTCGTAACTAGTTGACCCAAAAATGCTAACGTAATTATTACGAAGCATAAAACCCATATCATTCATATTGAAATTTTTTCCATAATGTACCGCGGTGATTTCATATTCCCAATTCTTGTCGGGAGCATAAATCAAGTCGAGCCAACCCGCGTAATCGGTAATTCGAGCGGTCATTTTTGGATCTTGGCTTCTTAAGTCACTTCGCATCAANGCGCCACGAAGTCGGGTAGTCTTACTGGCTCTTAATTCGAAGTCATAGTTGTCAACTCGCGCAGTGCGATANTCGTCGCGCATGTCTGCATATGTGAGTTGATGACCGAATGAAAGCCGTCCTAAAGTATTCTTAATGCTCGTTGAGAAAAATCGATTACCGAAAATTTCCCCGTCACTTTCTTCTTGCACAGCAAAAATACCCAGTCCCATTTGATCTGACTGATGTATTGCCTTTAAGGCATATTTGATATGTATTGNATAACCATTTTCGTCTTGACCGGCACCCAGTCGTCGNGTNTGTAAAATCGACTCTCGTGTCCATCCTCTGGTTGGTATTGAGTTGGTAAATATGGTTTGGTTGTTGGTAAAGAACAACCTCTTCTCTCCAACGAATGTCTCCAGTGCTGAGAAATTAATTACTAAATCGTCGCTCTCAACCTGACCAAAGTCCGGTTTCAATGCACCTATTACCTGAGTACCTAAAATTGGGGTCCANGTAAAATCAGCACCCANTGAGGTNTCATTTTCTGGGGTTGTGGTATCTCTAGAAAAAATTTTATGTTTTAACGCAAAGTATGGTGAAAAATTAAAAAATTCTTTTTGTTTTGGTATTACCTCAATGGGTACCCAGTCTTCGATGAACGAGGGTTTACTGTAATGTGTGCTAGGAAAAGCGAATCGCAAACCCTTGCTGTGGACTAATCTTGCGAACATAAATGTAATATTTTTCTTTCCACTTTTTTTGGACATTGGAGCTATTGACCAAGGAATATGCATTTCGGTATACCAATATTGGTCGTCAGCACTAGTTGCTGATGTCCAAATACCATCCCACGAGGAAGAAAACTTGCCAGGACTCAATATCCCGTCCCTTTGCCCGTTNGCAGAGCTCACAATAAAGCTGTANCCCACATTGGAGCCCNCATCAAAGCCTATGTANACCTGATTTGAGTCGGTGGAGTNATAAATCGATTTCATATCACGTGCATANATTCTCTCTGTTCGGTCTGATAGTTTTGGTTGGTANTTTTTAAAACCAACGTAGATACCTTTTTCATTTGTGACAACGAGAGCGATAGTTTTATATTCGGCAGCGTCAAGGGTCAGTGGCGAAATTGTNACAAACTGCTCAAACTNTCGGGCGCCATTCCATTCTTGCTCATTTAGTACACCGTCAACTAGTATTTCTCCCGCAGCTGGCCAGTGGGTTGAGGCCAAAAGGGAGAAGAGCAGAACCCTTTTTAAGAATGTATAAGAACTTTGATTTGAACGTAGCATTAGTTTTTTCGATTGTTGTCTGACAGTATAGAATTTTTTATTAGACATCATTCTTTAAACAGATCGAATCAGACCCGCATGGGAACAAGATAAACNTTTTTCAGGGTCAACTGAATGACCGTTGTCGAAGGTCTGATCATGTTATTGNTTTTCTCCGTTTAAAATAGTGTTCTGGGTGCAGGCGAGTTGCAAACGTTTGCAATATATTCAGGACTTTTAAGCGCATAAACAAGGAGAATGATATTTATTAGTTGGAGAAGAACGTAAGTTTAAGATGCTTTTTTAAAAAAGCAATAAGCCCATGAGNCACCCTTAAATAACCCGCCTTTTATTGAGAAATGCGCGGTCTTTGCTGTGGTGATCATGATAACAGTAAGGGGAATGTAGGAAATTTCATTTAAAAAGANGGTGCTGTTACTTCAGACTACCGTGCTATAATTAGAATATTNAAGGGGTNGTTTTCGGTGTCTATGATTTTTGGGGTGCCATCTGTGTTGATACGTTACTTCGAATCACCTTTGTAGGTAATAAATTAGGTTATAAGAGATCAATAAGACAATTTATTTCGCCAGACTATTTTTTTTACGTGAGAAGGTGTGATGAAAATTATTTTTGCTTTTCTAATTTTGGGAATAATTGGATTTTACTCGGGATACTTGTGGATAGTGAGCCTCTGTGCATTTGGGTGTGTTTTCGCAATTATCCACTTAAATGATAAAAGGAGGGAAAGATTGCAAGAAGATGAAGATTATAGAGATGTTGAATAGACTGCTTGGGCAGCTTCAAATGTTCAAGACAGCGATATTTCACGCAATGAATATTCATCCTAAGAGTAACCCACAACATAACACCCACGAGCTTGAGACCAATGATAGACACACGTGTTTGTTCATAATTTTATTCTGTAAGCCCATGTAAATAGGATTAGTCTTTACTACCTTACACACTATTTAGGCGATATCTATTTAAAAAAATTAAACACGAGAGATAGAATAATACTTATTAAAATACATGTCACAATAGGGAATGCAAATGAGGAATTTCCCGACTGGATGAAGATATCCCCCGGCAGTTGACCAAACGGTAGTTTTTTTATGTGTGGATAGACAAGACCAACCAATATGAGGATGATGCCGGAAATAATTAGGATTTGCTGCACAGATTGCTCCAAATATTTTTTAAAAATCTTTTAATTGGGTGTCGGTATTCTTGGTTCCTGTGGGGTGTGCTGTCCCATTAATTATTAGTTTGGGTGACACTCCTATATCGATAAGCTTCGGTCTTGATTCAAGATAGTTTCTTACCGGCTCGATAGATTCGATTGCATGAAGTAGCTCTGTTATTCGCGGAAACTTAAAAAAAATATCCTGATAAAGTGTTCGCGCGAGATCNAGGTGATGATAAGCAAAAAAATCACATGCTTTTGGCTCGCTATCAAAGAAGAAAGGATTGGTCGTTGAAGTCAGAGCATGATCCAGATTTTCAATTTTCTTTATTAGGTTGGGTAGTAAAGANGTTCTTTTTTTTGAGAAATCCTCTCCAACTGCAAAATTTAAAATTGGACTAAGGGGTAAAAACAAATCATGCGCACCCAACATAACAGCATGCATTTTTGCGGCAGTTATAGGGTTGGTATGATTCAGACCAGCAAGTTGTTCAATGTACCCCATGATCGCAATGCTTTGTGGGATCTGATGAGTATCATCCACAACCAGCAGGGGCAGTTGCTTGAATGGTAAGGTTGGTTTTACATGTTCCCAGTCTTTTTTGAAGTACTCCCAAGACATCTGATAGTCATACTTGATTCCAGCGTAGTGCATTAGCATCTGAGGAGGTTCTGCAAGAGCCCTCATTTTAAAGTAGATAAGTTTGAGCGCCATATACAACCTCTGTGGGTCAGAAAACNGTTCTGATANGTTTCCNTTATTTTACTTAAATTTTAAGAAAAATGGATCTTCTATTCTGATATTCGTAAATGTTTTCTCTCNATAAGAGTGTGCAGTTNCAACATATAGCGTCTAAAGTATCTTTACAAGTTATGCTCTAGATGAATTGCTCAGTGACAAAAAAATGAGGCAGATGAGCACCCATATAGGTAAGAAACTGTCAGACTTTCATACATATTTTTTGCATTGGAAAACGTAAAAAGTCACATTTGCTGAGACATTTAATTATTTCCTTGATTATGCTACTAGTGTATTTCTCATTTTTATGTCAGAAGCGGCTATAAGAAAAGGATACTCTATAACGCACGTCCAGCACGTAAACAACTTTTACCGCGCCAAATATATTTTGAGGTAGCGTCGTACCTCAAAAGGAAAAGCAACTTCAAATTGGTAAGTTGAGGACCGAAAAAAGTTACTCATTTAGAGCACTCCATGGAGTTTAGGCCAGNGTCAGAGTTTAGCAGCGTGGAGAAAGCAAAACATTACTATAGAACTGATGATTATCAGACAGTGCTAAAAGTTTTGGGTCCTGAAATACAAGCTGTCATTGAAAGAAATACTTGTGTTATTGAAGAGGCCTAAAAATATTCTTTTTGATATTTTCTCAATATAAAATGTAAAAGATTACACTCGTNATATATGAACAGCAATGTAGACAATTGTGACAAATTTTTTATTCTTATTATCTAGGNTATAGCAATGGATGTTTACCCGAGGGATTTTAATTNTGATGGGCCTTTTATAATGCTCTCCNAAAAGTCTCTTATCTGCCGAAGTTACGGTGATCATTTCTCTCTCCCTCGTAATATNTTTAACTTCTGGTCAAATATTGTTCTTGGTGTATTATCAATTCGTCAAAAAATATCACTGGTACGGTTTATTTAAAAATTAGAATACAAGCAAAACAGTCTCACATATTACTCGTCCTATAGTATAACAATATTATACTTATTCTCTTTATCTAAAAAATTAGTATCTTTTTTAATATTATTTCTCTATCAAATTAACGGATTTCAGGGAGAAACGAAATGAAAAAGTCTAATGGAACTGCTTTGGTAGCAATTATATTCTGCACATCACTACTAGGTGCCTGCGCAACCTCGCCAGCAAATGAGACCGCGGCAAAGCCATCTACAAATCGTGTTGAAAATGAAGACGTGCANAGCTNCTNCGAGGGACTCTCAATTGGTGATTCAGCACTCATTACGACTTCAGATGGTACTACTCACAACGTAGTTATCTCCGAGATTTCAGACAGGGTAATATATGGCAAACAAAAAACAGAAAAACTGAGAGGTCAGTCATCAAAAAGCGAAACTATTAGGTTAAATATTGCAGATATCAAAGACGTCGAAATTACGAGCGAAATTAAAAAAAAGGAGCTCAATGACAAGTTGAAAAAAGACGCAGAAGTATTTGGCGGAGCGTTAGCTGGAACGGCGGTNGTTGGGGCTATTGCTGCTGTTGTTGCAGCGGCGGTTGTTTTACCAATGCTACTTTTCGTAATTTAGAGCGTTAAATTCTTACGATGAAGAAACGAATATTAAACTGAATTTCTGTAATTTTCCTTCTGCTGGGAGTTGTAATGATATACACAATAATGTCTCAAATTGAAAATCAACATTATGTGAGAGATGTACTTNTTTGGCTAGCCTTGGTANACACCTCGATCGTCGTTGGGTGCTTCTATTTATNCANGAAAAATCCNACGGCACTTTCTAATCGACTAAAGTTTAAAGGCACAAATCACCCTCAATCAGACACAAGCTCNACAATAATACTTCTGGTCACGATTNTGTTTTGTTTTCTNATNGGNCCTTTAGACAGAATGATATTTCAGTGCAGTGCTTCTCCGGGAGCGATGTTGAAGTTGCTAGGCCTTCTAATGATCCTGATTGGAATGACTTTAAATTTCCGAACTTTGGCAGAAAACCAGTTTGCTGCGCCTACCGTCCAATTTCAGGAGGGAGCGAGTCATACTCTTATCTCCACTGGACCCTACAAACNAGTGAGACATCCGATGTATTCTGGGTCACTAGTATTAATTATCGGATCAATGATATGGCTCGGTAGTTATTTATCCATTTTTGCCGGAGGTTTATGTGCTCTTGCTGCTTATTCATATCGCATTAAGGTAGAGGAGAATTTTCTTCGGAGTGTGCTACCTGACTACNAAGTCTATATGAAAAGTGTACCAAGGAAACTCATTCCGGGTATTGTCGAGAGTTTCTGATTTATCACGAAGATATTAGTTTCAAACGTCTAGTTATAGACCGATATAGTTAAGCAATCCTCGTTTTTCTCTATTTTTTACATACATCTCAGTGTGCTGCAAGCGCTGGTAATAGGATAGTAATTTAGCTTTTAATACATAAGCATTGAGGCGTCAGATTTTTTTTGTAAAAGATTAGTACCTTCTTTCCTATTGTTTCTCTGTGATAATAATTCGGTCAGTGNAGAAACATAGTTAAGAATGAGTGGCACAGAAATCTTATATCAGGAACACCATGACTTTTAATTTTGCTGGCTAAATCGTGAGCTTGAGATATTTGATAATGATTGTGGTTGGATATTTGAAACGGGCTTGTGTCAATTTATTGCCGCGCATTCAAGCCAACGAATTACCTCCTCAAGCACAGCCAAAATTAAGGGAGGTCTTTCATGTAAAGAAAACGGGTCAACGTCGCGTCGATCAAATCTAACCTTTCAATTATTCTGGGAGTTGTTAATGACGGTGCCCGATCTTACCAACCATTATTGATCAAGGAAAGAGAAGTGATCGCGGCTGAGAAGGTGTCAGCAAAAAATAATAAGCACATGAAAAAGTATAGAATTGCGACGGTGACCATTANTCCTGACACAATCCATTTGGCGGGACTATTCTTNTACTCATTCAATGGCATTGTCAAAATACTCGAGGCAACTTGAAAGGGAANCCTGATTAAAAATAAACTTAAAAAGAAGCTNANAAAGCAGCATAGAAATACAAAAAAATGAGTAATGTCAGTTTCTAAGCCTATACTGTCCTGAGAAGATAATATTGTATTTCTGAGTATCACACATACTAAAAAGACGACGAATGTCAAAAATCGATTCTTTTCAATTTGTGTTTTTATTAGCTCTTTCATGTCATAGGTTACGCTTCGTTTAGCTGAACGTATTATTTTATGGCCTTTAATCAGGGAACCTATCCACTCCATCTTTTTGCAAGCATATTAATCGATACATTATGCTTTTTTTGNGCGCTACANAATTGTGGAAATCTTTACAGGACAAGTGAGCGTATANATAANNNGCTTAAGTAAAGAGGCTTTCATGAAAGCAATAAAAGATTCAAGGTATTTGAATGCGGTCAGACGCGGCGGNGTGGGGCTATTTATATTTTTCGCCGTAAAGGGTGCAATNTANGCGNTGTTNATTGNAAGTGGATACTTTTTTATCAGCTGACGACGCAGAAAAAAATATACGATTCATTACGGTCAGCGGAACCTTTCGACAGTGTATGGAAGCTGNGNNATTGCTTANCCACACCACGTGAGGACAGTATTTAATGAAAGACTTCGATTATCAAGACGTAGTNTGGTGGCAAGTGGTGAACAATCATCCCGAAGCGATGCTGGTTCTTGGACTTTTTTTACTAGTCGTTGCAGCGGTTCTAATGGCAAANAGAAAATGAAATCGGTACTAACGTTGCTTTTTAAAGAGCCTGTATCTCCTATATTTCCACGGAGCAATATTCCTGTTTAGTGACCAGATACCGAAACCTTTTATTTGCGCTTTTTGCAAGAGTTTCCAGTGCGCTCGGTTTTGATTGTACTTCTTGTTTATCCAAGCTAATCCATTAACTGTCAACTCCAAATTAACGTTTCGGTCGTCTGCATATAAAGTTGCTAACGATTCCTCGGTGTAAATTATGCTTTGTTGGAATGCTGCCTTCACCTCCTTACCGGTCAATAATCCCTCAAAAGCCAATACCGCCGCCCTTCCACCTCTTTGAGAGTATTCTGGCGTTTCGATATGATTCAACCTTAATTTGAAAAAAGGCTCCTTGGTTAATACTTTTTTTTCTGCTAAAAATTCCTTTGGGATTTCAGCCAGCAAAGAATTACCGGTAATTACTTTGAGAACCCTAATATTGAGAGCGTCTCTGGGTGGTATTTCATGACACTGTACCCATGGTCTATTGATGAGGTAGTTTTCGCTGTCATCTTTTTTATTAAAGCCCAGAAACCTTGCAATTATTAAGAACGCTACAAGGATAAGAATAAACCAATCCATCTCCATTCCTTGGTTTTGTGGATACCTAGAAACTTACTGATAAATTTTTTCTCAATAATTACATTCCATTTTTAAAACGTTTGGTTGAAACAATTTCTGAGTTTCGGATTCGCTCGAATGCATCGACGTATTCAATAAGCAAGTCAACGCAAAAGACCAATCTTTCCATTAATAAATTATGATTCCCGTTGTTTAAGTCACTGTTTTCATTGAGAACTGACTCAACATTTCGCACTATCAAATGCTCGGGTAAATAACAGATACGACTGTTTTTATAGCTGCTAGCCCGAAGTTCACTGATTGGATAGGCTCCACCANTGCTGGATGAGACTGATGTTAGCAGCGCAGGTTTATGAGCCAATTCACCCCCACTAAAGTGAAGGAAGAAGTTTTTCAAAGCAGCAGGAACCATCCCATGCCATTCAGGGCAGACAATTACAAATCCGGAAGCGGCTGCAATTTTAGTTTTTAACTCTGTTAAATCAACTTGCGATATCTGCCCCTGAGCTTCATCCATGCCCCAAAGCGGTAGCGGCTTTGATGCCAAGTCAAGAATTGATACATCACTAACGGAGCCACTCTCCATTAATGACGCCCTAAAGACCTTTGAAACTTTTAGGCTTTGGGAGCCTAGCCTATGGCTACCGGAAACTACAACGATTTGTTTCACGAAATCCTCCATCAGATAGTTTGTGAGCTGGATACCATCTGCACACTAAATTGTTTTGGTTCTACAAAAATTTAAACTAATACGTATTAGGCAATGGAAAGGGCATACTTTTATTAATTAATAGTAAAAATTTTTTTGTTTGGGCTTTTTAAGCTTATTATTATTCCTCGTTAGAGCCATTACTACTCAAAGAGTAGATACAAAAATAAACAGTTTTGAGATAACGAGCAAAATTTAAGCTCAGAATTTTGTTGACATCTTTATCAGCAGAAGTTGCATGGCTTTTATTACTCCACCAAATCTGTTTGAGTTGGGTATTGGGTTGAGCTTTAATTGTCATCGACTGGTTTTGAAATGTTGAATTCAAATAACAGTGGAAATTGGGTGTCGAGTTATCTGGAGCAATAGATTGGTGGGAGGCCTGATTTGACCATTTTCTTCTAAGTGAAATATTGGCATACATTTCAAAATGTCAAGACATGCAGTGTAAAATATGCCAATTTTCAACCTCTCATAATACCAAGAACTTTTGTTTGTGCCTGAGTCTAGGAGAAACATGACTGTTATTAAGAACTTTAGATTTAGTACTTAAAGTCTTGTACACTATACCCCCTATGGGTATACGAATATTAGCCTTCGCGTTTTTTTTTCAATCTGTAAATCTAGAATCGAGACCTATTTCTTATCCTGGTGGGTCAACGATTATGGGATTCTCTAATCAATTGAAGGAATCTATTTACTATCACTACTCCCCCTCATATAAATATTCCGTCGGGGTCGAAAACCAAAAGAACAAGCACTATAAAACAAACCTTTCTTATTTGAGGTTGACGTATCTTTTGAAACGTTCAAATACCAAAAATTCTCAGCTTAATGTTTATTTTCAATCTGGGATCAGATTTGACAAATTTCATGATAGTTTCTTTGGGTTACGCGGAGATTGGGAGACAAGAAGGTGGTATGTGGATTTTAATTATAAAGAGCTAGAGACGAACAATCTCAATGATACCGATCAATATTATCAAGTCGGTTTTGCCCCCTATCTTGGTGAGTATGGCGATTTACACACATGGGTAATGCTCAAAACAAGAAGAAATTCTCTCACTAAAAAGTGGTCAGCTTACCCCGTAATAAAATTTTTCAAAGGTGATTTGTTGTTTGAGTCCGGATACAGCAGAGACAATGAATGGGATATACATCTTATGTATCGGTTTTAAGGGAGTCTTTGTGCGCAAATTACTTATAATAGGACTTTCAGTTGTTGCCCCGATCATGGCACTTTATGCCGAAGTGGATGAAAAGCAAGACCACTTTAACCAAATACATGAAAAATTAATTAATGGAGAAGAATTTGACGTAGACACCATAAGGTTCGATGAATTCATTAATGGGCTCTCTGATATGAAGGTTGCGATTGTAAGCGTCAACGGTATGGTCTGTGATTTTTGCGCCAGAGGCATAGAAAAAACATTTAAGAGGAANTCTAAGGTNCTNAAGGTCGATGTTGACTTAGGTAGAGGGAAAGTGTTGATTGCTTTTTCGAAAGACACAAGGATAGATTTTGAATATATCAGCAGAAAAATTTTGGAAAGTGGACAGACGGCCACGAAATTGGCTGTCTTGGAAATTCAATAATTATGTTTAAATTCGATATATCCTTGAGTTTTTTATCACTCTTTGCAGCCTCTTCGACCTTGATTTGTTGTGCGATACCNGCGTTATTCGTTACTTTGGGAGCGGGCGCTTCCTTTGCCACCTTNGTGACTAACTTNNCACTTTTANTATCGTTATCAAAGTTTAAGATATATATATCAGTGTCAACTTTCATAATGTTAATAATTGCAGGATATTTTAATTACGTAAGCTTTTATTCGCCATGTCCCCTCGACCCTGAGTTAGGAAAACTTTGCTTAAGATTGAGGAAACGATCTCGATATATTTATTATTTCTCGTGGTTTATNTTTCTTTGTGCGACTACCTTCACTTATCTAGTTCCGAGCTTNTATTGACNTTGCTGACGAGGTCCATGCAAACCGTTTCGGTCTCGGGATTTCCAACATTAAACCGATACTGTGAGAAGACTTTAATTTATGAGTGCATTAGAAATCCTTTATACTCTATATTAGAGACACCTCTTATCTACGTTATTTTTCTTTTTAAGAAAGCACGTAATTGCATNTTTTGATTGTCAAAGGCTCAGCTCAGTAATGAAATAAATNATCATTACTATCTTTTNCTCATCGATTNATTGTTCTTGGTACTATTTAGNAGTATCGTTTTTTATGATGTAAAATTTAGGTTTAATTATGAGTTTGTAATTTTTTGTTACNTGGAGNTTGAATCATGCNGGATTATCTGGTTGTTCACACTTTCAAATCGGAGGAACTAAGGCAAAAACACTTCTCGGCAGTCGGTGAAATGTCACAAGACGAAATNGCTGCTGGAATGAAAAATGAAAATGCCAGTTTACAAATGAATTGGAACAATGGTGAGAATGATATGGCGATGTTTTGTTGGTGGAAGGCAAAATCACCAGACGCCATATTGGAAACGCTTGGAGACATGTCAGATTCTTTTTACAATGATATTAGAGAGATGCCCAACATCATGGATATTTCCGATCGATGACAAATCGTCAGACCAAGTTTTCGATAATAACCTAAGGCTAAGGGTTTTTCATGAATATTCTGTCGTGGCCGACTTTGCCTGGGTAGATTGGTTTCTTGGAATGAGCTCTAGTTTAGTCGAGTACTACTGCCATCAGTGGAGTGGAAATATGTTTTTCTTTTGGAGAAAGCTTTATAACTCGATCAGTTTGAATACAAAGAAATTACTGTCATATTTTGTCCACCAATATTTAATAATCTGACGAATTTGGTTCTAGTCACTAAACATTTGCCGTACAACAAAGTTTGATTAATTACGTTGTAAATGTCTCGTCAGATAAGGAGCATTAAATCAAGTGAATGTATTCCTGGTACAAAACGCATGAAAATTTGAAGTCAGCTTTATGGAGGCATACCGGATAACGGTAATGTTATCCTTATCGGTTTTGNGACCTTTTGACAATATAACTTCAATCTCTTTTAGATATATGGATAAGCACCCAAGGGGGATTAAAACTAAAGCTAGGGCATATATGCCTTGACTGATGAANGTAAAAAACATCTAAAAAACATCGGCTTTTTGATGTGTCACGGACAATTGTGTTTGCTGCATTCGGCGTTAATTCAAACAAAAACCGTCAACATGACTTTCGGAATGCAAATTCGCTTCATCTCATTATTGGTGGTGTTATCTTTATGATCTGTTTCATAACAACCATTGCTCTAATAGTGAGCATTGTTTTTAGCAGATCTTGATAGGATATTCAAAAATCTGACCTCTTTTTAATTGATAGCTATCGAAACTTACAAATAAAGATTGTAATGTAAATGATAATGATTAGTATTAACATCAATATGAAATACACTGAAGACTATCAAGATAATTGGAGACAATATGAAGCACACTAGCGTGGGAGAGCTCGTAGCAGTTTCTCCAAATAATCAATTGTGGAAGTGTAGTTGTTGTTATCAAACACACCTTATGATTGGTAAGGTGTCGTTGAGAATGACCTGCGCAGAGGTGGAAGAACTAGCGATAATGTTAAGTGAGGTGATTAACAGACCTTTCTGTAACTGGACAGATGACCTTGAGGGATCGAAAGTTGTTAACTAGGCACGGGTCAAAAGGTTATCTTATGGATGCTTTTGTTGACGGCAATATTCATGAGCTAAAAATCATTGACCCTGCTACAGGAAAAGACCTGCTTCACTGGCGATATGAAAATGACTGTGCAAATGAAGGAGAAAGTAAACAGGTCCACGAGCTTTTCAAGCAGCTATTTATACTNTTAGCAAGGAACTTTGATAACAATAATGAATGTTTACTCAAAGAGGNATCAAGGTCTAATAGCGATAATGATTTTTTATCTGTACCAAAACTCGCAAGTGGATAAGTCTCAACCCACTTACGTTGATTCGACTGCTAATTAGTTGAACATTTAGGCAAGAGAGTAAATCATGAGGAAGAAAAATAGCTATTTTTAGTGAAGCTTGCAAGATTGATATGTTAAATGGTTCGAGAGTAATTATTTTTATCATAAATCTCGCTTTTTGTGTTGTGGGCTGCTCTGCTGTGTCCCTGGAACGATTTAATAATAATTTTAAAGTCAAACAGTCAGAAATTTATGAGAACTCGATGTTTGGGCCCGAAGAGGAGATACATTTGTCTGAGCAACTCAGCATAATGACAGGACATGTTCGCGCCGGATTAGAACTCCTTGTGCGTGGTGAATTCGACATGGCGGAGGCACACCTCATGCACCCGATATCTGAGACAGATAAGGACCAAAAGGATAGTCTCAAAAGATTTGGGCTTAGTGAGGAGCGTTTTCATGAGCTTGCTACATTAATCCGAAATGGAGAGACCGAAAAGCTTGTCTTGGATAAAGCCCTCCTCTTGATAAGCGAAATAGAACGTATCCAAAAAGAAATTAGTAGCGATACATCTAAAAACATTTTAACACTGTTGCGCTTAGCTTCAGAAGAATACTCTATTGCTTTGGTTGATAACATGGTCTTTGATACAAATGAGTATCAAGACGCTTATGGTTTTATTCTTGAGGCAAAACATCAATCTAAGAAGATGCATCCAGCGATTTCTGGGAAGACCCGAGCAAAACTTGAAAAGATTCAAAACTTGTGGGTTGATGGAGTAATCCCAACGACAACACCAACTCCCGAAGATGATATGCGGACAAGTATTTCTCAGACCGTGGAAGAATTAAAAATCTTTTGGGAGGATTTTCACTGAGGTATTTGTTGTATTTCGCTTCTTATCAGTTNGTCAGGATTAAGAGGTTCGGTTGGTTTAATTTTTTTACTTGAATCAGCTAGATCACTTGCATATCGAAAAAGCTTATTTAAAACTCGGGATTCATANTCATCGCCTAATTCAACGCCGCCTGAAGAGAGCAGCGTGGACCATGTATCTCGCACATTTGACCAAAATAATGATGTTTTTTTCCAGTAATCATGGCCGTCAGAAAAATCAAATCCTTCGATTAGATCATATCGNTTCACGCCTATCTCAAAAGCTAACACTTCGCTTCCAATATCCCACTTTTGATCTGGTTTATCCTTATTATTTGACAATATAATTTTTCTATTGTCTTGCTCATGAATCCACCCTTCGGGCGTAATTGTGTGTCGATTCCTCCCGATCAAAATGTCGTAATCATTTCTGACGGTATGCTCCCGTCTTGGTAGTGGTCGACTNGTCAACTCGCTAGTCCATTGCGATACCTTTCCTGCGTGTGTCCACTTGCCAGTAGATTCGTACCGAGGTGAATCGTCAACATGGAAAACCGCCTGAGACCAGGTTCCTTGGATATCCGACTTTTCTAAACTTTTAGTCACCCAACGATGGTTACCCCGGTACTCTGATATAAACCGATCCTCATATTCCCAATCCTGTCTCCAATGTTTCATTACAATCGGGGGGTACTCTGTTTTGTCCTCTCCTACCATCCTCATTACAAGTATATGCTGTAAGCTGATAAAGTTTTCGTCATCGGCTAAGACAAAAACGTACTCTGTACCCCAAGACTGATAAGGACGCGCAATTTCATAATTATTTTTGAAAACCACAGTCTCTATGAACTCAAAAGCTACTCTGTACTCGCCTGTCATGGCTAGGATTGCTTTTCGGTCTCTTTCGAAATTTGATCCGCCTGGTTTTTGTAAGCTTGACCATTGATCTTCCGGTCTTTCTGCTAAAGTGACGTCGATTCCTTGGGTAGTGCCGCCCCTTGGTTTCATATTTGGTCTATCCAAAAGATTGAAAGAAAATGTATATCTTAGATCATGATCTGGCTTTTCATCGTGAGCCTCGCCTTTTTCGACCCCGGTGGTTATAAGACTAAGTACTAAGATGGCAAAATAGGACTTATTCAAATAATTACCTCAAAGCCTTCAAACACTGGATGTCCGACATACAAATGCCGATGCTTTCCAGCATCTCGATGCGAATCCTTGAAAGATCTTGATTTTGTCCAACTTTCAAAAGCCTCTCTTGAGTGCCAAGTGCTGTGAGATGCATACAGTGTGTGATGGTCNTCTTGAGATCCCTTAATAAGATTGAANGTTTNAAAGCCNGGNACATCACTCAATCTTGTTTCTCGCTCTCTCCAAATGTTCTCAAACATCTCCTCTTTTCCAGCACAGACTTTAAACCTATTCATTGCAATGTACATATGACTCGCCACAAAATTAAATTTTCAGTATATCGATAATCATTATCATTTACGCTATTTTTATGGAATTGTCTCATTAAGGGAGACATATCTTTTCATTTGTCTGCTTTTTCAGATTAGTCTTGGAGGGTTACTGTGTTGATTGAGGCTTTAAAAACTTCGGACTCGTTAAGATGGCTGCCCAGGAAGGGAATCATGAAGTGAGTAAATTTAATGTTTCGAAGATTTTAATAAAATATACCTACTAACTAGCCTATGATAAATCGTATCTTTTTTAGCGCATCTCCCGAATTCTTTCAGACAATGAACACACTGGCTTAATCAATGTAACAGCTACTTGGTTTTGCTCTATAATTCTGATGATATAAAGCAAATTTGTCACGTGATTTATCGCACATACTTTTGAGGTAAACAATGGAAACGGCTTAAATAATTTTATTAATAGTTACTCTACATCTTGTGATTAACTTAATGACCGCTCTTCATGAAGGTGGTTTCAGGTCAAAGCAAAAAGATGACATTGCACTTAATCTTGCCTATTTGGAAAATAGTGAAATAGACCGTCTAGGCCTTCTCAAAAGTTTCATTCCAGAAACAGAGAACGCACTTGTGCGTGTGGAGTCTAAAATCGATCTCCTCACAGGAGATGGTAAAGACTGGTATTGAATAAGTCATTAAAGAAAAAGTTGTCTTCTTTTAAGGTTTATTGTCCCTTTTTAATCTTACTTATTCATAGATTTCATGCATTCTTTGAAAGCATAATCACTAACAAATCTTGCTTCCTCTCGCTTATATTCGTCATTAGCTCTTTAATGACGCTCGCACACCCAAGTTAACACGTCGGTATAGATAGGCTGAAATATCTCTTTTCCTTCCTGTATTTTCTCCTTTGTTTTAAAAAAATTCCGCAGTTTACGAGCATCAAGAACTGAATCTTGCTCAGATATATTGAACGTTCGCGGCACAAGAGTATCAATAAAAGCTCGCAATTTTCTTGTTGAGCTTGCAAGACTTTCTGCATTCTGGCGATCTCAAGTCAATTCATAAAAATCATCGCCAAATACCTCGCACATTCAGCTTATAGCTAGTTTTTTATTTTTTTGACCAATAAGTTAATGCAATTCACTATTTTGAGAAAAAGCAAATGAAGAGACAAAAAAAACAAGATAGAAGATTCTCATTATTAGGAAACTTTTTAGCCTTATTTGAAGTTATTGCAAGTTGCTCTAAGGGAAGTAATTCCAGCACCACCTGCCATAGAGAACATTAGAATGCCTTTGACATAAATACCTGTCGAGTAACGTTTATAAAACTCCCAATAATTGACTGGCAAGAACGAGCCTTTTGGTTGTAGAAGAAATTCTAAGCCAGCCATCACTCCCATTTGTCCGAATACCATTACGTTCTTTATGTATCAATCATAATCCTTGTGGCAAGCTTTCTGGTTACAAAACGTTGTCCACCATTTGTCTAATCTCATAGTCCTTTGATTTGGTCGATTTATGCATGTTAAAGTCAGAGTATGATTTTTTAAGCTTTTCGCGACCAGCGGAGGACCAAGAAAACTAATATCACAAAAATTGGCAAATCAAGGAAGGTGGTGTAGGTTAGCCAAAAGTCCTTTGAAAAATTTTCGGCTACCAAGTAATTGCCGAGAGCACCGAATGCTCCAGTTAAACTCATTCCTACGGCAAGGCGATCATGATGAAGCGCTCCACCGGGTAAATAACGTTCAAAACGAGCTCCAAAGTAAGCTCCCTTCCTCAAAACTCCATCTAAGAAAAACACAGATGCTGTAAGTAAGCCAAGCGCTGTACCTCTCATTTGCACCCAGTAATCGTCTTGTAAAACGAGGGAGAAAATACCTGAGATAAATAACATAATTGTTCCAAACACGGCGAAGCCACCCAGGAGATCCACCTTGACAAAACGTTGTGATATAAGCAGAGCTAACCCTCCAGCTACTGCAACCAAGGAGGCAAAAACTAAATCTTCTGTGATTTTTCCAGCGATAAAAAATAAGGCTCCTAGA
>PBJN01000051.1 GCA_002720735.1 Porticoccaceae bacterium
TGCCTCAACGCCTGGCGGGAGAGTTAGTCGATGCCGTTCAAGGGAAAGGTGGTGCGGTTAAAAAACGTGAAGATGTTCATCGTATGGCAGAGGCCAACAAGGCATTCTCTCACTTTCGCTTTTAAGTCAATACACACAGCGCGTGATAGCGTGAAAAAGGGCGGTCGAATCGGCTGCCCTCTGCAGGTTTTAGGAAAAATATCGTGACTCGTCAGACCCATATTGAATATTACCGTAATATTGGGATCTGCGCCCATGTCGATGCTGGCAAGACTACAACTACTGAGAGAGTGCTATTTTACACCGGGCTTTCTCACAAGTTGGGAGAAGTCCATGACGGCGCAGCCACCATGGATTGGATGGAGCAGGAGCAAGAGAGGGGAATAACTATAACTTCTGCGGCGACAACGTGCTTTTGGAGAGGTATGGACTCTCAGTATAGCGCGCATCGGATAAATATTATTGATACCCCGGGACATGTCGATTTCACCATAGAAGTGGAGAGGTCACTGCGTGTGTTGGACGGCGCGGTTGTAGTTTTGTGCGCCGCATCAGGAGTCCAACCTCAAACTGAAACGGTGTGGCGTCAAGCTGACAAGTACAATGTTCCCCGTCTAGTATTTGTAAATAAAATGGATCGAGCCGGTGCAAATTTTAAGGGTGTCATACAGGAGCTAGAAAATAGGCTGGGTGCCAAGGTGGTTCCAGTACAAATGACTCTCGGTTCAGAGAGTGACTTTCGAGGTGTGGTCGACCTAATTAAAATGAAAGCAATATACTGGAGAGAGAATGATCAGGGTATGACTTTCGAATATGAGGAAATTCCAGAAGAATTAAGAAAAATATGTGATGAGATGCGGGACTACGTAATTGAGGTAGCAGTAGAGGCTGACGACACTTTAATGACAAAGTATTTGGATGAACAGCCTCTGAGTGAAGCGGATATAATTGCCGGGTTACGAAAACGTACCTTGAATAATGAAATCGTGCCAGCGCTGGGCGGCTCGGCTTTCAAGAATAAAGGGATTCAGGCGATGCTTGATGCAGTTATTCAATATTTACCATCTCCAAATGATATTAAACCGGTGGAGGGTTACACGGATGGTGGGGAAAAAGGATTACGCTTAGCAAAGGATAATGCTCCTTTCGCAGCGCTAGCTTTTAAAATTGCATCTGATCCTTATGTTGGTTCTTTGACTTTTCTGCGGGTTTATTCAGGTCGTTTGGAGAGCGGTTCGGCAGTTTATAATTCTGCCAAGCAAAAACGTGAAAGGATCGGACGGATGGTGCAAATGCACTCAAATAGTCGTGAGGAAATAAAACAAGTATTCGCCGGAGATATTGCTGCAGCCATAGGATTGAAGGATATTTCGACCGGGGACACCTTATGTTCAGAAGATCAAAAAATTGTATTGGAGAAAATGGAATTTCCAGATCCAGTTATATCGGTCGCAGTTGAGCCTCGCTCTAAGGTGGATCAAGAAAAAATGGGGGTGGCGCTGGGTAAATTGGCGCAGGAAGATCCCTCTTTTCGTGTTAATACGGATGCAGATAGCGGACAAACCATCATTTCTGGTATGGGAGAATTGCACTTAGATATTTTGGTCGATCGCATGCGAAGGGAATTTTTCGTGGAGGCTAACATAGGAAAGCCTCAAGTTGCCTATCGAGAAGCAATCCAGAATTGGTGTACGATTGAGGGGAAATTCATCCGTCAATCCGGAGGCAGAGGGCAGTATGGTCATGTGTGGATTAGATTTGAACCAACCGATTACTCCGATCGAGTAGGACTTGAGTTTATAAACGAAATTATCGGCGGTGCAGTTCCGCGAGAATATATCTCGGCAGTAGCTAAAGGTATTGAGGAGCAAATGCAGAACGGCATCCTTGCTGGCTATCCTCTTCTGGGATTAAAAGCTACTTTGTTTGATGGGTCTTATCATGACGTAGACTCTTCTGAAATTGCATTTAAAATGGCAGGTTCATTAGCGACTAAAAAATTGGTAGACGAGGGCTCAGTTGTCCTCTTAGAGCCAATGATGAATGTAGAAGTTGTTACTCCAGAGATCAACATGGGGGATGTTGTTGGTGATCTTAATCGTCGTCGTGGCCTAATTATCGGTATGGAGGATAATGCCCGAGGAAAAGTGGTTAACGCGGAAGTTCCGCTCGCAGAGATGTTTGGGTACGCAACCGACCTTCGGTCCGCCTCACAGGGCAGAGCGACTTTTACAATGGAGTTCAGCCGTTATTGTGAAGCACCTAAAAATGTATGCGATTTCATAGTTTCAAAAACTCATGGGCACTAAAGCCATTTGCAATCCACTTTAAAAAGTCCTAGGCACAACCATGATGCTATTTTGCTTCACGCAATTCTTTCGCTGCACTTATCACGTCATTGGCAATATTTTGTGGGCATGGCATGTAATGACAAAATTCCATTGAAAATTGACCTCGTCCTGAAGTCATGGTTCTCAGATGGCCGATGTAACCGAACATTTCTGACAGTGGAACATCCGCTTTGATTCGAACTCCCGTTGTTGCCGCCTCTTGATCTTTAATCATCCCTCGGCGACGATTTAGGTCACCAATGACGTCACCCACATGATCCTCCGGTGTAAAGACATCTACTTTCATTATTGGCTCAATAATCTGAGGTCCTGCTTTAGGCATGGCTTGCCGAAAAGCTCCTTTTGCCGCTATTTCGAAAGCTACGGCCGATGAATCCACCGCGTGATAGGCTCCATCAAATATTTCAAATTCGACATCTAGAACAGGATATCCGGCCATCGGCCCGTCAGCCATCATCGTCTTGAATCCCTTTTCAATGGCTGGAAAAAATTCTTTGGGTATATTTCCTCCCACGACTGTTGAACTGAATAAAAAACCGCTACCTGGCTCACCGGGACGGATGCGAAAATCAATTTTACCGAATTGTCCAGAACCGCCAGATTGTTTTTTGTGGGTATAACTATCTTCGATAGCACTTGTTATAGTTTCTCGGTATGCAACTTGCGGTGCACCAACAATTAGATCCACTCCGTAAGTTCTTTTCAAAATGTCTACTTTGATATCCAAATGCAGTTCACCCATTCCCTTTAAAATTGTCTCTCCTGAATCTTCATCAGTTTCGACACGGAAAGAAGGGTCTTCAGCCACCATTTTTCCTATGGCAATTCCCATTTTTTCAGAACCGCCTTTGTCTTTTGGTTTAACTGCTATTGATATTACGGGTTCAGGGAATATCATCGGTTCCAGAGTAACCGGCGATTTCGGATCACATAAAGTGTGGCCGGTCTGAACATTCTTCATTCCAACAATTGCAATTATATCACCGGCAATTGCATATTCTATTTCATTTCGGTCATCGGCATGCATTTCCACCATGCGACCAATGCGTTCGGTCTTGCCGGTGTAAGAATTGTGAACCGTCATCCCTCGCTCCAATTTTCCAGAATAAATTCTGATAAAAGTCAGAGCACCAAATCGATCATCCATGATTTTAAATGCAAGTGCTTTAAATGATTCTGCCGTGGACACAATAGCATATTCGCCCGTTTCATCGCCTTTTTCATCAGTCAGTGGCTGAGGGTCGACTTCAGTGGGATTAGGAAGGAAATCAACTACAGCGTCTAATACCATTTGTACCCCTTTGTTTTTGAATGCAGAGCCGCAATAGGTCGGAAAGAAATCTAAAGCTATTGTACCCTTCCTGATACAGCCTTTGATTTGGTCTATGGAAATTTCCTCACCCTCCACGTATGCCATCATTAAATCGTCGTCTTGCTCTATTGCAGATTCGACTAAACGCTCGCGGTATTCTTCTACTTGTTCGGTCATATTTTCAGGTACATCCTTAATTTGATAATTTTCGGGCATACCTGAGTCATCCCAAACATATGCTTGTCGCGTTAAAAGATCCACAAGGCCTACGAAGTCCTCTTCAATGCCAATTGGAAGACACATAATTAGTGGATTGGCTCCAAGAACTTTTTTAATTTGTTCAACAACTTTTAAAAAGTCTGCGCCTATTCTATCCATCTTGTTGACGAAAATTATTCTAGCAACTTCGGATTCGTTAGCGTATCTCCAGTTGGTTTCTGACTGCGGTTCAACTCCTCCAGATCCGCAAAAAACGCCAACTCCGCCATCTAGAACCTTTAATGATCGATACACTTCTACAGTAAAATCTACGTGACCGGGAGTGTCTATAATATTGAAACGATGATCGCGCCAAAAACACGTTGTTGCCGCAGATTGTATCGTTATCCCTCGTTCTTGTTCTTGTTCCATGAAGTCGGTGGTCGCTGCGCCGTCGTGTACTTCACCAGTTTTGTGGATTTTCCCAGTTAACTTCAAAATTCGTTCCGTCGTGGTAGTTTTCCCAGCGTCAACGTGAGCGAATATGCCTATGTTTCTGTAGTGAGATAGATCAGTCATTTTTGAACTCAGCGAATAAAGGATATCGGTTAATTAAAAAACGGGGCGAGTATACAGGATAATACTAAGATTGCAGAGTAAAATTGTTCTGCTTTTTGATTAAAAAATACATTTTATTTTAATAGTACATTAATGTGTTGAAGAGTTTATTTTAGTTATAAGTATTAAGGAGTAAATTACGAGTGAGCTTATTTTTATCTCAGTTCTGATTGACTATGTCAGATTTCGGCATGAAAATGTTCAACAAAATTTTGCATGTACTTATGCTCGAGATTTCAATTCACAGGAACCTGCAATTTAAAGCTCGTTTAGGAGACGCTGAGATGGCAAAAGAAAAGTTTGAAAGGAACAAGCCTCACGTGAATGTGGGTACTATTGGGCACGTGGATCATGGTAAGACGACGTTAACTGCTGCGTTAACTCGCGTTTGTGCTGAGGTGCGGGGAGGTGAGATTAAAGCGTTTGATCAGATTGATAATGCTCCTGAGGAACGTGCAAGAGGCATTACCATATCGACGGCTCATGTGGAATATGATTCGCCCAATCGGCATTATGCGCACGTTGATTGTCCAGGACATGCGGATTACGTTAAAAATATGATTACTGGGGCGGCGCAGATGGATGGGGCAATTTTGGTATGTGGAGCAACTGATGGTCCGATGCCTCAGACTCGTGAACATATCCTATTGGCTCGTCAGGTTGGCGTTCCCTATGTGATAGTGTTTTTAAATAAAGCAGATTTGTTGGCGGAAGACTGTGGCGGTGTCGGTTCAGAAGAATACGATGAGATGGTTGAGTTGGTAGAAATGGAACTTAGAGAGCTTTTGGATTTGTATGATTTTCCGGGTGATGATACTCCAATTATTGTGGGCTCTGCCTTGATGGCTTTGGAGGGAAGAGATGATAATGAACTTGGCACTTCAGCGGTTGCAAAGCTAGTGGAATCTTTGGACAGTTATATTCCGGAACCTGAGCGAGCAATAGACCAACCATTTTTGATGCCCATAGAGGATGTTTTTTCGATTGCGGGTCGAGGTACCGTTGTAACTGGTCGAGTAGAACGAGGTATTGTGAAAGTTGGAGAAGAGGTTGAAATTGTGGGTATTAATGATACCAGCAAGACTACTTGTACCGGAGTTGAAATGTTCCGAAAGCTTTTGGATGAAGGTCGTGCAGGTGAAAATGTCGGCGTTTTATTGCGCGGGACTAAACGTGAGGAAGTGGAGCGTGGACAAGTTTTATCGAAGCCTGGATCAATAAAGCCACACACGGTTTTTGATGCTGAAGTATATGTTTTATCAAAAGATGAGGGTGGGCGTCATACTCCTTTCTTTAAAGGTTACAGGCCACAGTTTTATTTCCGAACGACGGATGTTACTGGTGCATGCGAATTGCCTGATGGTGTAGAGATGGTGATGCCTGGTGATAATATCCAGATGTCAGTAACGCTGATTGCTCCAATTGCGATGGAAGATGGACTACGTTTTGCGATTCGCGAGGGAGGACGAACGGTGGGTGCTGGTGTGGTAGCGAAAATTGTAGCGTAGTTATTGAGGGCCATGAAAATTGTTGGAAGGTCTCCTATCTGTTACAGCAACAGAGGAGCGCTGGGACTTAGGGTAATTTAAGACATAAGGCCAGTAGTTCAATTGGTAGAGCATCGGTCTCCAAAACCGACTGTTGGGGGTTCGAGTCCCTCCTGGCCTGCCAAATAATCTTTGGAGTAAAATTATAAAAATGAGTGGAGATTTGCAAAATCAGGGTCATCGCTATGATTGGATTAAATGGAGTTTGGTTTTTGGGTTGGTTGTAGCCGCCGTTTACGGCAATTGGTATTATAGCGCTGAATCGCTATTTTTTCGTGCACTAGCGTTTCTGCTGGTGCTGGTTTTATGTTCTGTTATTGCCTTTCATACCCAAAAGGGGTCGGCCACATGGGAATTGGCTTTAGGTGCAAAAACAGAGTGGCGGAAGGTGATTTGGCCATCCAAGGATGAAAGAAATCAAACAACTTTGATTGTAGTTGCGGTGATAATGCTCATGGCCTTAATTTTATGGGGAATTGACTCATTGCTGAGTTGGTTGGCCTCTATGATTATGGCATAAGGAAATAAGATTTTAATGCGTTGGTACGTAGTGCATGCTTACTCAGGTTATGAAAAGAAAGTAGCCTTGGCCCTTCAAGACAGAGTTAAATTACACTGTCTTGACGATCGTTTTGGAGAGATTATGGTGCCTACGGAAGAAGTGGTGGAGATGCGAGACGGCCAAAAACGCACAAGCGAGCGTATGTTCTTCCCAGGATATGTATTGGTTCAGATGGAATTGGATGATCAAACTTGGCACTTAGTAAAAGAAACACCCAGAGTTATGGGGTTTATAGGTGGTAAAGCGGATAAGCCTGCACCAATCTCTGACAGAGAGGCAGAGTTAATTTTGCAACGCATGCAGGATTCCGAAGAGGCACCCCGTCCCAAAACGATGTTTGAGCCTGGGGAGATGGTGAGGGTCTGTGATGGGCCCTTCAACGATTTTAATGGCGTTGTCGAAGAAGTGAATTATTCAAAAAGTAAACTTCGGGTGGCAGTTTCCATTTTTGGAAGATCAACTCCGGTAGAGTTAGATTTTGTTCAAGTGCAGAAGTCATAGACCCAAAAGCATTGATAGATTTTGGGATATGAGCTTTGTGAAAGTAATGTGTACTCACAGCAAATGTCGATGCATTACTTTATCGGACTGGTGAAAGACTTTCTTTGGGAGCTAAAGATTTAGAGGTGAGGCACCATTAATGGCGAAAAAAGTACAAGCGTATATTAAACTTCAAGTGCCAGCTGGACAGGCTAATCCGAGTCCTCCGGTTGGTCCGGCTCTAGGGCAACACGGGGTTAACATAATGGAATTCTGTAAGGGTTTTAACGCACAGACACAGGGACTTGATGCTGGCGCGCCAGTTCCAGTTGTAATAACTGTGTTTGCTGATCGTAGTTTTACGTTTGAAATGAAGACTCCTCCCGCATCTTATTTGCTGAAAAAGGCGGCTGGAGTAAAAAGCGGCAGCGGCGAGCCCAATAGTAAAAAAGTCGGATCTGTGACCAAGGAGCAGCTTATTGAAATTGTCAACATAAAAAATCCAGATTTGACATCGGCTAATTTAGAAGCGGCGATTAGCACAATTGCCGGCTCAGCGAGATCAATGGGTCTCGATGTGGAGGGGGTTTAAATGCCCAGAAACTCTAAAAGACGTTGTGTCAGCGATCGGAAGGTCGACCGGACAAAACTTTATGATGTGGATGAAGCGTTGCGATTGCTGAAAGAGCTCGCAACTGTGAAGTTCACCGAATCAGTCGATGTGGCAATAAATTTAGGTGTTGATCCGAGAAAATCAGACCAAGTGGTTCGCGGAGCAACTACTCTGCCGAATGGTAGGGGAAAACACGTCAGAGTGTGCGTTTTCGCTCAAGGTGAAGCGGCTGAGGCGGCTAAGGGCGCAGGTGCAGAATTAGTTGGTATGGAAGATTTAGCCTCTGAAGTCAAGGAAGGAAATTTAGATTTTGACGTAGTAATTGCGTCCCCAGACGCCATGAGGGTTGTAGGTATGCTTGGAAAGGTGCTAGGTCCTCGGGGTTTGATGCCCAACCCGAAATCAGGCACTGTCACGCCGAACGTTGCAGAAGCGGTGCGCAATGCAAAGTCGGGACAAATTCGCTACAGAGCCGATAAAAATGGAATTGTGCACGGAGGCATCGGTGTGGTGTCTTTCGATATACATTTACTGAGGAATAATCTTGAGGCGTTCATTTCAGATTTGTTGAAGGCGAAGCCTGCGTCCTCGAAAGGAGTTTATATGAAAAAAATTACCCTCTCATCAACTATGGGTCCTGGAATCATGGTTGATAAAACATCCCTCAATGTATAGGAGTACTAGGCTCTGCTTGAATTATGAATTTTAGTTTGCGTTATTTTACGTTAACTTTCAAAGATCACAGGTACTTATCATGTTTAATCAGACTGTGTTGAAATCAGTAACCTGTGTAGACTGTGCGATTACGGCGAAAATCTGCCGGCAACGAACTCAAACTTATGGTGTGACATTGATGTTAAAGCTAGATGAACACGAAGGACTGGACCGAAAAATATGCCATTAACTCTTGACGAAAAAAAAACTATCGTAACAGATGTTCATTCCACAGCAGATACAGCGTTGTCCCTAGTCATTGCGGATGCAAGAGGGGTAAGCGTGTCTGAGATTACTAAATTACGAGCCGATGCCAGACTAATGAATGTGCGAATTCGTATCGTGCGCAACACTCTTGCCAAGAGGGCATTCGANGGCACCGATTTCGAGTGTGTTGAAGATATGCTGAGGGGACCGTCCCTATTTGCTTTTTCAATGGATGATCCAGGGGCGGCGGCACGCTTGCTCAAGGATTTTGCAAAGGTAAATGAAAATTTCCAAGTCAAGGCGCTTTCGATTGCAGGAAAACTTCTTGACGGTNCTCAAGTGGACGTTTTGGCGAACTTGCCCACGCGTATTGAAGCGTTGGGAATGTTAGCCAGGGTNACCNTGGCTCCAGTGAACGCACTAGTTCGAACTNCAAATGAAATTCCAACTAGGGTAACGCGAGTAATNGCGGCTATTCGGGACACCAAAGAACAAGCTGCTTAAAAGTCTTCAACTTAACGTATAAACACAAGGAGATCCCAAATGGCCCTGTCAAATGAAGAAATATTAGATGCAATCAGTGAGATGAGCGTAATGGATGTGGTAGCACTAGTAAGTGCAATGGAAGAAAAATTCGGTGTCTCGGCTCAAGCCTCGGTTGCCATAGCAGCTGCTCCAGAGGCAATAGGAGAGGATGTTGCCACTGAACAAACTGAATTTGATGTGGTTCTCAGTGCAGTTGGAGACAAAAAGGTCAATGTAATTAAAGCGGTGCGTGCTATCACNGGTTTGGGCCTGAAAGAAGCCAAGGGGTTNGTNGATGGGGCGCCCTCAGCTGTNAAAGAGGGNCTCTCGAAAGAAGATGCAGAGGATGCAAAAAAACAACTTGAAGAGGCTGGAGCAAGCGTAGAGCTTAAATAAATACCCNATTTCNAGTCNGATACAGAAAAAAATTAGTGTTTGTTTTGTTGAGNGGCTNCAGCAGCNGTCTGGGCGCTAGAACATNNTTTTGAGGAAAAAGCATGGCATATACTTTTACTGAAAAAAAGCGAATCCGTAAAAATTTTGGTAAATTGCCAAATGTAATGGACTTGCCTTATTTATTATCAATTCAATTAGATTCATATAAAAATTTCACACAGCTNGGCTTAGCCAAAGACGCGCGGGAGAATACTGGGCTTCATGCAGCACTTAGCTCAATATTTCCGATCGTCGGATATGCCGGTTTTGCAGCGCTCGAATACGTAGATTATGTGCTTGGAAAACCCGCTTTTGAGGTGGATGAATGTAAATTAAGAGGCGCTACATTTTCGGTGCCCCTCCGGGTGAGAGTCCGGNTTTTAATTTACGANAAAGAGTCGTCAAATAAAGCGATTAAAGACATCAAAGAACAAGAGGTGTATTTAGGTGAAATTCCAATCATGACAGATAATGGAACTTTCGTTATCAATGGCACAGAACGAGTTATTGTGTCTCAGCTACACCGTTCCCCGGGAGTGATTTTTGATCATGACAAAGGTAAAACGCATTCATCGGGCAAACTTTTGTATACCGCCAGAGTAATTCCATACAGAGGATCTTGGTTAGATTTCGAATTTGACCCTAAAGACTTGTTATATGTTCGAATAGATCGACGTAGAAAGTTGCCAGCTACTATTTTACTGCGCGCATTGGGGTACTCCAGCGAAGAAATCCTCGAGTCTTTTTTTGATACTAGTACATTTAATTACAGGAATAATGTTTTTTTGCTAGATTTAGATCCCGAAAGATTAAGGGGTGAAATAGCTGTTTTTGAAATTAAAGACAATGACGGAAATGTTGTCGTTGAAAAAGGNAGGCGCATTACCGCCAGACATATCCGTCAACTCGCAAAAAATGAGGTGACAACCTTAGAGGTCTCGGACGAATATTTGTTGGGACGCCGTTTGGCAAGAGATATTGAAGATCTGGAAACTGGTGAATTACTGTTCGAATGCAACACTGAAATTAATGCTGAAAATCTCAAGACGTTAGTAAATGCGGGTATCTTCAAAATTGAAACGCTTTATACCAATGATTTAGACTGCGGGCCTTTCATTTCTGATACGCTTCGCACAGATCCCTCTCGCACTCAATTAGAGGCGCTGGTAGAAATTTACAGAATGATGCGCCCTGGAGAACCGCCAACAAAAGAATCAGCCGAGAACCTTTTTTATAATCTGTTTTTTAATATCGAGCGATATGATCTTTCTGGGGTTGGCAGGATGAAATTTAACCGACGTCTTGGACGCGCTGATGAGGATGGTTCTGGGATTCTCTATGATCATCGATATTTTTCAAACTTAAAAAATGATGAGGCTCAAGAGTTGGTAGAGTCATACAAGGAGGCATCTGATATTGCCGATGTCATGAAGATGTTGATTGATATAAGAAATGGTAAAGGAGCCGTTGACGACATTGATCATCTCGGAAATCGAAGAATTCGCTCCGTTGGTGAGATGGCAGAAAATCAGTTCAGAGTAGGGTTAGTTCGAGTGGAACGAGCTGTCAAAGAGCGTTTAGGGGTCGCCGAGTCGGAAAGTTTAATGCCACAGGATTTAATCAATGCTAAACCGGTGGCGGCAGCGATGAAAGAATTCTTCGGATCAAGCCAGTTGTCTCAGTTCATGGATCAAAACAATCCGTTATCAGAAATTACTCATAAACGTCGCGTTTCTGCTTTAGGGCCTGGAGGGTTGACTCGAGAGCGTGCTGGATTTGAAGTCAGAGATGTCCATCCAACTCACTACGGTCGGGTATGTCCTATCGAGACTCCTGAGGGACCAAATATTGGTCTCATAAACTCTCTAGCTACTTATGCAAGGACGAACAGTTACGGGTTTATTGAAACGCCTTACAGGAGAGTAGAGGATGGGCGCGTAACGAGTGAGATTGAATATTTGTCAGCAATAAATGAATCACAATTTGTGATTGCTCAAGCATCTTCTATATTGGATACATCCGATAAATTGTCTGAAGATTTAGTAACAGTGCGTCATCAAAACGAATTTACGGTAAAATCTCCCGAAGAAGTTGATTATATGGATGTTTCCCCGCATCAAGTTGTTTCTGTGGCCGCTTCCTTAATACCGTTCTTAGAGCATGATGACGCCAATCGAGCACTTATGGGTTCCAATATGCAGCGACAGGCAGTTCCGACTCTCATAGCAGAGGCGCCTCTAGTCGGAACTGGTATTGAAAGAAAAGTAGCTAGCGACTCGGGTGTTTGTAAAGTGGCCCTCAGAGGCGGGATTGTTGAGAGCGTTGACGCTGCTAGGATTGTTGTGAGAGTAAGTGAATCTGAGGTGGCGCAAGGAGAAGCCGGAGTAGATATCTACAATTTAACAAAGTATACAAGGTCAAATCAAAACACATGTATTAATCAGCGACCAATTGTAAAGTACGGCGATCAAATTTCCCGTGGAGATGTTCTCGCTGATGGGCCCTCTGTAGATTTAGGGGAATTGGCGCTCGGTCAAAATATGCGCATAGCATTCATGCCTTGGAACGGGTACAACTTTGAGGACTCAATTTTAATTTCAGAGCGGGTGGTGCAAGAGGATCGCTTTACGACAATCCACATTCAAGAGCTAACTTGTGTGGCGAGAGACACGAAGCTTGGTTCAGAGGATATAACTGCGGATATCCCAAATGTGGGAGAAGCTGCACTTTCACGACTTGACGAATCAGGTATCGTTTACATTGGTGCAGAGGTTGCTGCTGGTGATATTTTGGTGGGGAAGGTTACGCCTAAAGGTGAAACTCAGCTCACCCCAGAGGAGAAACTTCTCAGAGCCATTTTTGGTGAGAAGGCGTCTGATGTTAAAGACACCTCTTTGCGTGTTCCAACTAGTACAAAAGGCACCGTAATTGATGTGCAAGTTTTTACAAGAGACGGACTTGATAAGGACCAACGCTCTTTGGATATAGAGAAGATGGAGCTGGATCAGTTTCAAAAAGATTTAAATGATGAGTATCGAATAGTTGAGAATGCCACTTTAGCTCGGCTTTTTGCAGCTGTCGATGGAGCTCCGGTTGTAAAAGCGAGGGGTATTGCTGAAGGTTCTATTATTGATGCCGCAACAGCTGCACAGTATTCAGCGGACGACTGGTTCGATATCCGGATGGAATCGCCCGAAATAAATGAGCAGTTTGCTCAGGCAAAAGAGCAGCTTCAAGAGCGACGTGCTTTGCTCGATGAACGCTTCGAAGAAAAAAAGAGGAAGCTTCAAAGTGGAGACGATTTGGCTCCCGGAGTTTTGAAAACTGTAAAAGTATATCTAGCAGTAAGACGCAGAATTCAGCCTGGAGACAAGATGGCTGGACGGCACGGTAACAAGGGTGTCATATCAGTGATAAAACCTGTTGAAGATATGCCTTATGACGTTGATGGGGTGCCAGTTGATATTGTTTTAAATCCGTTGGGGGTCCCCTCTAGGATGAATGTGGGTCAAATACTGGAGACCCACATGGGAATGGCTGCAAAGGGTCTTGGGGTAAAGATAGATAAAATGCTCAGAGAGCAGGCACAGTTGGTTAATATACGGCGTTTTCTACAAGAGATTTATGACACTGGCGATACAGTGTTCAAAACTGACTTAGCAACATTGTCGGATGCAGAAGTGCTTGAGTTAGCGTCGAACTTGCGGCGTGGCGTTCCAATTGCGACTCCTGTTTTTGACGGCGCGAATGAGGTTGAAGTAAAGAAACTACTATCTCTTGCCGATTTATCTGAATCTGGGCAATGCGATCTTTATGATGGTCGGACAGGTGATAAATTTGATCGACCTGTTACCGTTGGCTATATGTACGTGCTGAAGCTTAATCATTTAGTGGACGACAAGATGCATGCTCGATCAACAGGGTCCTACAGTTTGGTAACGCAGCAACCCCTGGGGGGTAAGGCGCAATTTGGCGGTCAGCGGTTCGGAGAAATGGAGGTTTGGGCATTGGAAGCCTATGGGGCAGCCTATACCTTGCAAGAAATGCTTACGGTGAAATCTGATGATGTCGTTGGTAGAACCAAAATGTACAAAAATATCGTTGACGGAGATCACCTTATGGAACCCGGTATGCCGGAATCATTCAACGTCTTGGTCAAAGAAATACGTTCTTTGGGAATTAACATTGAGCTGGAGCACGAATAGCCTGGCTTGAACTCTTTGCAGCTGCTTGATAGCTGCGGGGACTATTTTTTTATTTGGAGGATAAGTCTTGAAAGACCTTGTAAATCTGCTCAAGCAAAAAGATCAAAGTAGCGAATTTGACAATTTGCGAATTAGTTTAGCTTCTCCAGAGATGATCCGATCTTGGTCATTTGGTGAGGTGAAGAAACCTGAAACAATTAACTACAGGACATTTAAGCCAGAAAGAGAGGGCCTTTTTTGCGCAAAAATTTTTGGTCCTGTCAAAGACTACGAGTGTTTGTGCGGTAAATACAAACGTATGAAGCATCGAGGTATTGTGTGTGAAAAGTGTGGGGTAGAAGTGACCCTTACAAAAGTTAGAAGAGAGCGAATGGGACATATTGAATTAGCCTGTCCAGTGGCTCACATTTGGTTTCTGAAATCGTTACCATCTCGCATTGGACTTATGCTTGACATGACCCTTCGGGAGATAGAGAGAGTCCTTTACTTTGAATCGTTCGTTGTCACTGATCCTGGGTTAACGACACTTGAAAAAGGTCAACTTTTAACGGACGAAGAGTACTTTGAGGCAATGAGTGAGTTTGGAGATGAATTTGTGGCCTTAATGGGAGCAGATGCCATTCAGTCATTGTTAAGGGAAATTAATTTAGATGACGAAATAGCTAGTATTCGAGAGGAAATACCAATTACGCGTTCTGAAACAAAAATTAAAAAGATTTCTAAAAGATTGAAGTTGCTGGAGGCATTTCATGGCTCCGGCAACAAGCCTGAATGGATGATTTTAAAGGCTTTGCCGGTGCTACCGCCAGATTTAAGGCCATTAGTTCCTCTCGATGGAGGACGTTTTGCGACATCAGATTTGAACGATTTGTACCGGAGAGTGATCAACAGAAACAATCGCTTAAAACGACTTTTGGAGTTGAGTGCTCCGGACATTATTGTTCGTAATGAGAAACGAATGTTACAAGAGTCAGTCGATGCGCTTTTAGATAATGGGCGCCGAGGGCGAGCAATCACAGGATCCAACAAGCGTCCACTAAAGTCACTAGCTGACATGATCAAGGGAAAGCAGGGACGCTTTCGCCAGAATTTGTTAGGAAAAAGAGTGGATTATTCTGGCCGATCGGTAATCGTAGTTGGCCCAACTCTCCGACTACATCAGTGTGGATTACCAAAACGCATGGCTTTGGAGCTCTTTAAGCCCTTTATTTTCAGTAAACTTGAGCTAAGGGGTTTGGCAACTACCATAAAAGCGGCAAAAAAAATGGTGGAGAGAGAAGAAGCGGTTGTCTGGGATATTCTTGATGAGGTTATTCGAGAACATCCGGTATTGTTGAATCGTGCGCCAACCCTCCACCGTCTTGGCATACAGGCTTTTGAACCAGTTCTTATTGAAGGAAAGGCTATTAATTTGCATCCTTTGGTGTGTGCCGCTTATAACGCTGATTTTGACGGAGACCAAATGGCGGTTCATGTTCCTCTCACAATTGAGGCTCAAATGGAGGCAAGAGCCTTGATGATGTCAACTAATAATATTCTCTCTCCAGCTTCAGGTGAACCTATAATTGTTCCCTCGCAGGATGTAGTTTTGGGGTTGTATTACATGACCCGTGCGCGAATAAATGTGCTTGGAGAGGGCATGGTCTTCAGTGATGTGAGAGAAGTATCGCGAGCTTACCTCTCAAAATGCGTCGATTTGCAAGCACGAATAAAGGTCCGGGTTAATGAGACTTCAATTAATGAGGTTACTGGCGAACGTTCGGCTGTCAGAAGCATCGAGGAAACGACAGTCGGAAGAGCATTACTTTGGGATATTACACCTGACGGAGTTCCATTTTCATTGGTGAACAGGCCAATGGTCAAAAGAGCGATTTCAACCGTCATAAATGAGTGTTATCGGCGGATTGGGCTCAAAGACACCGTTATTTTTGCAGACCAGCTAATGTATATGGGATTCGATTTTTCTACCAGGTCAGGGGCTTCTATAGGGGTGAATGATTTTGTCATACCAGAAGATAAACAAGAGATCATTAGTTCGGCAGATGAGCAAGTGCGAGAGATAGAGAGTCAGTTTGCATCTGGCCTTGTCACTCAAGGCGAAAAATATAATAAAGTTATTGATATCTGGTCACAGGCAAATGACAAAGTTGCTAAATCTATGATGAAGGGTATTAGCAAGGATAACTTTGTTAATTCAGAGGGAAATCAAGAACAGCAAGATTCATTTAATTCCGTTTTTATAATGGCAGACTCTGGCGCGCGGGGATCACCCGCGCAAATACGTCAGTTGGCGGGAATGCGAGGACTGATGGCGCGCCCTGACGGATCTATAATAGAAACTCCAATTACAGCAAATTTTCGTGAGGGGCTTAATGTGCTTCAATACTTTATTTCCACCCATGGAGCGCGAAAAGGGCTTGCTGACACGGCCTTGAAGACAGCAAATTCTGGATACTTAACGCGGCGTTTAGTCGATGTTGCACAGGATGTTGTTGTTACGGAAACTGATTGTGGAACAACGGACGGATTGGTCATGTCGCCGGTGATTGAAGGAGGCGATATCATTGAGACTCTTGGAGATCGTATTTTAGGCAGAGTGGTAGCCTCCGATGTAAAATACCCGGGCACTGAAGAAATAGCAATTCCTTTGGGAACGATGATTGATGAGCAATGGGTAAAACGTATCGAAAGTGCTGGTATCGATGAGGTGAAGGTGAGGTCGCCTATTACTTGCGAGGTGCGCCATGGAATATGCGCGGCATGTTATGGACGTGACTTAGCAAGAGGCCACAGAGTCAATCAGGGCGAATCAGTAGGAGTTATTGCAGCGCAGTCCATCGGAGAGCCGGGCACTCAGCTAACGATGCGTACATTCCATATCGGGGGCGCTGCATCTCGAGCATCAGCAGTAGACAACGTAAAGGTCAAGCAGAAGGGGACCGTCCGCCTAATTAATTTAAAGACTGTTCAAAACAAGGCGGGCCATCTGGTTGCTGTTTCCCGATCTGGCGCGTTGGCCATTACAGATGAAAATGGCAGAGAGAGAGAAAGATACAAATTGCCTTATGGGGCAATGATCAAAGTTAAGGACTCTGACAGAGTTAATGCCGGTGATGTAGTCGCTAATTGGGATCCGCACACTCATCCTATAGTTACTGAAGTTTCTGGTAACGCAGCTTTCTCTGGCATGGAAGAGGGTTTGAGCACCCGGCAGCAGACCGATGAGATAACGGGTCTAACAAGCATCTCAATTATCGATCAAAACGAGCGTCCAGCAGCGGGAAAAGATTTAAAACCAATAATTTCCCTCACAGATTCTAATGGCAAGGAATTAATTTTTCCAAATTCTACGGTTCCTGCACATTACCCACTCCCCGCAAATGCAAGCATAAGTATCAGTGATGGAGAACAGATTGAAATTGGTCAAGTCATTGCTCGCATTCCACAAGAATCTGGTGGTACAAAGGATATTACTGGGGGATTGCCGAGGGTTGCTGATTTATTTGAAGCCAGAAAACCTAAAGACCCGGCAATCCTTGCTGAAATCACGGGCACTGTAACTCTTGGTAAAGAGACTAAAGGAAAATTGCGTTTGGTCATCACACCAGATGATGGGAAACCCCTTGCAAATGGCAAGTTACAGTATGAAGAATTAATCCCAAAATGGCGCCAATTAGGTGTGTTCGAGGGAGAGCACGTAGAAAAAGGCGAGGTCATTTCGGATGGACCCCCAACTCCTCATGATATCTTGCGCTTAAAAGGCATCGGCGAGCTCGCAAAATATATTGTTAATGAAATTCAGGAAGTATACAGGTTGCAAGGGGTTAAAATTAACGACAAGCACATAGAAGTTATTACACGACAGATGTTGAGAAAAGTTGAGATAACAGATATGGGCGATTCTTCTCTAATAAGGGGCGAGCAGGTCGAGTATCGGCAAGTAATTGAGGAAAATGAGAGGCTNCGNGCAGATGGTCTTCAACCGGCAAAATATGAGCGGCAGTTGTTAGGTATTACCAAAGCCTCACTCGCAACTGAAAGTTTTATTTCGGCAGCGTCTTTCCAAGAGACTACACGTGTTTTAACTGAAGCAGCCGTTACTGGAAAGGCTGATCCATTGAGAGGTTTGAAAGAGAATGTTGTGGTTGGGCGTTTAATACCAGCCGGAACAGGCCTTGCTTATCATTCGCAGAGGCGAAAGGAGCGCGATGCAAAGTTGGATTCAGCTAAAAGTGCAGCTGACGTNGAAGCGGCTCTCCTGGAAGCTTTTAGTGTAGACTTGGTTGACGAATGATGAAAGCTCGGTGAGAAAGAAGGAGTGCTTGACGATTGACATTGACNTGATTAGACTGTCGACCGCTGTCATGGTGNGAGAACAGCAGCCTTTCAACGAACAGTAAGGCGTGGAACAGCCCTCGTTATTAACATTAATNATTTGTAACATAAAGAGAGACAATGATGGCAACAATCAATCAGCTTGTCCGAAAGCCTAGGCAGAGAAAAGTTAGCAAATCGGACGTCCCTGCGTTGAGAGCATGCCCNCAGCGGCGTGGTGTATGNACNAGAGTGTATACNACTACGCCAAAGAAGCCNAANTCTGCTTTGAGAAAAGTATGCCGTGTTCGTTTNACTAGNGGATTCGAGGTCACATCTTACATNGGGGGTGAGGGACATAATTTGCAGGAACACAGCGTGGTTTTGATCCGGGGTGGTCGAGTGAAAGATTTGCCAGGAGTAAGATATCACACCGTTAGGGGAACACTGGACACTTCTGGAGTGAATGGTCGAACTCAACGGAGGTCTAAATATGGAACTAAACGTCCAAAACAATAAAAACACAACCAGACAGTATCGGTATTAGGGGTAGTATAGTAGGCCTTGAGTTAAAGGCTTTAATGGATAAGCTGAGGAAATAAAGGTCATCAAATATGCCAAGAAGAAGAGTGGTTGCAAAACGGGAAATTCTTCCAGACCCCAAGTACGGTAATACAACGCTAGCCAAATTTATGAACCACGTTATGGTGAGTGGAAAAAAGGCGGTCGCGGAGAGAATTGTGTATGGAGCCATGACAGCGGTCNAAGACCGCTTAAANAGGGATCCGGTACAAGTGTTTCAGGAAGCGTTAGATAATGTTGCTCCTATGGTAGAAGTTAAATCGCGTAGAGTAGGGGGAGCGACGTACCAAGTGCCAGTGGACGTTAGGCCAGCGAGAAGGACCGCCCTCGCGATGAGGTGGTTGGTGGANTATGCTAGAAGTAGGAGTGAAAAATCTATGCCTCAACGCCTAGCGGGAGAGCTAGTCGATGCCGTTCAGGGGAAAGGCGGTGCGGTAAAAAAACGTGAAGATGTTCATCGTATGGCAGAGGCTAACAAGGCATTCTCTCACTTTCGCTTTTAAATCATCACACACAATGCGTAATAGCGTTAGAANGCGTGGTCGAGTCGGCTGCCCTTTGCAGGTTCTAGGAAAAATATCGTGACTCGGCTGACCAATATTGAATATTACCGTAATATTGGAATCTGCGCTCATGTGGATGCTGGTAAGACTACAACTACTGAGAGAGTGCTGTTTTACACCGGGCTTTCTCACAAGTTGGGAGAGGTCCATGACGGCGCAGCCACCATGGATTGGATGGAGCAGGAGCAAGAGAGGGGAATAACTATAACTTCTGCGGCGACAACGTGCTTTTGGAGAGGTATGGACTCTCAGTATAGCGCGCATCGGATAAATATTATTGATACCCCGGGACATGTCGATTTCACCATAGAAGTGGAGAGGTCACTGCGTGTGTTGGACGGCGCGGTTGTAGTTTTGTGCGCCGCATCAGGAGTCCAACCTCAAACTGAAACGGTGTGGCGTCAAGCTGACAAGTACAATGTTCCCCGTCTAGTATTTGTAAATAAAATGGATCGAGCCGGTGCAAATTTTAAGGGTGTCATACAGGAGCTAGAAAATAGGCTGGGTGCCAAGGTGGTTCCAGTACAAATGACTCTCGGTTCAGAGAGTGACTTTCGAGGTGTGGTCGACCTAATTAAAATGAAAGCAATATACTGGAGAGAGAATGATCAGGGTATGACTTTCGAATATGAGGAAATTCCAGAAGAATTAAGAAAAATATGTGATGAGATGCGGGACTACGTAATTGAGGTAGCAGTAGAGGCTGACGACACTTTAATGACGAAGTATTTGGATGAACAGCCTCTGAGTGAAGCGGATATAATTGCCGGGTTACGAAAACGTACCTTGAATAATGAAATCGTGCCAGCGCTGGGCGGCTCGGCTTTCAAGAATAAAGGGATTCAGGCGATGCTTGATGCAGTTATTCAATATTTACCATCTCCAAATGATATTAAACCGGTGGAGGGTTACACGGATGGTGGGGAAAAAGGATTACGCTTAGCAAAGGATAATGCTCCTTTCGCAGCGCTAGCTTTTAAAATTGCATCTGATCCTTATGTTGGTTCTTTGACTTTTCTGCGGGTTTATTCAGGTCGTTTGGAGAGCGGTTCGGCAGTTTATAATTCTGCCAAGCAAAAACGTGAAAGGATCGGACGGATGGTGCAAATGCACTCAAATAGTCGTGAGGAAATAAAACAAGTATTCGCCGGAGATATTGCTGCAGCCATAGGATTGAAGGATATTTCGACCGGGGACACCTTATGTTCAGAAGATCAAAAAATTGTATTGGAGAAAATGGAATTTCCAGATCCAGTTATATCGGTCGCAGTTGAGCCTCGCTCTAAGGTGGATCAAGAAAAAATGGGGGTGGCGCTGGGTAAATTGGCGCAGGAAGATCCCTCTTTTCGTGTTAGTACGGATGCAGATAGCGGACAAACCATCATTTCTGGTATGGGAGAATTGCACTTAGATATTTTGGTCGATCGCATGCGAAGGGAATTTTTCGTGGAGGCTAACATAGGAAAGCCTCAAGTTGCTTATCGAGAAGCAATCCAGAATCGGTGTACGATTGAGGGGAAATTCATCCGTCAATCTGGAGGCAGAGGGCAGTATGGTCATGTGTGGATTAGATTTGAACCAACTGAAAACTCCGATCGGGTAGGACTTGAGTTCATAAACGAAATTATCGGCGGTGCAGTTCCGCGAGAATATATCTCGGCAGTAGCTAAAGGTATTGAGGAGCAAATGCAGAACGGTATCCTTGCTGGCTATCCTCTTCTGGGATTAAAAGCTACTTTATTTGATGGGTCTTATCATGACGTAGACTCCTCTGAAATTGCATTTAAAATAGCAGGTTCACTGGCAACTAAAAAATTGGTAGACGAGGGCTCAGTTGTCCTCTTGGAGCCAATGATGAATGTAGAAGTTGTTACTCCAGAGATCAACATGGGGGATGTTGTTGGTGATCTTAATCGTCGTCGTGGCCTAATTATCGGTATGGAGGATAATGCCCGAGGAAAAGTGGTTAACGCGGAAGTTCCGCTCGCAGAGATGTTTGGGTACGCAACCGATCTTCGGTCCGCCTCACAGGGCAGAGCAACTTTTACAATGGAGTTCAGCCGTTATTGTGAAGCACCTAAAAATGTATGCGATTTCATAGTTTCAAAAACTCATGGGCACTAAAGCCATTTGCAATCCACTTTAAAAAGTCCTAGGCACAACCATGATGCTATTTTGCTTCACGCAATTCTTTCGCTGCACTTATCACGTCATTGGCAATATTTTGTGGGCATGGCATGTAATGACAAAATTCCATTGAAAATTGACCTCGTCCTGAAGTCATGGTTCTCAGATGGCCGATGTAACCGAACATTTCTGACAGTGGAACATCCGCTTTGATTCGAACTCCCGTTGTTACCGCTTCTTGATCTTTAATCATCCCTCGGCGACGATTTAGGTCACCGATGACGTCACCCACATGATCCTCTGGTGTAAAGACATCTACTTTCATTATTGGCTCAATAATCTGAGGTCCTGCTTTAGGCATGGCTTGCCGAAAAGCTCCTTTTGCCGCTATTTCGAAAGCTACGGCCGATGAATCCACCGCGTGATAGGCTCCATCAAATATTTCAAATTCGACATCTAGAACAGGATATCCGGCCATCGGCCCGTCAGACATCATTGTCTTAAATCCTTTCTCAATGGCTGGAAAAAATTCTTTGGGTATATTCCCTCCCACAACTGTTGAACTAAATAAAAAACCGCTACCTGGTTCACCGGGGCGGATGCGAAAGTCAATTTTCCCGAATTGTCCAGAACCACCAGATTGTTTTTTGTGGGTATAACTATCTTCGATAGCATTTGTTATGGTTTC
>PBJN01000052.1 GCA_002720735.1 Porticoccaceae bacterium
AAGCAAGATATTGATACTTGGGATGTTGCTAATGAGGTAGTTGAAAGTAATGGAAAGTGGCGAGAGAGCGACTGGTATAAAATACTCGGGCCAGAATTCTTGGAGTTGTCATTTCGATTTGCTCGTGAAGCCCACCCGCTAGGCTGCCTGCTTTATAACGACTTTCATCTTGAAAAACCCAAAAAATGTGATTCAATTATTCAAAAACTAAAAACGATTCAGAATCTCGGGATAAAAGTAGATGGCGTGGGAATACAATGCCACATAAAATTAGACTCGGGATCTCCAACGATTGAAGAAATCGAAACAGCAATAATTGCGCTTTATAAATCTGGCTTTAGGGTTCATATCACTGAACTTGACATAGATGTTCTACCAGAAGCTTGGATTCATAGAGGTAGACACATAGATACACTTCCAAATAAAAGTGAATTGAACCCATACAAAAATGGACTTCCTGATCAAATCTCACAAAAACTAAGTGCTCGTTATCGAGCAGTGTTTGATTTGTTCATAAAACATAGAGACAAAATCGACAGAGTCGCACTTTGGGGTACAACAGATGACGAGAGCTGGAAGAATGGTTTACCCGTAGCTGGTAGGACCAGCTATCCATTGCTTTTTGACAGGAATAAGCTTCCAAAACCAGCCTACTATGCCGTAAAATCGTTNAAAAGTTGAAGCGTGNGNAAGACGTTAAAGCCAAATCAATNNATTTGTTAAANTGAAAATGANTAACAAAANAAGTTTACTNGAGTATTTGAGAACNGTNATGCNTTTAATTGTTGGCGCACTNNNACTACTCGGGTGTCNCCACGAGTCATCAAAAGNNGAGGCGNCCGTCTCNCCTGGCGGCGAACGTCCAAATTTCATATTTCTATTGACCGATGACCAAAACTACCACACGATCAGGGAATTGGGAAACAAACANATCTTTACCCCAAATCTAGATAAACTTGNNCGAAGAGGAATGAGTTTTTCTCATGTCTTTAATCAGGGCTCATGGGAAGCAGCTGTCTGCGGTCCAAGCCGAAAAATGCTCAATACAGGCCGTCACCTATTTAANACAGGCTATGGTCCCCCCACCGCGGTTAACGACCAATTTAGGGGACCTCTCTTAGGAGAAATCCTACAACAAAACGGTTATGACACATTCATTACAGGTAAATGGCATATAGATGAGGAGTCCTTACGCCGGAGCTTCACCTCTGGAAGTAACGTTTTTATGCCGTTAGGGATGGGAATGTCTTTCCACGAGGAGGGCGGACAATTTAACCCTTTAGTAGCAGACTATGACGGCAACGACCTAAACATTGAAAACTTTAAAACACGCAGAGCTAATAAATTTAGTAATGAATTATTTGTGGANTCTGCCATCGATTATCTAAAAAAGAGAAAAAATATCAATGAAGNCCCCTTCTTTTTATACCTATCCTTTCTGACACCTCATGATCCAAAACATGCNCCAGAAAAATATTTAAAAATGTANCCNATTGATGATATACCGGTGCCCGACAATATGCTTCCGGAACATCCATTTAATGAGGGTGACCACAATGCACGTGACGAAGTACTTCTTCCCTTTCCTCGAACCGAGCTACGAATTAAATGGCATATTGCACGTTACTATGCCATGGTTTCTCATCTGGATGCTGAGATTGGTCGNCTTCTGNATTACCTTGAAAAGTCTGAGTTAAGAGATAANACGGTTATAATTTTTACCTCAGATAACGGATTAGCAAACGGNCAGCACGGCTTGCTTGGCAAGCAAAATCAGTATGACCACAGTGTTCGTATTCCTCTAATTTTTGCGGGACCCTCCATTGATGCAGGGGTTAGAAAAACTGGTATGTTTTACTTGCATAGCTTATTTCCGACTATACTTGATATCGCAAAGATCGAGGCTCCAAAAGACACAGATAGCGTAAGTGTTGCGGGTTTACTATCGGGCAACCAGGATCATGTCAGAGAATCCATATATGGCGCATACAAGAACCTCCAGAGGATGGTTAGGACACGCTCTCATAAGCTAATATACTACCCCCACATAGAAAAAACTCAGCTATTTAATATTGTTAATGACCCGCTGGAGATGCGGGATATTTCTGAGGATAAGGACAACGAAATCCTNATCGCTANACTGTTTGCGGAGCTTGAGCGGCTCAAAGTCGAGGTTGGTGATCCACTACAAAATGAAAATCCTGTTGAGAGTTTTTACGAGTATAAAAAAGATGATTACTACCCTAAGAGGTGGCCTCGACGCGAATTGAATCTTTGACTCAATATCTTTTTCAAACATTCTTATAATCNGANGGAACTGCAAACATACCCATCGGTGGGGATATGAGAAGTAAGCTCGCTATCCCCATCAAAGTCGGCTCACGCATAATTTAGGGAAATCGCACAATGACATGAGAATTTCGGCACAGTTACTTTTATCTTACTACCCACCTTTTTAATCGGCAGNACCCTCATCTCAGGAATCAGAATTGCGCGTTTTATATCTCTCGAAAGATCGAGCGTCACAGGCACTTCAAAAAGAGTCGGTAAGTCTTCTATCACCTCACATTTACCTCTTCGTATAGGTGGCCCATAAAGCAGATGAACTACATAGCGCCCCTGATCTGGCTGATGTAAAAGACTTACCCTTGCGGCACTCGGCAATGATGTCTCCACCATGGGTCTAAAGTTGAGCATTCCAAGCNCATTACCAAAAAGGTCTCTATGCAACCTAGCCCCATAATCGTAATAGATTGCATCGAGCTCATGTGCTAAAAATATCACCTTACCGTTTTGNATAACACCCGGATAATTTGCGTCCTCCAATTTAAATGGTGTATTTTGATGAGATGTAAACTTTTCATAAGTCCGACTAAAAAANGGCTCTCTTATCGTTGCCAGCACTTTAGTTTTTGAGTCGGGAGCCACCCGAAGAGCTGGTTCATAGCAAAGGAAAGGACTCTTTACTAATCCATTCCAAAGACTTTCTTTTACGACAAGATAGTCTTTGTCGAACTCACTCTTCCCAAGGTATCTAGCTCCAATGTCTATCATACTATTTTTTTGGGCCTTATCGAGCGCTCCGGCACCCATCACAAGGATACCTCCCCCAGAATCAGTAAAATTTTTGAGTCGATTCGANTCTTCAGTCTCCAAACATGCTTTACCGGGNATAACGANCACNTCAAACTGGTTTAAATCTTTATTCCCTACATTGGCAATATCGAAATTAGTATGGCTTTCTAGTAACATTCGACAAGTGCCTTCATCATGTTTTGCNGAAAAAGTCCGCCAAACGCCCACGCGAGCCTCTGGGATACCACCAACGCCGTAATTCTCGATAAGCTCAACATACTTATATGCAGCACCAATATTTTTATATGTTGCCAGATCCATTTTCCCCGAGGGATGAAGTTGATCTCCAAAGTTACAATTTGCTCCCCAAGAGATCATTGCAGCCGCCTCATATCTGAGCGCATTACGAGATTTAAAACCTCCGAACTCACCCCAAGCGGTATGAAATTTTCCGCTCATNGCGGTAATGGGGTATCCAGCATTAAGAAAGTATTTAGACTGCATGGGCAGTTTATCATATCCACCCCAAGTTGTAGGGAGATCCTCCAAATCTTGGATAGTATTGTACTCATACATTTTGTGCTCAAAGTTGTATGCGCCCCTGTTTATGGCAGTGCATCCATTAAAATAAACAGTGGCTTGTGGATGATATTTATGAATTAGATCGGTAACCGATTTTTGGTGGCGCTTGAACGACTTTGCCAAAAACCTTATGGCCTCATCACGTTTACTGATATCAAAGCCCTCGGCAAGCATCATTTTTTTACAAATACCGCAATAACATGGGCGAGAGACTTGGTAAATATCCATCCAGATACCATCAATATCATAATTTACGCATAACTCCTCCAGCTGTTTTATCACATGATCGTGGTATGAGGTGTTAACACACATGAAAATCCAATGAAAATCCGGCTTAGGATCATCGGGTCCTGCGTTACTGTCAAAGTGCCCATTAGTCAGAAGGCTTCCGTCNTCAAAGCGTGAACACCACTCTGGATGGTTAATTGCATCATTATGAGACCAACCGAAAGTGAAGTAGATAGGAGCGGCGACTCCTATTTCATGACATGCTTCAATCTGTTGGCCAAGCAAATCAAATTTTAAATTTGGATGCATTTGCCCTACTTTCGTTGGATANTAACTCCAGCTATGATGCCCNTTGCCAAATATGTTCACCGCATCCACGTTTGCGATTTTCAAAGCAGATTGGAATTGCTTTTTAGAGAAAGCCTCCCCAACATTNGGCANATACTCTGATGTGTGGAAATCAAGGTGTATTTGTCNATGTCCAACCCGCTTTCGAGTAGCTTGCGATAATTGTCCNGTTTTCATCCCCCCAACCGCGAATGCATCAGAAAAACNAAAACTNAGTCCAGCCCCCAACAACGATGTTTTCAAAAACTCACGTCTGTTCTGTGTCAATTTTTTTCCCCTCTTTAGCTTAACTATTATTATAGATCTCAAGTTACTTTTGTATTAAACGAAAATTCCAGCGAAAAATGAAGGTCTTTCTANNAATGAAAGCCAAAGATGCCTGTATTNATTTNCCTATGGTAAATCGGAAGACTCTCACNTCATGAAAGTGAAAGATTCGATCGGTTAATGTGATCGTTNTNTCATTAAANATATCTTTATCCAAGATTATTCTGGATAGTAAAGGAAGAAAAATGAGGTGATTGGAATTAACACGTTTCATGCCCATTTTATTCAATGCTGTTAAAATAGTGATATAGAATTTTCGTGCGGATTGAATAAGTCTCTTACCCACTGTTGAACAAAGCTGTAGACTCCTCGTAGGATGCTATTTATTGACGAATCAACCCGTCAGTATCCCAAATATTGAAAGGCCCCTTGCAGTGATAGCAGGGAAATAGCAGCACTTCAAGTTTCAGGAAATCAAGATCCAGAATTATTCAAAACAGTGAAAAATACCAATCACGTGTTTGATATTTCTGATGGGTATTCGAGAGTCGCATTTAATATGCATCATCATTGCACTGATTGATAGAAATATGTGACCGCAACACAGTAGTCTCTTCAGCGTACGACTACAGGAACCTGCGACACCCCTACCCTCCTCAAAGCGAATCACTGAATAGCTGAATCAATGGCAAATTCCATGGTAGCCTAGCTCCTAATTTGATGCTAATGATTGGTCGCGGGGGTGGATTTCAAGCGCAAGGGATTCCAAACGCCTCCCTTGGAGATAGGGGCAGGTAAGTCAGGCAAGTGTTCTTTTTCAATGTCCTTTCACGATAAACCTGCGGAAAAAATCATCGGTTGCTATTACGGCCATGCCTAAAACACTCTGAAAATAGTTACCAAAAGGATAACTTAATCTTCAGTCTTTTTTTGAATTCGTCGCTGAATTGTGCGGAGGACAGGTCAATAGTAGAAGTTGGTTAAGCGAATCGAGGATAGCGCCGGAACCGATAAATACACTACCAATGATATGCGCACATACGCACGCATTTGGCAGTAGGTCCTCAGGCATAGAAGCAGCTCACTACTCCCTTTCCATTTTAATGCCATTTAGGCGAAAAAGTTTTGATGCGCGCCTATATTTCACCTAAGGGCTAGCATTTAGACAAGCGCAGACTGATAATTAGAACTGTCGAGTTTTAAACTCTCGTAGATCAGAAAATATATTCGTGTTTAAAAACAGATCCCCACACCCAGTCATTCCAATCAAATCTGGTTCAGCGATTCTTTCTCTTCTTTTGTGCACTGTGTGGCCTTTATCACGGGATCGACTGGCTCCATTTCAGGTTTCTTTAGAACCTGCAAATGACTCACTGCCATTAGGCTCTCTCGATCAATTCCCCAGCCTTCGATGTAGTTTGTTGTAATTACTTGAAATCGAATCTTAGAAACTCCATTTTCAAACTTTACTCCGCGCGTCCACTCTCCAGTCCTGAACGCCGTTATATCTAACCGCGCAGTATCAGTGTCGAGAATCATTTCCCTTTCTTCGCATGTAATGAAAACTATCCCACCTTCATGCCCCATAGCGTGAGTACCTGCGAGTAAGAGGAGCATTGCCATTAAAGCAGTAATTTTTTTCAACCTAAAACTCTCCCGATGAAATATTTTTAACATAATCTCAAAAGTCCAAAACTATCACAACCCTACGTTCAAAGAGCGGAACAAGTTCACTAATCGTGCTTGTACTTTTTCGATTAAAAAGTTGATATTCAACTCCACATGTTTATATTTATCTGGCACCACTACTTATAAAACTTTAAAGCAGAATGCCTAAACCTCGAAAATCTAAGAGTAACAATATCAAGTATGTAATTCTGATACAAACGCCAAGGCAAGTTTTGACCCTGACGAGGGAATTCATCTATCGATCGCATAACGTAACTCGAGGAAAAATCCAACAACGGCTCTGTTTCCGAAGCTGGCGGCTTATTGACGACGCAAAACGAACGAAAGTCCTTTCGATCCATAAAATTTTTGAGCCTGCAAAAATACCTGTTGATTAAATCAACTTTTAGAGTCCACGAAGCGTTGGTATAACCCACAGAAACGACCATGTTCGGCAGCCCACTTAACATAGCACCACGAAATACAACACACTGAGACAAATCGATCTTTACATCATCAACAAAAAAAGACATTCCTCCCAAAGGAAGCATTTTTAGTCCGGTAGCACTCACAATAATATCAGCCTTTAGCTCAAAACCGGATGCTAAGCGAACCCCATCCTCAGTCAGATTATTAATCTGTTGCGTTATCACGCTTATATCACCATTTCGTATCCCATTAAACAAATCTCCATCAGACGCTACACATAAACGCTGATCCCAGGGCTTGTATCTAGGATTAAAATGTTTTTTTACATCACAATAATCACCGACCTGAAGACGCACCCAATCAATCAACTTATTTTTTACATATTTTGGAAAACGCCGACTGAGTTGATATACGATCATCTGTATCAGTATATAGCGCCACCGAATGATAATCCCAGCAACATCAGATGATAAAAATCGTCGAAGCAGTTCTACTGTGGGGTCAACCGCTGGACTGCTGACAATATAGGTAGGAGAACGCTGCAGCATGGTTACATGATTCGCCGCAGCGGCCATTGCAGGAACGATTGTAACTGCAGTCGCACCACTGCCGATTACAACAACGCGTTTTCCTTCATAATTAAGATCAGAGGGCCAAGATTGAGGATGGACAAAACGACCTTTGAATTTCTCAAGACCCCCAAATGAAGGTGTGTATGGATCATCATAGCTATAGTAGCCTGTACAGCTATTTATAAATAAGCACGTCAAAAAAGTTGCGTCGCCTGACGTGTTATGTAAAGTCAAAGTCCAACACTGTTTTGTGCTACTCCACTCGGCTTTAATTACACGCTGTCCGTACCAAATATGTTGATCCACACCATACTCAACAGCGGTTTCGTGAATATATTTGAGGATACTGCTCCCATCTGCGATCGTATTCTCACTCCGCCAAGGCCGAAAAGAATATCCGAGTGTGTGCATATCAGAGTCTGACCTGACCCCTGGATATCGAAAGAGGTCCCATGTACCCCCAACTGATTTTCGCGATTCTAGGATAATGAATCGTGTATCAGGGTCATTTCGTATGAGGTGACAGGCCGCTCCGATTCCAGATAAACCAGCACCAATGATTACAACATCAGTTTCAATAGCGGACATGAACGTCCCTCAGATTTCATAGGCAAACAATGACAAAAAATTGTATTCAGTATTTTGCATAACCATCCTGATTCACCCCGCGTTTTAGTCTCGACAGCTATCAATTTATTATTTAACTAGCGCGCCGATCGCAAAGTCATGACTCAATTGAAAAACCACCACTTTTTACTTTTTCTTCTGAGCCGTTCCTCACACTTATGAAGCTGTTTTTCGTACTGCGAGGATATGCGTCTGACTTTTTCAGCCGCTTTGATAAGAGAGGGCTTTTTTTTGAATGATTTATTTCGATATCCAGTCCAGCCCTCGTGATATGCCAGATACTGTGAATAGGCATCCCTTTTTGCAATACCCAAGACTTTAGTGGACTTATTCGAGTACCAGCCAATAAAATTTACTGCGTCTTTGAAATCATCTCGGTCATGCCCCCAATTTCCAGTTTCCCGTCGATAATCATTCCAGGCCGGATCTTGAGCCTGAGCATAACCATATGCGGAAGATCTCCTGGGCAACGGTATAAAAAAGAAAGTTGGCCTTTTGGGACGAGCCTTGGCTCTGTAGCTCGATTCCTGATAGACAAACGCCAAAATAACATGCGCTGGCATTCCCCAACGCTTTTCAGAGATCTTTACGTCTCTGTACCAGTCGATATTACCCTCGAATATCTGACATGCATCTTCGGTATTACTAGGAACATATGCACTGCAACTTGCCAAAAAGGATACACATATTATCGGAAACAACCGAAACATCAATATCCTCGAAAAATCGCGCTTACAGACGCACATCCATGTAGTTTAATGCAAAAAGATAGAGACAAGCCAACCTAGTCGCCAATACAGCGAACAAGCCCAAAGAAGGGTCTTGTATTAACGCGGCCACATACAACTCCGCGTCCACGGAAAGAAAACTACATATGATAAGAAGTGACATTACTGTCATTGACCGAAAATAGAGATTTTTCAAAAAACTAAACAGATATAGAATTATGAAAGGCAGCAAAATAGACAACCTAAAAAGTATAGTGCTGTCAAGCAGTGCCATAGGGTTTTCCGAGGATCCGTTAAGAACGCTTCTTATTTGCAAATCAGGGTAAACTATCATGATTGCAAGACCTGCAGTAAATAAAACCACAGAGATACCAATACGCAGTAAAATTTTTTTTCGTATGCGACTTAAGTACTGGCCCTCCACCTCGTAGGCTGGCAACAGTGCCCTCATCTCTTCTTCACTAACGATTTGAGTGTTCATGGCGTTCCCAACTTATTTGTCTTTGTGCGTTTCAGAGGGTTGCGCTCTAATCCTAGAATCTACGTTAAGAGGTTATCACTATAAACCTACATAATGCAAAATAAAAATGGCACCGGTGCTATTTTTGTTTAAAAAACACTGTTAAGCTCATGAAAATAATAATCTTGGTGAGTTTTCGCACCACTTAAATAATGGTGTTCCATGTCGCTAAAATTTGGCCACAACATTTTTTAGGCGCGGCTGACCATAATCCAAAGGAATTAATGTCTATAATGCAAAGCCTCAAGCAACTTTTACTCATTGGCCCAGACTCAAAAATGGCTCTCATATCACCTCTAGTGGTAATAACTTTTGTGTCATTTACTGTAATAGATCCAATCTTTGCCGGTGAGTTATTTGCTAGTGCTAAAAACTTTATATCAGTGCAATTTGGAGCTTATTACATATTTCTTATGACATTTCTTTTGCTTCTGACAATTTTCCTTTGCCTAAGTCCAGCATCGAAAATAAAATTAGGAAAAGACAATGAAGCTCCAGAGTTCACGTTATTTCAATGGTTTTCTATGTTGTTTGGGGCAGGTATCGGTATAGGAATACTCTTCTGGAGCATTGCTGAACCTCTAACCCACATTCAAGGAAATCCGTTCCTTGTAGAATCAGTGGGGATCACCAAAGAATCCGCCCAAATAGCTATGCGACTATCAATATTCCACTGGGGTCTTCATGGCTGGGCAATCTATGCCATGATGGGGATGTCTCTCGCTTATTTTTCTTTTCGACAGGGTCTACCTCTCTCTATACGCTCAACTCTTTTTAGCGTCTTTGGGGACAAAATCTATGGTCCTCTTGGATTTGTTGCTGACCTGCTAGCCGTGATTGGAACTGTATTCGGTATCGCCACTTCACTAGGACTGGGAGCTCAACAAATTAATGCTGGTCTTAATTATCTTGTTGACCTTGATATCTCAATAACCATACAAATNCTCATGATTGCAGTAATATCTNCAATAGCNACCNTTTCTGCTCTNACTGGTGTTAATCGGGGTATTCGNATACTAAGTGTATTAAATATGCGTCTCACATTGCTGATATTATNAGGNTTTTTTCTATTGGGTCCAACGACATACCTTTTNAATTCNATATACACAAATGCCGTTGATTACATNATAAATCTACCTTCACTTAGTATTTGGATTGATCCTGATAGAGAGAGCAAATGGCAAGGATGGTGGACCATTTTCTATTGGGGTTGGTGGATTGCGTGGGCGCCTTTTTGCGGTATGTTTATTGCCCGCATTTCTCGGGGACGTACCATCAGAGAGTTCATTGTTGGAGTTTTGTTAGCTCCAACAATATTGGCAGTGGTTTGGATTACCATTTTTGGGAATACTGCCATCTATTTGGAACTTTATGGCAATGGTGGGGTTCTTGAAGCAGTTAATTTAGATCGCACAACGGCACTATTTAAGACTATCGAACTCATGGGATATGGTAACGTCATAACTAGCACAATGGCTATAATATGCGTGATTTTGCTCGTAACTTATTTTGTCACCTCCGCTGATTCCGCAACACTTGTGATATGTACACTTGTATCGATGGGTAATGTAAATCCAGAAAGGCGGTTCCAAATCTTTTGGGGACTTGCTATTGGAGCCGTTGCCGCGGCGTTACTCTTTGCCGGCGGGCTGGAGGCACTGCAAACAGCATCGATTGCCGCTGCCCTTCCTTTTTCAATCGTTGTGATCCTGGCATGCATTTCGTTGTGCCGTTCGCTCTTCCAGGAGGGCCTAAATGCAAAGGATACCACCAGCAATCTTTGAACAAAAAGCTTGCATTAGATTGATGAAAAATTTTATAAGAGAAACTGCTAACGATAAATATATTGCTTTAATGGTCTTTAATAGATACCCTTTACGCCGTTTGAATAATTGACGAGCACGATTATTAAAAACTTATTAGCTTAATTATTCTATTCCCCTAAAATTACATATGTCACCGTATGAAAAAGGATCTATGTAAGCCAGTGTTCACTGACAATCAAAAGAACAGCAATTTTATATTTACTGGCACATGCCGCGCTGGATCAGGTGTCGTGGCTGCAGTGACGGGCTATTTAGCGCAAAAAAAATGTTACATATGCTCACTTCAGCAATTCGATGACGAGTCAACTGATAAATTTTTCATGCGTGCGGTATTCAGGCCGCACTCAAACGCTGTCGACATAAGCGGAATAAAATCGGGCTTTGGAGAGGTCGCACGGGATTTTGAGATGGACTGGAATATTCATGATCCGGATATACCAGTGAGGACTATTATCATGGTTTCGAAGTACGATCATTGCCTCGGTGATATACTGTACAGACTCCGCAAAAACGAATTTAATATGGAAATTTATTCGGTCATCTCGAATCATGCTGACCTAGGACCAATGGTAGAAAGAGAGGGAATCCGCTTCGTTCATTTACCCGTCACACCTGAAACCAAAGCACAACAGGAAGAGCATCTTTTAGAACTTCTATGTGAATCGAAAGTCGAACTAATAGTGCTTGCGCGCTACATGCAAATTCTCTCCAAACATCTGAGCANGCAACTTCTCGGCAAATGTATTAATATACACCACTCATTTCTCCCTGGCTTTAAGGGAGCCAGTCCCTACCAACAAGCATTTGCACGCGGCGTAAAAGTGATTGGGGCTACGGCTCATTATGTGACCCCCGATTTAGATGAGGGGCCTATCATAGAACAGGTTGTNACTCGAGTGGACCACAGTTACACACCAGAACGTCTCGCAAGAGTCGGAAGAGACAATGAATGCATAGCTCTCGCCAGGGCTATCACCTATCACACCGAGAGGCGAGTATTTCTTGATGGAAATAAAACGGTAATATTTGGAGGCTAATTGTTGCGGCCCAGTCCCACCTCACAAGTGCGGCCTTACAATTTTTTCAAGCGGCCCTAAAAACTCCTCAAACTTTCTCCATTGCTCCAAGCCGCCTTTATAAATTGGCTGCCTTACTTGCTCGGAGCTCGGTGTTCTGACCGCTCTCTCGGTNTTATAAAAACTTAAACAAGCCTCCTCAAATGGNAATTCGCAATACCCTAATATTCTTTTGACCTGATCCTCAAAATTGTTGACCACATCCTCATACTGAACATGCAAAATTTGATCGGGAAATTTTAAATGCCAAAAGTTCATTAGGTCTACATAATCGCAATAATATTTTCCAATGTCCTCTAAATCGTTCGAAAATTCTTGNCCCTCCGCAAATAACTGCTTAAANCCACTAAAACAGCAAGCCATAGGATGACGCCTTGCATCAATAATTTTTGCATTTGGAAGCATNAATTTTATTAAGCCAATATGTCTAAAATTGTTTGGCATTTTGTCAATGAAAAGTGGAGCATGTTTNCGATGNATAATCGTATCTTCGATGTAATCTTTACCAAACCTCCTAAATTCTTCGGATGAAATTTGCTCAAGAATTAGAGGATAAGCGTGATCACCCTTTATTTTTTTGTTTCTACGTAANTCATTAACCAGAGAAAGAATGTTTGGCAACTCCAACGTGCCGTCAACTTTACTATGAGAAGACAAAATCTGTTCCAAGAGAGTTGATCCAGCGCGAGGCAATCCGACTACAAATATTGGATCNGACGCAGTATACCCAACTTGCCCGACTTTCTNAANGATGTCGGTGCGAAACACGACTTTTTGCCTTTGAAATTCATTCGTAATTTGCTCTGAATTATAATTGCTTCGCCTTTTTTTAAGATCATTTCCGGCTTTGTAATGTCCAAAAGATGTCTTAATATCATTCACATCCTCATAAGCTTTCCCCAAAGCAAAATTGATATTAACCCGATCATGAAAAGTCAAAGNACTATTCTGAAGTTGGTTCTCCATTGAATTTATTTCATCGCTGGAAAAAGAAAACGTTTTCAGATTTGCAAGGGAGTGCCACGCTTCCCCAAAACCTATACTACTTCGAGTCGCGGCCTTNTATGACAGGATTGCATCGTCTCCGTTGCCACAAGTTTTTAAAACATGTCCTTTAAAGATAAGAGTCCCTGGATCACCNGGCACTTTTTTTAATATATTTTCAAAATGCTCTAGAGCTTCATCATATTCACCTAGCTGCATGCATGATATGCCATGCAAAGACTGATACTGAGTATTTTCTGAGTTCATATCCCGCAAAATTAGAATCTCTTTGTGTGCCATTTGTAGTTTTTGACGCTTCTTGAGAACCTCTACATAATCGACGCGCAAATCCTCGTCATCGGGATCGAGTTTCAACGCGCTCTCTAATAAAAATTCAGGGTCATGAAGAATGTTTAACTTAATACCAATTTGCGCAAGAATACGCATGGCATTGACGTCATGAGGAGTCTTGGACAAAAAATCGCGACAAAGTTTTTCTGCCTTTGCAAGCTTACCTTGCGACATCATATCAATGGCAGCCACCAGCATAGGAGGCATTTGAAGCAGCCTATCCAATTTAAGATTTAATTTTTTGGCCTCTGTTGGCTGTCCCCACTTTAAAAGAATCTCTATCTGCCCCGCCAAGGCAGCTTTCAAAGACGGATTAAATTGTACGGCTGCTCTAAACGCGTTAAAAGCGTCTAAAAGATTCCCCATCGCTAAATTAGTGTGCCCAATTTCTTGATAAACGCGCCCATGTTCTGGAGCTATCTTGCGAAGATTTATCAAAACATCGTGAGCTTCCATCAATTTTCTTGAATATCTAAGACATACCGCTAAATAATAGTTCGCATCCACGTTTTTCGATTGTTCACGCAAAATTTCATGACATGCTTCAATTGCATTATCAAATCTGTTCAATCTCATCAACGATTCGATTTTCTCTCGATCAACACTTTTCACTTCGAGTCCAAAAAAAAGTGCCCCTTTCGGGGCACATCAATGCTTATAATGCTTAGCAATCTTGTTAGAAATTTTTAATCATTCTGAGTCCCACAGTCCTTGGACGCGCATAAGAGACTCGCGGTCTGTCAAAAACATAGTTTCTAGCCAACTCTGCTCTCTCATCAAAAAGATTATCTACAAAAAGTTCAGCGCTCCAACCATCTGAACTTACCCCCGCGGTGATACCAGCCAAGGTCCATGACTCAATCTTATCCCTGTTCATGCGAATTATATCACTGTAAGACTCAGCTGAGTGCGAGAGATATGGCATAATGTGAGCAATCATACCAGTATCAAGATCCCACTCGTATCTTGCCTGAAGGTTACCCTGAAATTCCGGGGCGAATGCAAGTTCATCACCAACCTGAACATCATCGGTGGGAATCAAAACATTGGTGATTTCTGTGCTTAAGAAAGAAACTGCTGCACTGATGGTAAGTCCCTCAAAATTTTGCGGAGCCCACAATAAGTCTGTCTCCAAACCAACTATCTCGGCGTCTGCCGCATTATCTGCAAAGAACAAATTTGATATAGATGGGTCAAATATAGACGTTTGCATATCTGTAACATCAACAACGAAAAAGTTTCCATTGATGCGCATGGACCCGTCAGCTATATCTGCTTTCCACCCAAGTTCTAGGTTTTTTACTTCGTCCGTTTGCACTTCGAATGGCACTGTGTAACCAGAGGACGTCGATGCTCCTCCTGGCCTGTTCAATATACCAGGTCTAAATCCTTCGGAATATGTACCATAAATTAAAACATTTTCGTTTGGCGTATAATTCAACGTCAGCTTAACTATAGTTCCGTCAGTTTCAGCCTTGTCAGGAGCCGTCACTGCATTGATTATACCCTGTACCTCATTGGGCGATATCGCATTTGGTGCAGAAACTACAAGGCCCCTGCCAATACTGTAAGCATCGACTTCCGAGAGCTGAGTGTACACCGACTCATAAGTTGACGAACTATCCACTGTAATGGTTGTGGCCGGTTTCGAGTCTCCTATGAATGTAAAGCTCCCGTCACCATCGTAAAGGTCGCTGATGTTGGTTCCAAACTTTTGATTATCGGTCCCCCAAGCAAAATTTGAGAAGGATCCATTTGCACTGCCAACCATATCAACCTCTACACTATAATATCTAGCGCCGATAGTTGCAGAGAAGCTGTCATTTAGGTCGTAGGTTAACTCACCGAAAAATCCCGTTTGCTCGTCTGTTCGCATAATGTCGTTTCTGAATAATTCGTCAGGCGCGAATGGATCTCTCGAGGCATACCCGTCCTCATAGGCATAGTTGGTGGGACAATCCACACCTCCTGTACACACATTCCACTGATATGTCCCCACATGGCCGGGATAACGAAAATTCACCCGCTCTCTGAGCTCAGTGTCGCTGAAGAAAGCACCCGCCGTAACTCGTACAGCTTTATCTTGGTCGGTACTTATTCTCACTTCATGGGTCGTAACGTCCAACGCATTCATTATAGTGGCGTAAGTATCGGGAGCATTACAAGCACCTCTTGGCACATATTGAGCATAATCGCTACGTGTGGTGGAGAGATACCCCCCNTAATTATACTCTGGGTATGAAACTGTTGAATCNCATATNTAATAAGGAAGGTACTGAGCAGTNTAGAGATAATCTGTGTAATCAACTCTTTGATCAGTGTCTCGCGTGGTGTAGGATCCAGCATAGACGACCTCCAGTTCCCCAATCCTGCCCTCTAACTTCATGCTAAAATTATCGAAACTATCTTTTAGATGCTCATCTTGATAACGCTGAATAGCCGGTTTACTAGTCCCAAGAGTTGGATCAGCAGAAAAAACACCGTCTGTCTCAAGATCCTGTGTTCCGAACGCCGNTAATAAACTCCAATCATCTCCAATGTTCGCAAGCGCACTTAATCGGAACCCTTCATATAAAGACGTGTTAATATCATCTCCCACTAGTGCAGAATTATCTGCAGTGGCGAAAGTTATTTGGTCGTAGGTCGTGGGGTCACTGGGGTCTATTGGCACTCTTTGCGCTTCATATATAAAAGGTCTNGACGTAATATCTGGGTCATTCGCAACAATTGCATCCTGAAGCTGATTGATTCCTGCGATCGCACTGNCAGTCTGCATTCCGGCGCGACGTTGTGACACAGGTTCTCCGTTAGAACGAATAGTCCCCGCGGCTCGGAACCTTGCACTCTCAAGAGCAGTCACTGTTCCTTGTACATTATCGATGAATCCACCTTTGTCGTCACGATACGCCACACCTCGGATTGCAAGAGAATCGTTTACTGACAAATTTAACATCGCCTCTACCTGATTATTATTCCCTCCATCCGTCATTGAGGATACTCCTACCTTTACCCTTCCATAGGTACTCTCAAAATCCGGTTTATTAGTTATTAGTCTTACAGTCCCCGCTTGAGAACTTGCCCCAAAAAGGGTTCCTTGGGGCCCCGAGAGTACTTCAACCCGCTCCATATCCGCAGCATACACATCTAAATTTCGTCCCGGTTGAGCGAGCGGCTGTTCATCAAGGTAAAAAGCTACGTTTGGGGCTAGCCCCGCAACTCCCGCCGTGGTTAGATTTGGCGTGGTAGAGGCCACACCTCTAATATATACAGTATTTTGACCCGGTCCAGAACCGCCGGCAGTTACCCCCGGCAATTGAACCAAATAATCAGTAAAAGTAGTCACTCCGAGCTGATCTAAGTTCTCAGAAGTAAGTGCAGACACAGCCACAGAGACGTCTTGCATGCTCTCTTCACGTTTTGTTGCGGTTACAATAACTTCCTCAAGCTGTGCAGCCGCTGTGCCTGCCAAGCTTGCCGAAACACTCGCTGCTATAATGGATTGGATGGCCCCGTTAAGCCCCTTCTTGCGAAACATAAAACTCTCCCTTAAGTATAAATTTATTAAATTGGTCATGGCCTTTTTGTGCCTCACGTTTTTCTACAGCAAGTGCACGACCCGAGCACTTTTCTTTTTTGAATTACCCCTCTTCCCTACAAATGTTTACCNCGATTCATTATGATTTAACTACCNTGATTCTTTGTCCCTCAAAACTCTGTGACCACTTCACAAATTCACNCAAAGTAAATTTTTGAAGATCAGTAAATCAGCTGCACGCCATTGGCTCCAAGCGCAACCTGACGCCGCTTATAAAGGCCTCCAAGCGCATGCTTGTACTTCTTCTTGGAAACCTTGAATTCCTTGTAGATGGATTGCGGTGAAGCTTTGTCATCAAGATCAGAAACTCCTCCATGTTTTCTGAGGTACGCGAGAATCTGGTTGCCCAAGTCCTTATCAAATGCCAATGACGTACGAGAAATCAAAAGATCTATTTTTCCGTCATCACGTATGCGCTTAATGGAGCCGTCCAGAAACTCACCAACGTCAAGATTTCTGTATGCATCTGCCTCAAATATCAGTCCTAAACTGTGGTTATCAATGACTGCCTTGTATCCCAANTCAGTGCGCGCCGCAATTTGTAAAGTAACTGATTGGTTGATTTTAAACGAGGAGTTCTGTTCACTCAAATGTCGGTGAAGCTTTGAAGAGGCAACAATACGATCGGCATTTTTATCATAAAAAACATAAACAAAGCATGAATCACCCACCTTGAGGGGAGTCTTCTGCTCTNCGAAAGGTAAAAATAATTCATTGGATAAGCCCCAGTCGAGAAAAGCGCCAGCGTTGTTGACACCCCTTACTGAGAGCAACGCACACTTCCCTGAGGTCACATAAGGATTGACAGTAGTAGCCGATATTTTGTTATCTGATCCGATATAAAGGAAAGCTGTAACGTAACTCCCGACCACCACCCCNTCCGGGAGATCCCTGAGCAAAATCGGTATCTCCCCGCGCCCATTNCCGTCAAGGTATACCCCATCATCTGATAATTTAATTATTTTTAATTGGTTAAACGATCCAATATCGACCATTTAAACGCCTCGTTGCGCGCATCAGCNAGGNATTCTCACTNCGCNTTNTNNNNAGTATACAAAATTCATAGTTCTATTTCCACTGCAAGTTATCAATACCCCCATGTGTAAACATAGCCANAATAATCAAAGCAACTTAAAAAGCCTCGANAACTNCAACCCGCCAATTTTTTGCAAGCCACCAGTCTGAACGTTCATCCTCTGAATCACAGATAAAGGGGAACTGATTGNTATAAACAACAGGTTTTCCAGAGGATCCGGTTNAGNGGAAATCTACCCCTTCGCCTATTAATTAAAGTTAAGGTTAAACCGGCTCCCAAATCTCTGAAATTAAACTGACTCATACCGATGAGCGAAACCGTCTCTTAGCTGACAATTGTTACCGAGTCGACCGTCAAGCCCGCCAACAAATCTAAGATCTCAACTGCACCCTATGCCTCTGTAGCATCTTTTTTCAACAAGCACAAGCGAATTACTGCCAATGTAATCCGTTACCTTTTTGATCAGAGATCCGATGACANCAACCTCTGCCTGAGAGCTTTAGGCCAACATCTAAGAGGATATTGATNAGCACCCGAGCGCCAATGTAGCGAACGATAGATACACCGTATAATTTTTTCTACATNATTCCNTCCCCCAAAATCAGCTATGTCCNTTTTTTATTTTCGTATCGGAAAAACCACATAGANCAGCCCTTACTGGTAATGGCTTACCACAAAAGAAGTGTTTTGCAACAGAGAGAACATGCGGTCACAAAACTCTACAAACGTTGAGTTTCATCCCAGGAAACCATAAAACATTTGAATTATGAATTCGAATTAATATGTTATTTCATTGTGGGTAGAACGATTCGATGTGGTCAAGCAAAGGAACAATTGTTGGATCTCAATAGGTCAATTATTTGTTTGACCTTTAGACTATTAAACAGAGACGACTCATCTAAGGNCCAATAACTACCATCAATCATTATTTTGGTTTCTGTTGATTTGCAGATACAGATTTATGCAAGAGACGTTCGGGAGTAACATACTTTCTCCACCGGTGAAAAAATGTCCTTTGCGATGCGAGCAACGACACTCATAGAGTATGTACTTGTGTCAATTTCCTCGACATAGCAATGGCGGGGTAGCAGTAGAGCGTAACCTTCTGATATAATAGAGTAAGTGAGTAATAATGAAGTTAAAATCTTTCCCATGTGCTAATGTTTAAACAGAGGCAACAAACTTAGGAAAGAATATATAGTAGGCAACGGTAGGAAAGTATTGTTTGATGTGAGGATTTACCGCCAAATTAGGGGTGGTTAGCTCAGATGGTAGAGCATCGCCCTTACAAGGCGAGGGTCACAGGTTCGATCCCTGTACCACCCACCANGATAGTGAAAAGTAATATTTCGGACCGGTAGTTCAGCTGGTTAGAATGCCGGCCTGTCACGCCGGAGGTCGCGGGTTCGAGTCCCGTCCGGTCCGCCACTTTTTGCAATTTTAATGAGCCCCGCATAAATTCTGATTTTGACTTTGTTGATTGTTTTCTTAATCCGTAATCATGAAAAAGGCCAATCCAGCAACTGTAGTCAGCCGAAACAAACCCACATCAAACCCTTATGACAATATGCGTCTCTTTAATTACTGACACCACATATAAAGCACCCAAGGCATTCAAATGCGCATTAACACTGATTGGCCATTCGAACCCAACAAGCTGAAATTCTATTACGGTTGGGTAATCTGGGTTGTCAGTGCGCTCGGGATTCTATGCACCATACCCGGACAGACTGTCGGTATTGCCGCTTTTACNGACTCTTTGATTACGGCGCTGAATATATCNCGCACTGAATTATCTATGGCATACCTTATTGGCACCATCATTTCTTCATTTTACCTAACTTGGGCAGGAAAATGGTTTGACNTACTTGGTGCGAGAATAATGATCAGCACTGCCTCCCTCTGCTTTTCACTTTCCATTATCTACTTGAGTTTTGTGGATACCGTANGTTCTTTCTTNGGCGGATCCACACTNGGAAATTTAAGCGTGATAACCCTTGGTTTTTTTCTCATCCGATTTCTCGGCCAAGGCGCTCTTACAAATTACTCGAGGAATGCTCTGCTTCTTTGGTTCAATGAAAAGCGTGGATTAGTAGTTGGTATGCGCACCGTTATAATTTCATTNGGTTTTTCAACTGCCCCATTGTTCTTGTCAAATGCCATCGAGATNNTNGGTTGGAAAGAGACCCTATGGTTTCTCGCGCTCACTGCGGGGGTTGGGTTTACAGCGATAGCTTTTTTATTTGTTCGGGATAATCCCAAATCATGTGGCTTAGAGATGGATGGTTTGATATCAAACTATGGCATCAGAAAAAAAGAAGAGGTCGAGAGTGCAACTCTCCTGCAAGCTAAAAAGAACCCTATTTTCTGGATTTACTCCCTAAGCTTCTGCGCGCATGCAATGTTTATCACTGCAGTAATATTTCACATTACATCAATTTTTGCGGAGGCTGGAAAAAGCCCGGTCGAGGCCTTCAGCTACTTTGTTCCAGCAGCTATTTTTTCTACAACAACAAACATGGTAATAAGCTGGCTTTCCGATAAAGTTAACCTAAAACCACTACTTATCTTGATGCTATTTGTGTTCGCAGCAGGGTGCCTAGGTGTCATTAATCTTGAAAAGGAATGGGGATTCTGGCTACTAGCCTTTGGCTTCGGAACAGGAAGCGGACTTTGGGGAGTTTTAACAAATTTAACGTTTATACGGTTCTTTGGTCCCAATCATATTGGCGAAATCAGTGGTTTTAGCGCTTCGCTTTCTGTCTTTGCGAGCGCAATAGGACCCGCACTATTCAGCTTAGGTTATGATTTATTTGGCAGCTACACTGCCCCAGCGAGGCTAAGCTTGCTGCTGATTATGTGCCTCCTGGGCGCATCTATACTCATAAAACAAAAAGAACCCGAGCGAACTTGTTAACCCTCATGTTATCAAACACGACGGAATCAGATATCTGACCTGTCGCTCTGCAGGACTGGAGTATCTCCGAAGATTACAGGTTACCCTTTTGCATTATCAACCTTAATTAACTTCGACACTAACAGACGAACCACTTCACACTTTAACTAATTTAACTTGATATAAGTTCCATTTTGCATCGAAACCCTTGAAATGATGCGCCCCAAAATCGCCAAACTCTATGCCCGAACCAAATACAAGGCTCTTTAACACCTCAGATACCAATACCTGACCACCTTTTGCTAATGCCTGAATTCGNGCGGCAGCGTTAACGTTTATACCACTGATGTCATCATCTATCTTTTCGATTTCTCCCACATGAAGTCCGCTCCGAACCGCCAACCCAAGAGATCGAACTCCCTCGTTNATCATGCANGCGCAATTTATCGCTCGGGATGGACCATCGAAAGTTGCTAGGATACCATCGCCCATACTCTTCACGAAAGTTCCATTAAAACTCGCAATCTGCTCTTTACATAACCTATTAAATTTCAGCATTTTTTCTTTCCATTGACTATCTCCAAGCACAAATTGAAGCCGGGTAGAATTTACGATGTCGTTGAAAAGAACAGTCGATAAAACCCTGTTATTTTCCGCGGCTGACTCCGGCGGCTGAATCTTTCCCACAAATTCTAGTATCTTTTCCATAATAAACTTCGATTCGTTCATATAAAAAAGGTGACCTACACCATTAAGCTCAATAAATTCCGAGTCCTTAATCCCATCCTCTAACTCACTAGCCCAGTCAAAAGGAACACGATTGTCATCCCTGCAGTGAAGGATGAGCGTAGGACATTGAACATCTTTCAAAAATGGTCTTATGTCGAGCAGTGCCGTAAGGTACATCATCTCACCGATTTTCTCGGGTGACGACGAAAGACTTTCGAACTTCTGAAGTTTCGTCCTAAGATCACCATCAACAATAACTCTGGGCGGTAATGCCGTTTTGGCAAAGTCACCATTGCCCCAATTAACCTCGTACCGACGAGTACGCCTCCGCAAAAAGAAATCAATGGACATTTTCCTAAAAAAAGCAGGCATTTTGGTGCTAAAATCAAGATCTGGAACGTGAGAAAAACCACCAAAAATAATCAAGCGATCTACTCGGTCTGGGTGCATTGCAGAAAATAGGGCGCTCAAAGAACCTCCCTCTGAGAATCCAAATATTATCGCTTTCCGTGAGTCCACCGATTCCATAATCAAACGGAGGTCATCCATACGCTCTTCAAGAGTCGCCGCCTTGTCAATTTTTCCGGACATTCCGGTCCCACGTTTATCGAAGGTAATCACCCTAAAAAACCTTGCGAGTTTATTGATAAACGAAGAGTAACCTGGCATCTCATGAGAGAACTCGACATGAGACACAATCCCAGGCACGATAATGAGATCTTGTGCGGCATTTCCAAAAACCTGATATGCAAGAGTAATCTCACCGCTTGTCAAGAACTTAGTTTCGCTATCGATATTCATTTACAGTCTCCTCAAATATCCTTAACAAAAATTGTAGCTCAGGAAAACCAAAAAAAAACATTGAAAATGACAACTTTTAGAAGCTTAATAACAATATAGTGAGAAGGATAAGCCCCTCTTAATGCGTCAAGTGACTCAGAACCCTTCAATTGAAAAGGAAACTCACATGCTGACCCGAAGGGAACCTAAGCTGGTTGTACTATTTTTTTCGATACTAATTTTTCCTAGTTCAGTGAGCTTCACTGATACAAAAACACACCCCAAAGAGCACAGAAGTATAGTCGAAAATGCAAATTTTCATATACTCCGACTAGATGATCGGTTGGATACGATTGTTGGCGAAAAAGCGGAAGTATCAAAGATAGCAGAAGGCTTTGTGTTTGCTGAGGGTCCCGTTTGGGATCGCAGATCAGAAAGGCTCCTTTTTTCTGACGTACGAGATAATAAGATTTATGAAATCAAGGATAATGTGCTCAACAAATTTTTAGATCCGGTTTTTACAGGAGAAATGCCGGATGGAATGAGAAACGTCAGTGCTAATGGACTGACGTTCAACGCCAACGGGGACTTAGTGATCGCTGAACATGGCAATCGAAGAGTTTCGAGCATTTCGATTGATGGTAAAAAAAGTGTCCTTGCCTCAAAAAAAGATGGTCGTCGCTTTAATAGCCCAAACGACCTGGTATATGACTCTCGGGGGAATCTTTATTTTACCGACCCACCATATGGCCTTAAGGGATATGATTCATCAAAGATTAAGGAGATGCCTTATAACGGAATTTATAAGTTTACGAATGAGGGTGATGTTTTTTTGCTAGATAGTGAACTTACTCGCCCTAACGGGATAGCGCTGTCACCAGATGAAAATACCATGTATGTTGCAAACTCTGATAAAGAAAATAAGGTTATCATGAGGTATACTCTNGCAGGCAATTATATTACTGATTCAGAGATATTNTTTGATGCAAATCACCTCGATTCGCCCGGCGTGCCGGATGGGTTAAAAGTGGACTACTTTGGTAATGTATTTGCAACGGGCCCAGGGGGCGTATTAGTGCTTTCTCCAGCGGGAGATCACCTAGGGACAATTCGCACCGGCGAGATAACTGCAAACGTGGCTTGGGGCCAACCTAAAGGTGATCATAGGTGNAGCAGCAATACATTAATTATGACTGCAAGCACAAGCGTTTACCGTTGCGAACTGCTCACGAGGGGCTGTGTTCCATAGATTTCGACCGAGGAAGAGATGTCCAAATTAAACCGAAGAACATTCGTAAAGCAAAGCACACTTGCAGCGGCTTCCCTATCCCTCTTTGGGTCGGAGGCGTCAATAGCCGCCGTCTGGTCTAGACGCGTTCAAAATTTAACAAGACCAGATCCTGTGAAGATCGCCATTCTGGGACTCGGGAGCTATGCCACGAACTGGCTTGCGCCGGCAATCCAGCAAGCGGAATATGCTACATTAACGGGAATTATTTCGGGATCACCACAAAAATATCCGATCTGGCAAGAGAAATATCAGATACCCGATGCAAACATTTACAACTACAATAATCTTGAGCAGATAGCCAATAATCCCCAGATAGATTGCGTGTATGTGGTCACTCCACCCGGTAATCATGCCGATTTTGCAATAAGGTGTTTGAATGCTGGAAAGCATGTAATTTGTGAAAAACCCATGGCACGCAGTGAAAATGAGTGTTCATTAATGATCCAAACNGCNAAGAGCGTNCAGANAAGCCTTCAGATNGGATACAGGTTATATTGGGATCCCTTCACAGTAAAATTTATAAATTCTATGAGAGATAAGGAATTTGGCGCCTGGCGAACAATGGAGACCGGGTTCTCATCNCGGCCTAACGATTCTAACTTCCAAAGTAAAAAATGGAGGATAGATAGCGCAATGTCGCTAGGGGGGGGGCTAGGTGAATTGGGCGTATACTGTGTCCAGTCCGCGTTTTACCTTGCCCAAGATTACCCCATTCTTGTNGAGGCAAGAAGCTGGACAAAAAGAACCAACATCTTCAAAGAAGTTCCAGAACACTGGGAATGGGAGTTGACTTGGCCTGATGGACGAAAGTCACATCACAATTCTGGGTGGGGAGAGTATAGCCACTTCATCAATATGAAGACAAGGGATGGGGTCATGAGGCTGGAACCCGCGTATAGCTATTCAGGAAATAAGGGTTACACCCCAAAGGGCAAGTTGACATTACAAAATATCTTTCAACAAAAACTGCAGATAGATGGCCAGTGCCTGGCTATCAGAAACCGCCGACCAAACATCACCTCCGGAGAGATGGGGAGGAGAGACATTAAAATCATCTCAGCTATAATGAAGTCAGCAGAATCAAGTGAAGCTATTCCACTAACCTAAGTTCGAGCATCAATGAAAATTANACTTCATAATCAAGCAAAGTTACTTGTAAAACTTATCTTTATTTCTGTCCTCACTGGCANAGCATCGTGTCATGGTAGCGAGACCAACTACATAATTATTGACGTAAGATCCAAAGAAGAATGGAATAACGGCCATCTTAGAGACGCTAAACACCTACCACTTGATATTCTCGAGGATCAGATAAAAAGATTGGCGCCAAACTTACAANATACGATATACCTATATTGNCGGAGCGGTAATAGATCAGGAAAAGCAAAACAAATCATGAACCGACTCGGCTATCAACATACAAAAAATTTGGGTAGCCTCAATGAAGCCAGTCATTTTCTCAAAAAGCCAATACAGAAATAATTGAAAAATAGGAGTTTATTTTCAGACTTCGAGAATATAAATCAGGTAAAAGCTCTCCTTCGTAAAAGGAACGTAAATGATTACAACGTGCTAAATCTGTCTCGGGGAAATAACTTTTGAAAAGCAAGCTTTTCGCCATCGTAATTTTAAGCGGTTCGATTGCAATTGGATTCTATATGCATTCTCTCCGCGGAACTCCTCCAAAGGTGCCTGCACCAGAGGCAGCAATTGCCGTAAAAACTCAAAAACTCTATAAAAGAGATGTGGAATTGTCCATAATTTCTCACGGCACAGTGCAGCCTAGTACCCGCACAACACTCATATCAGAGGTAACAGGAACCGTTGTGCGGATATCGGATAAATTTGTTGTCGGAGGGATATTTGTCAAAGGTGATACCCTAATGCAGCTTGATACCGCCGATTATGATGTCGCTTTGCAAAGAGCAAAAGCAAAGCTAATCAGTGCCCAAGCTCAGTTGGAACTCGAACATGCCAGGGTATTCCAAGCTAAAAAAGAATGGGAAATCACAGGTCGCCCAAACAGCGAAGCACCTCCACTGGCACTCCGGAAGCCGTTTCTTCTGGAAGCTCAAGCAAATATCCTTGAGGCCGAGGCAGAAGTGAAATACGCTACCATCAAGTTAAATCAAACCACTGTGCGAGCCCCTTATTCAGGTATGGTTTCACGCAAACTGGTGGGTACGGGACAATATGTGACGCAAGGTTCACCGGTTGCCGAGCTGTTCGCAACAGATTTTTCGGAGGTAAGGTTGCCCCTTACCGAGAAAGACCTGTCCACCATGGGTAGTATCTCAAAAGGTATCATCTCTGAGCGTAGTGTTGTGGAACTTCGCGGTTCCATGAACGGAGCCAATACCCAATGGAGCGGTCAAATAGTTAGATCTGAGGGTGTTGTGGATCAATCTAACCGTGCTCAATACTTAGTAGTGCAGGTTGACGACCCCTATAACCTCAAACCACAAAATAGTAATTCTGACTCGAGCCCGTTATTGGTTGGTACATTTGTTGAAGCTACACTTCCAGGTAAATTATTGAAGGAGGTATTTTTATTACCAGCTGGAGGTCTTCGAAAAAATACTCAGGTCGCGACAGTAGATTCTAATAACAGGTTAAGATTGAACCCAGTATCGATAGCTTTTAGCGACGATAATTACTTTTACGTAAACTCTGGTCTAGAGGAGGGTGCTGAAGTAATCATTAGTGCACTTGGAATGCCGATTGAGGGTCTCAAGGTGTCCGTCACAGATAGGCCACCGTCAAATTTTGGAGACGGTAAGTGATCAAAAATGATGGCCTCATAAACTGGTTTGCAAGGAACGCAGTTGCTGCGAATTTGATCATGATCTTTGTTTTCTTAGCCGGGGCTCTCTCGCTATCGAATGTAAGTAAGGAAATGTTCCCTCGATCCGACACCAATATGATCACTGTGAGAGCTTCCTACCCGGGTGCTGCTCCAGTAGAGATCGAAAAGGGAGTCATCCTTCCAATCGAGGCGGCATTGGAGGGTCTTCAGGGGGTCAAAAAAATCTGGTCCAATGCGGGTCGAGATTTTGCTTTAATCACCCTTGAGACCGAGCCGAATCAAAATGTCAACGAAATAATGTCGCTTACGGAGGGAAGGATTGACGGGATCGTAAACTTTCCCATGGACATGGAAAAGCCTCAGATTCAACGAGTATTGAAAAATTTCTGGGCTGTGGGTCTCTCGGTGCATGGCAACATGACTCAACAGGAGAAAAAGATACTTGGCGAAGAGATCTACGATGAACTGTTACAGCTACCTGAAATAAAAGAGGTGCAACTCTGGGGTGCGGGTAAGCACGAAATTTCCATCGAGGTGGATGAAGCGAGATTGAGAGCTTTTAACTTAACCCTACAAGAAGTTGCGGATGCCGTCCGAGCATCATCACTTGATCTTCCTGCGGGGATAATCAGAACCGACAACGGAAACGTTCAATTAAGGACCGAGGGCAAATCCTACTTCGGCGAAGATTTTGAAAAAATAGTGATTCGCGGCGCAACCGACGGTAGCGAGCTTACAATAGCAGATGTTGCTGATGTGAAAGACGGGTTCATGGAAGAGAATATCGATAATCGCTTTGATCGAGCCAGCTCCTTCACTTTGGGTATTTTCTCCCTCGAGGGCCAAAATCTTCTGAAAATTAGTGAGCAAGTGCATCTTTACGCAGAAGAAAAGCGAAAAACATTACCGAATGGTCTAAAGATGAGTGTACATAATGATGAAGCATATCACCTCAACGGTAGGCTTCAAATGATGTCCGAAAACTTATTTTTGGGAAGTATCCTTGTTGCCATAGTCTTGGCATTATTCCTTAACTTGAAGATTGCTATGTGGGTCATGGTAGGCATTCCGCTGAGTTTTGCCGGTGCTTTTTGGCTGATGCCTTTTGGAGGAGTCACTGTAAATGTAATGAGTTTATTTGCCTTTATCATGGTCCTTGGAATAGTTGTTGATGACGCAATAATCATTGGTGAGAGCGTTTACCGTGAAATCACTGATGATTACAAAAAGAAAAAGGCTCAGGGAGACCGTCACTTAAACCAGTATACTGCCTCGGTAGAGACTGTGGTCAACGGCACCCACAGAGTTGCAATTCCCTCCACGATAGGCCTTTTAACGACAATGGCGGCATTTTTACCTTTGATGTTTTTAGGTGGAACCTTTGATGGCATTTCCAGGACCATTTCAATAGTGGTTCTTTTGTGCCTAACTTTCTCACTGATCGAGTCAAAGTTAATACTTCCCTCCCATCTTGTTGGACTAAGATTAAACAAAGAAAGTGATTCACTCCTATCTCCGTTATATTCCTGTCAGCGATGGGTTTCGGATACGCTCTATCGTTTTATTGATGGTGTATATGAGCCTATACTCCGGAACGCACTTAACCACCGTTATGTGACGCTCGCAAGCTTTCTCGGCACATTAATATTAATTGTTAGCGTAATCACAAGTGGGATTGCAAAATTCGAGTTCTTTCCCAATGTCCCCGGAGACGATGTGCGCGCAGAAATCACTATGCATGATGGAGCCTCTCGAGAGAGTATTTCAGAAACAATCAACATCGTAGAAAATGCGATATACACAGTAAACGAGAGCTATCTATTGAGTAACCCAAGCTCCGTCGGCCTCATAGAGCATGTGTCTTTTCATGTAAAAGATGATTCTGAGATAGTTTTTCGACTTGCATTGACTAAGTCAGAATTTCGCGAAATCACCGCAAATGACATTGAGAGATTGTGGCGCGATGAAGTGGGCCTTCTACCAGATGTCCGAAAGCAAAGATATATGGCCAGTGAGGGTCCTGCTGGACCTAAAATCTCCCTTTCTCTCTCTGGTCCAGATCCTGATGAGCTCTCACTTGCCGGTATTGAACTTCAAGAGTATCTGACACAGTTCCAGGGGGTGTACGATATATATAACTCGCAGGGCTCGGGTAATAAGGAGCTTTTGATCTCTTTAAAACCTTCCGCGTCGCAAGTTGGCGTCCGTCTAGTGGATATTGCGCGGCAAGTGAGGCAGGCCTTCCACGGAGAAGAGGCACAACGAATCCAGCGTGATTCCGAAACTATTAACGTGATGGTACGTTTTCCGTATGCTGACCGTCGCTCCATTGCATCTCTAGAGAATATGTTGATACGTACAAGCAGCGGAGAATCTATCGCGATAGGAGAAGTTGCAAACATTCAAATGGGGCTTGGGGTAACCGAAATTAGGCGCCTGGATCGCAAACGCACAATTACTATTACCGCGGAGGTTCTCGAGAACAAGATCGAGAGCGGTGATGTAGTGCGTGACGTTAAGGCATCATTCGTCCCNATGTTGTTAGANAAGTACCCGAGCGTTGAGTTCCGACTTACCGGAGGCACAAAAGAGCAAAACGACTATTACTCGAAAATGATCATAAGTGGTCTAACCTCTCTAATACTTATGTATGGACTGCTTGCTGTACCATTAAAATCATATCTTCAGCCGGTGCTAATCATGTCAGTAATACCATTTGGTTTCGTCGGTGCCGCACTTGGTCACATGCTCNTGGGTGTGACAATGAATATGCTATCGATTATTGGAATAATGGCTCTTGCTGGCGTCGTAGTTAATGATAGTTTAATAATGGTGGACTTCGCCAATCGACAACTTGCCGACGGCCTGACTCCAAATAATTCAATCATAGCTGCCGGCAAGAAACGCTTTCGAGCGATCCTCCTTACTACTCTTACTACCTTTGTTGGATTGTTACCCCTGCTGTTTGAAACGAGCGTTCAGGCACAATTTGTCATACCAATGGCATTATCTTTAAGTTTCGGGATTCTTTTTGCGTCCACTATTACCCTCATATTAGTGCCTTGCTTATACGTCCTCGCAGAGACAAATCGTCTCTTCCTNAGCACCCTTTTGAGCGTCTTATTGGCTATTGCTATTAGTTACTTCATAACTTTTATCGGCCTTATTAGCCCGGAAATAATGAAAATTGTGGTAGTTACGGCTGCACTCCTGTTAGCTTTTCTTGTGTTAGCAAAAGCATTCAATCGTTTTCCGGAGCGAGACTTGGCTTAAACTCTGTATCTTTCCTGGCTAAATTGGAAATTCCGACTTAGGTTCCATTGCCACCCTGTGGTTATTGTCAACTAACACCGCCACTGAAGTAAAACCAACAAACACGGCTTTGATTCATGTGTAACCGTGTCCCCCAACAGTGCACCCACACTCCCGTCCCACATCCCTCGACCACCGAGCCACGCANTCGGCAAAACTGCATCACACAGTTACATCAAAAGATCGATTACTGCGATTCGCTTTTGACTGCAGATATCTTCGTAAATGTTGGTCGCACGCATCTTCAAACGCNTTGATTAGCATCCAGTCTCTTCGGTAACCGAATTAACCAGCGCATTCCCCTCTTAAAACTAAAGGCCCGCCTCAAGTGAATCCGCTTCGATCCGACCCTAGTCGTNGGCTATTATCTCATCAGTTAAGACTTAATGATCAGAAGAGTTTATCCGCGNTCNAATCAAAATAAAGGATAAAACAAATCCAACAGACACCACTTTAATTACAGAGCTGAGCTTTGTAATTATCAAAAAAAAGTTCCTATGTCGATTTACAAGAGCCACAATGCTGATGCTCATGCCTGAGGCTTTTTTCCTGCACTTGGGTACAGATCAAAGCCTCGCTGGTTTAGACTGAAATCACCCACCCGGACCGAGTCTAACCAAATCGCTGACTTGGCAAGCCCACCCAGCGGATACAAATGACATCTCTCGATCAAACAACCTGAATCAGAATAAATACCCCTCACCAAGTTACGTATCAACTCGCTTGGGTTTGAGGAGGGTGCATTAACAAATCGCCCAAAAAATGTATCAGCAAGCGCTAATCGGATTACATTGGCCGGATTACGTTTTAAAAAGCGCACGGAGGGTCCAACTCCACAATGTTCTGCATGTTTTAACAATGTTTTTATGGTTGCAATTCCAGGTATNCCGACGTGAATGGGNAGCACATTCCCCCTCTCACGAATCGCCCGCTCCCAATCAAGTACAGGTCGTGCCTCAAATACAAACTGAGTCGCTAAGTAGAGATCCATATCCGTATTTTTCGCATAAGCATTTTTATCGTCGATGGCAAGCAAACAATCCTCCAAACTTACATCCGGACTACCCTCTGGGTGGCCTGCTAAACCGAGCTTTTTGAAGCCATATTTCTCAAATAATTCAGTTCTCAGCACCTCGATAGAGGAGGCAAATTCGCCGATCACGGTATCACTACCGCCACCAACTAAAAGTCCTTCTTTAATTCCAATTTCGCCTGTGAGGATATCCAAATCCTCTTCTAATTGTTTTTTCGATTTGATGGCGCGTGCTGAAAAATGCGGCACAGATTTGAAACCACTTGCATTTAAATATCGCGCGGCATTTATAGTGTCACTAAAATCTGAACCNGGTAAGGCAGTCACATATACCGTACTGCCAGGCCTCAAAAATGCATTTAAATCNCCAATNTGCTGAACTCCCTTTGGGGTCACCTCCATGCTNGTGTGGCGCATAAAGTTTATCAGGCGCTGTTTTTCAATATTTTCAGTCTGTGCCATCAAAAATATCCATTAAATAGTCTGTCTTAATCCTTATTCAAGAAAAACCAAAAGGTACTCAGACCTANCAAGCGAACCCAACCTGGCAATGTCAGCAAGCAAAAGGTAGATTAACGCCCCGTAAGGCAGAATAATACCATTGTTTGATGAGATGAAAAGTTAGGCAATGACAACAATCGTACTGAGTATGTGATCATCCCCAGCTGAACTTATACCGTAGACGCTATTTTAAAAAGTTTAGCAAGGCCAACGATCACTATTACTAACCCTGNTGCTACTAACNCTACTGCTCTTTGGATTACAGTTCATTAAAATCTATATGGCAGCGAAGGATGATAGCATTTGAAATGCCTATATAATAATTTAGTAACTTCAGGAGTCGGCATGTGAGAGATCATTATACACAGGCCATGACACGTAGCTAATAAACTGCCTGCGGTCAACAACATNATAATTTTAACACCTAATTTTATAACTTGACCACATACTTGTCACTCCCAACGAAAACATAACAACACGAAAATAAACTTGCGGTGGCAAAACGGAAAAATGCATTACTTAACGGATATAACGATTACATTATTTTAGTAACAAACTGGTTGCAAAACCCAAAGCGAAGCCTCCATAAGACCAAATAGCAATACAGAAAAGGGATGTCGGGAATTCATGTCGCCTCCGTAGTTCAAGAAAGTGCGTCCGGTAATCTGCAAAGACTGTTGTTTTAAAGAATCCTGAGGAACTATTAAATCTGGCTAAATAATTAACATCTGTTTTCAGTTAAAAGTGAAGTCGCCGCAACCTTAAGTAGACTATAAGATTTAAAAAGTGTTTCAATGAAGGGAGGAATTATTGGTGTCGTCATACGACCTGACTCTGGAAAACATGCCTAAATCAGTGACAAACGGGTAAAGTGGTTTAATGGTATTCATCAAGTATTATCTACCGGTAGGACAGCTCATATTTTTGAGTCTATTCGGGCTATCGTCAGCGAGAGCTGAATCCACTAATACGCTCGATCCAATACACGACAAACAAGCGCCAATTCAAGAAGCCATAATCACTCAGGACGTTATTTTGGTGGGTAATAACTGGGATGGAACTATCGACATCTATGATCCTAATGGATTTAAACATATAAAAGTACTTGATGCAGTGCCGGATAAAGTGCACCGTCTGAAAGACTTAAAAAGTCGTGTTGACAAACAGGTAATGTCTTGGTTGATTAAAAAACTTATTGGGGAAGGTAATCATCAGCTTGTGGACGACATGTTTACCTCTAATGATGGAACAACAGTTTTCGTATCGAGACCGAGTTTTGCTGATGTTGTTGCCCTAAACATACATAGCGGCAAGATAATATGGCGGACCCCCATCGAAGGGTACCGATCGGACCACGCAGCAATATCACCAGATGGTAGGACACTCTTAGTGTCCGCCTCCACCGCCCGAAAGGTTCATGCCATCGATACCAGAAGCGGTGACATCATCGGCGGCTTCCCCTCAGGTGATAGCCCGCATGAAAACTCCTTTTCTCAAGATGGCAACTTAATTTTTCACGCTAGTATTGGCCGTGTCTATCTGCCAACATCCAACCGTTTACTCAACTACCTGAAGGGAGATCGATATTTTCAAATCGTCAATGCAACCAACTATGAGATACTACAGAGAATCGATATAGCCAAAAAAATTCGGGACTTTGGTATGCCGTGGCACGAGGGCGCAGTTCGCCCAATGGCAATCTCACCAGATGCAAATATAGTTTATCTACAAATCTCATTCTTCCATGGAATTGTGGAGTATAACGTGAAGCAGCAGCTCGTCTCTCGGATTCTAAGATTGCCAATACCTGCCGAAACAAAGGCTCTTCGACCAAGCGAATACAAATTAAATTCTGCTCACCACGGGATAGCGATTAACTCAGATGGAACAAAACTGTGTGTGGCTGCCACCATGTCCGGCTACGCTGCAATCGTTGATGTTACCTCTTTTCAGTTTCATACGATAAAGCTCGCAAACAACAGTCTCGACGCAAAGCCCTACTGGGCTACGAAAAGTGCCGACGGGAAAGATTGCTATGTGTCCGTGAGCAATCAAGATCGGGTTGCTGTAATCTCGTTTAAAGACGCCCGCGAGACCCAATCTTTGCCTGTGGGGCGTCATCCCCAAAGGGTAAGATTGGGAAAGATGGCACTTTAGATTTNAGAATATCGCATTCATTAAAAGTCGAAATACACTAATCGAGTAAAAACAAAATTAGTTTATACCACCGATGCATAGATACTTGATTTCAAGATAGTCATCAATTCCATATTTAGATCCCTCTCGTCCGTTACCTGATTCCTTTACACCGCCAAAAGGGGCCATCTCGTTTGAAATTATACCTTCATTGATGCCAACAATACCGTAATCAAGACGCTCCGCAACTCTCCATATCCTCCCGTGATCCTGTGTATAAAAATAAGCAGCGAGCCCAAATTCAGTATCATTAGCCATCTCAATCACCTGGTCTTCAGTATCAAATCTGAACACTGGCGCAACTGGACCAAAAATTTCTTCCGAGAAAACCCTCATTTCACGGGTGACATTTGTGAGAACAGTGGGCTCAACAAAACTGCCCTTCAAGGAACTCATGCCACCGCCTGTTATACATTGAGCTCCCTTCGAAAGTGCGTCATCAATAATAGAACAAACATCTTTGGCTGCACGCGTGTTTATAAGTGGGCCCACTGTGGTAGAAATATCAATTCCATTTCCTACTACAAGATTACCCGCCGCACTAGCTAGCATCTCAACAAATCGTTCATAAATACCGCTTTGAACGATTAAACGGTTGGAGCAAACGCAAGTCTGACCTGCATTACGATATTTAGATGCAACCGCCCCTTGCACTGCAGACTCTAAATCAGCATCATCAAAAACGATGAAAGGCGCATTGCCACCTAATTCCATAGAAGTTCTTTTCACTGTGCCCGCACAAGCGGCTATGAGCTTCTTGCCCACCGGCGTAGATCCTGTAAAAGTAAGCTTTCGAACTAGCGGGTTTGACGTTAGCTCTGCTCCAATTGCTTCAGTATTTCCAGTTACAATATTAATCAGACCAGCAGGAAGACCAGCTTGATGAGCTAACTCAGCGAGGGCTAAGGCAGACAAAGGCGTTGCATTTGCCGGTTTACACACCACGGTGCATCCTGCCGCGAGTGCCGGAGCGATTTTACGCGTCAGCATCGCATTTGGGAAATTCCAAGGGGTTATGCACGCCACCACACCAATGGGTTGCTTGATAACCACCAGTCTTTTATCCTCCGAGGGTTGTGGAATAACATCACCATAAACACGCTTAGCCTCCTCACTGAACCACTCAATATAATTTGCACCATACGTAAGCTCAGCTGATGCTTCTGTAAGTGGTTTGCCCTGTTCAAGGGTAAGCAGGAAAGCTAAGTCATCCTTATTTTGAACGATCAGATTGAACCAATCCCGCAAAACCACAGATCTGTGCTTTGCAGTGGCTAATGCCCACGAACGTTGTGCTTGAGCGGCGGCCTCTATCATTCGTCTTGTTTCGATAGCACCACAATATGGCACCGTGGTAATGACATCATTTGTGGCAGGATTCACCACATCCAGAGTCTCCAAGCTATCCGAATCTAACCACCGCCCGGCGGAATATATCTGTGATCTGAGGAGGGACTTATTGTTGAGGACAAGTGCCATTTATGAACTCCTGAAGGAAATACATACAAAAATGTGAAAATATAATTACGTTTGCTTCGGGCATGCAGGTAGGATTAGCCAACACACCAAGTAAGAGCTAAATTTGTATTATTAAATGCTAACACGCAGAATGATGGTTTTCTAGCGATGGATAAGCATCATGTTTCGCTTTGTCGCAAGGCAGTAAACAAGCATAAAGAAAAGATCTACCAATTCGAGATTGATATTTTCGAACTAGCCCCAAATATAAAGAANATAGTTGGAGTGAAAATTGAAACAATACCACGGGACAACAATTTTATCAGTCCGAAGGAATAACTTTGTAGTTATTGGAGGGGACGGACAAGTCAGTATGGGCAATACGATTATGAAAGGTAATGCTCGCAAAGTCCGTCGCTTATACAAGGATCAAGTTATCGCAGGATTTGCGGGAGGAACCGCAGATGCGTTCACTTTATTCGAACGGTTCGAGGCAAAACTTGAACAGCATCATGGAAATCTAACCAGAGCGGCGGTGGAGTTAGCGAAGGACTGGCGTACCGACCGAATGCTACGTCGGCTTGAGGCACTTCTCGCTGTGGCAAACCATAGCAGTTCATTTGTGATCACTGGTAACGGTGACGTAATACAGCCAGAAGACGATTTAATTGCAATTGGATCTGGTGGGCCCTATGCACAGGCGGCAGCTAAAGCTCTGCTTGAAAATACTAGTTTAACTGCCGAAGAAATTGTTTCTACAGGCCTCAAAATTGCAGCTGATGTATGCGTGTTTACCAATCAAAATCACTGTATTGAAGTACTTGAATCTAACCCTATGACTACCAATACGGAGTAAAATACGTATGTCTCAGATGACTCCGCGTGAGATCGTGCACGAACTCAACAAGCATATCATCGGTCAAAATGACGCAAAACGGGCAGTCGCGATAGCGCTGAGAAACCGGTGGCGTAGATCTCAACTTGAATCAGACCTCCGCAACGAAGTAACTCCCAAAAATATTCTAATGATTGGTCCGACTGGGGTCGGCAAAACCGAAGTTGCTCGACGATTAGCACGGCTTGCAAACGCACCTTTCGTGAAAATAGAAGCAACCAAGTTTACGGAAGTAGGCTATGTTGGAAAAGATGTAGAATCAATCATCCGTGATCTCGTCGAGACCTCAGTAAAACAATGTCGGGAACGCGAATTGAAAAAAGTTGCACAACGCGCTTTGGATGCTGCAGAGGAACGCGTGCTGGACGCTCTTCTCCCTCCTCCCCGCAACTCTGAATCAAAAGAATCAACTACACGCCAAGTTTTTCGAAAGAAACTTCGCGAGGGGGAACTCGATTTCAAAGAAATAGAAATCGAGTTACATCAAACACCAGTTGGCGTCGAAATCATGGCACCGCCGGGTATGGAAGAAATGACATCGCAACTGCAAAACATGTTTAGTGCAATGGGTAAAGGGAAAACCAATAAACGAAAACTTACCGTTAGCGAAGCACTAAAAAATCTGAAAGAAGAGGAAGCTGGGAAGCTTGTCAACGAGGAGGAGATTAAGCTAAACGCGGTTGAATCAGCCGAGCAACACGGCATCGTGTTTCTGGACGAAATAGACAAAATCTGTAAGCGTTCAGAGGTAACTGGCGGAGATGTCTCTCGGGAAGGAGTGCAAAGAGACTTATTGCCGCTGATCGAGGGAAGTACCGTTACTACAAAATACGGAATGATTAAGACAGATCATATTCTCTTCATTGCCTCAGGAGCTTTCCACCTTTGCAAACCCTCTGACTTGATACCAGAGCTACAAGGAAGACTACCTATACGAGTAGAATTATCATCGCTTAGTATAAACGATTTCGAGCGGATTCTGACTGAACCCACTGCCTCGCTTACTAAACAATACACGGCGCTTATGGGAACGGAGGGACTTGATATAGAGTTCGACGCCGACGGGGTAAAACGAATCGCCGAAATTGCTTTTGATGTAAATGAGAGTACAGAAAACATTGGCGCAAGAAGACTTCACACTATCCTCGAACGCTTGCTAGAGGAAATTTCATTTGACGCTGCCGATTTAAGCACCAATAGAGAAAAAATCTCGATTAACGCAGAATTTGTGCAAGAACAATTGGGCGACTTAGCAAAGGATGAAGATCTCACTCGATTTATCCTATAAAAACCTCTGTAGTCAAAAATATGTAGAAACCCTCCAACAAATCTGGATTTGAGGATAGATTTTTGAAAGTTCCGAAACTTATTACCCTCAGCAAATGCAAGACCCTGCTCCATTTGGAGTACAAAGACGAGTTAAAAGTGGCTCTCAGTGCAGAATATTTGCGAGTATACTCGCCCAGTGCTGAAAACAAACATAATGAGGATTTTCCAAATGGTAAAAAGTGCATCCAGATAAGGGATATTGCCAAGTGTGGAAATTATGCTTTGCAAATTTATTTTAGCGACGGACATACTACCGGTATTTTTACCTGGTCACTTCTACTTGAACTTTGTGAAAATCATTCAAAAAATTGGAATAAATATCTNTCACAACTCCACAGCTCAGGTAAATCTCGCGACCCTCACACCTCAACTCTTAAAATTCTCTGCAATTAATTTAAAAGACTTCTATTTTACATACCTAAATGATTCGTAGCTTAGTACAATGAAANAGTTAGAACCTAATTTCAAAGGAAAATATGTCAGAAGAGAGCACCCACTTCGGGTACANGACAATACCTGCAAAAGACAAAGCTAGCTATGTTGCGGGTGTGTTCGACTCGGTCGCAAACAAGTATGATATCATGAATGACATTATGTCTGGTGGTGTCCACCGAATATGGAAGCATATCACAGTTGAGATATCCCGAGTAAAGCCTGGTCAGAAAGTTCTGGATGTTGCTGGTGGAACAGGTGACTTAGCGGCAAAATTTGCCACGCGCGTAGGCCCCAGTGGCCACGTGGTGCTGTCTGACATCAACCAATCTATGCTTGATATCGGAAGAGACCGCCTTATTGATAAAGGATTGGTCAAAAATATCTCCTATGTTTTAGCCGATGCGCAGATGCTGCCTTTTCAAGACGACAGTTTTGACATAGTTAGTATTGGATTTGGATTACGAAATGTCACTGATAAAGATCGTGCCCTGATATCAATGAGACGGGTACTGAGACCGGGAGGAAAATTATTAATCCTTGAATTCTCCAAGCCTTACAGCGACATTATCTCAAAGCTGTATGATGAATACTCTTTTAAAATCATCCCAAAACTTGGGAAACTATTCGCAAATGATGAGGGTAGCTATAAATACCTGGCTGAATCTATCCGCGTGCATCCGGATCAAGAAACTTTAAAACAAATGGTACAAAAGGCCGGTCTTTTAAATGTGGAATATATCAACATGAGTGGAGGAATCGCTGCAGTCCATATGGGAATTAAACCCTGATGATTGCTAAGCAACTTACAGAATTAGGAGTCACATCGCTAGAGAAATTGTTAAATGCAGCCGTTGCATATGACGTAGAGACAGTTGAATTATTAGAAGAGCTCAATGATACAACAATCGCCCTTCACATAAGTCCACTCGAATGGTGCTATTGTGTATCCGTTCAAAATGGTCACATCACAATAAAGTCAGGTGCCAGTGTAGAAGCGTCGGTAACTCTTAACGGTTCTATAATCGCTTTTGCAGGGCTTTTGACACAAGATAAA